>JALZWN010000022.1 GCA_023300235.1 Mariniblastus sp.
GGAAGAGGCATGGCGGAGTTTGACGAATGCCGCTGCTGTAGGGATCGTCATGGGTTTGCCGATTCTTTAGGATTTTCTGAATAGCGGCGGCAATAGGGTTGCCTAGACTGGGTGGCTTGCCTGTTTGTCGGCAATGCTGGTGTGCTGGTGCTGGCACTGGATGAGCCAAGTGCTAGTTATTACTCACTCAAACGAATTCGATAGGTCTCGCCGAACTTGCCGGTGTCTACCAGTTCTGCGTTCTTTTTTAGTAGTTCAGCTAGGTTCTGGGCGGCGTCGAATTTTGCTTCGCCGTGACGGCAAGATTTGATTTTGGGGTCCGGTGTGAGTGTATCGTCCATCGCGAACAGCCGTTTGTCGCCTTGGCTGTAGTCGCTGATGAACTGGTCCAAAGACATATAGTAAATGTCAGGATGGCTTCGTTTGAAGGTGATTTGGTCTGCAAAGGTCAGGTGAGCAATTTTGGCGTTGGTGTAGTAGCGAAGATAATCCACCATGCGATAGTCGAACTCATTGACCACGACGGTATCGTCTTCGGTCAGTTCCTGTCGGATCCAAGCGGTTTTGTGGAAGAAGTAGTCTCCGTCGGTGTTTCGCCAAAGTAGCGCACCGCCGAAAAAGTTGTAGCACAGTAATACCAAAACGAAGGCGATCAAGGATTTGTGTTTCCCCAGCTGACAGCAAGGCTCGATGACAAGCACCGTAGTCAACGCCACGAATGGAACCAGAAGTGGAATCCAAGCTTCGAAGCTACCGGGGTCGATGATGCCAACGATTAAGCCCATCGATCCGAACCAGCAAATCAGAAACATGGTTGATTTTTTGGGTGCGGCTAGTTTCCATTGCGTGGAGGCAATCCAGTGGATTCGCGCCAGCAGAATCAGGGCGGGTAGGAACAGAGCTGCGGCGATGGCGGAGAAGTATTGTACGCCTTTACCGGCGTAGGTAACGACGTTGAAGTTGTAAACGCAGCCAGGGATCAACGGGTCCAGCGTCGTACGAACGGGGTCCAATGTCCGCGTCCAGTGGGCGGAGAAAACGTCGTGGCCAAAGGCCAGCACAAATTTAACGAGCGCGATGTGTAGTCGCGGCGGCTCACGAAATTCGTCATTGCGATCGTTGGCGAATTCGGCCAATTCTCCGATCGACGGAATGTGTCCGTAGATCGTAAAGAAGGCGATTGTGAATCCGGCGGCGACCACGAACGCGCCGATGATTCCATACCGTATGAACGCAAAGAAATGCGATTTTGAACAGAACAGCACGAAGATCGCGAAAAACAGAACGATGATGTTGGGCATGTAGAACAGTACGGCCAGTCCTGACAGAGTGCCGGCAGCCAACAGCGTCCATTGGCTGCGTTTTGGGTCAGCCAAGAAATTAAAGATGAGCGTTAAGCTGCACAGGATCAAAAAGATCGATGGCACGTAGACTTCGGCGGCTCCGGCGTATCGCCAGTAACCGTAAGTCAGTCCAAGAAACGCCGCGCCAGTCCATGCGGCGAATGTGGAAACGCCAAACCGCAATTTTAGAAGCCGAGCGAAAAGAACCAGTGAAAACGCGCCGCTGATGATGCTGACGTAAGAAATCAGCTCCAAGGCGCCGATACCGAGCCCAAGCGATTCGGAGGTTAGGAACAACGAGCGGTTGAATGCGTGGAACAAAATGTTTCGCGAATCCGGTGCGGTACCTAATTCGAAGTTTTCGGCGAAGAGCGCATAGTTGATGCTGTCGTAGCTTTCGCTGTGATTGAGAGGGCGAGTGGCCGCGTAAAACACGATCAACAGGCCAACGATCAGCAGGTAACACAGTTTGTGTTGCAATGATTCTTCAGGTTCTGAAGGTTGGTTCATCGCTGGTTGCTTATATTTTTACTGGGGAGGGATTCAATGAGAAGGGAGTTCTTGAGTCTAAGTATACTAGTCCAGCATTAGAGTCATATAGGGTGGGTTTGGCTCCCGACGCAGATTTTCGGCTCTCAAGCGGGAACGAACGATAGGCATTCTGGGGGGCAGATTCGGTAGTTTTGGATATCTGTTGGTAACTTTCTGGCGTGCTTATTTGCTCGATTCGACTAGACTGACCATTTCTAAAAATAATGAGGCTTACGTTTTGATTCGTTGGTCTCTCCCACCTCACAAAGTTTTCTCCTCTTTAGGTTTCAGTTAAGATGTTTTTAATCGCATTGATCGTGTTGATCGTTTTGGTAATGATTCCAATCGTGACGTTTGCGTTGCAGTGTTTTTTTTCGTTGTTGCCGGGGCGCAAAAGCAGTTTCGATAGAGAGCAGCTTCCGAGGTTGGCGGTTTTGATTCCTTCTCACAATGAAGAAGCGATCGTTGCCGGAATTCTGCAAGACGTGAAAAGTCAAGTTAAAGAGGGCGATCGAGTGATTGTGATCGCCGACAACTGTGAGGATTCGACTGCGGCAGTGGCCAAGAGCTATGGGGCGGAGGCCTTTGAGCGGTTTGACGAAACTGAACGCGGCAAGGCATACGCGTTGCGGTTCGCGCTGGAGAAGCTTGAAGCGGATCCACCGGAGGTGGTGATCGTGGTGGATGCCGACTGCCGGATCTCGTCGGACGCATTGGCTCAGCTATCTAGTAAAGCTGCGAAGTTGAATCGACCGGTGCAAGGTTCGTACATTTTTGGTGAGCAGCAAGATGGCGTGGCGAGTAATAATGCGTCTTCGTTTACGTTGTGGTTTAAAAATCATATTCGGCCGTTGGGCTCACTGCGTTTGGGCATGCCGTGTCAATTGACTGGTAGCGGGATGGCGTTTCCGTGGCAGGTGATTCGCAAGGTCAACGTTGCCAATCAATCGTTAGCCGAAGACACGACACTGGGGCTTGAATTGGCTTATGTAGGGCATCCGCCAACGTTCTGCCCGGAGGCGAGAATTGACGGGCACGTTCCCAAAGAATGGGGAACGTTGGTTCAGCAGCGCCGACGCTGGGAGCAGGGCTACCTTGAGTCGATTCTGTCCAACGCGCCTAAAATGATGCTCAGGTCGATTACTTCGTTCAAGCCAGGTCTGCTGTGGGCTGCGTTTGATCTTTGCATTCCGCCATTGGCGTTGTTGGGGATCGCTTGGACGATTTTGGCTTTGCCAGCGATTGCAATGTTGTTGCTGGGCGGTAGTGCTTTGCCTGCGATCTTGCTGGGAATCGGTGCGGCATTGATGGGCAGTGGCTTGGTGTTGGGGTGGTTGGTCCATTGTCGCGACAAAGTTCCTGCGAAAGCTATTTTAGCGATGCCTTGGTTCCTTGTTCGCAAGGTCGCGATTTATGCGTCACTGTTGCTGAAAAGAGAAAAGGTCTGGCTACGAACCGAGCGAGATTAGGACAACCGGTGGAGTGGGCTGTGATGGTCGCTCCGTGAAAGTCAGCATTCGGTTCTTTGTGGCAGCGTTTGTAAATTGTTGGTGGCTAAGGATTGGGTGTTTGCCTAGTAACTTAAGTCTCAACAACTTAGGGCTCAATGCTTCACGCCGAGCAGGGAGTGTGTTCGGCAATAAGGTTGTGGAGCAGGGCGAATCGGTTTTTCAGGGCGAATCGGTTTTTGAATCGGGGTTTTACGGTAGCCCTATGTGTTCGCGAGGAGCCAAGCGTCAGCCACAGCAAATGGTAGCCCGCCGCGCCAGGGCTTGTTGATTTAGTCAGCAAATCCTTCTACTAGAATGAATTCCAGACTGCCTGCGCGGATGACACGCTGGAAGCCCATCACCACATTGTTTAGGCTTCGCCTAGGCATGACTAAATCAACACGCCCTCGCGCGTCGGGCTACCATTTATTGGGCCTCTCTGATTTGTGAAATTGCTTCACCCTTGATTGTGGGGTAGGCTCTTAGTTAGGCCAATAGTATTCAGCCATGATTTTTAAGCCGCGAATGGATGCAAGTAACCGCGAATGGTTAGATGCTGAGATACGCCTTCATTCGCGGTTAGCCATCTTCGCCGAAAATGGGCTGGTACAAATTCCTGTCACACCAAAGTTGCTCGAGACTTAAGTCAAACAATAACCGAGACTTAAGTCAAACAATCAATTACTGCTTCCCAGTTAGGTTAAAAATGAATTGCCGCACACTTGTTATCGCGATGTTTGCGATTGTTTTCTTGCCAGCGTTTGTTCTGGCTCAAAAAGCTGTCGGGCCGACGATTGGTAGTCAGGTCGAAGACTTTTCGATCGTCGATCAGTTTGGCAAAGAACAGAAGCTGTCCGCTTTACTGGCGGATGGTCCCGTTGCATTGGTCGTGCTTCGTTCGGTTGGCTGGTGCAGTCAATGCAAAGATCAGTTAATCCAGTTGCAACGCGATTTAAAATCGATCGAGGCATCTGGCTTGCAACTGGTGGGGCTTAGCTACGACAAGGCTTCGGTGTTAAAAGACTTTTCGGCTTTGAACGGGATTGAGTTTTCGTTGCTCGCCGATCCCAAGAGCAAGTTGATTGAGCAGTTGGGGATTTTGAACGACACTCGTAAGAAATCCACACTGCGGTATCGAGTCGCCTATCCAATGACGATTTTAATCGGCAGCGAGCGCAAAGTGACGGCGGTGGTTAAAGGGGGCTCGGACGACAAGTTGCATAGCTCGCAACAATTGATGGATGCTTGGAAGGCAGAGAAACCCGCGGAGCCGAAGAGGAAGAAAATGGGGTTTGTCAAAGTGTTGAAAAATCGATTTGTTGTCGATGGCAAGCCGGTTGTCTTCAAGGGAGTTGCGATTGCCGACCCTGATAAGATTGTCAAAGACGGCCACTGGAACAAAAAGCATTTTGAACAGATTAAGAGTTGGGGCGCCAATGTGATCCGGATTCCAATTCATCCGACGCGGATGAGGAGTCGCGGGTTGGAGGAGTCTTTAAAACTGTTTGACCAAGCGGTCAGTTGGTGTGGCGAACTTGAGATGTATGTCATTATTGATTGGCATAGCATCGGTAACTTGAGAACGAAGAAGTTTGAGGCGGATATCTACGTCACCAACATGAAGGAAACGCTCCAGTTTTGGGAGGCGGTTTCAAAGCGTTTTGCGGGTAATCCGACCGTGGCTTTCTACGAGATCTTCAATGAGCCAACGTTAAACAACGGTGAGCTGGGGACGTGTACTTGGCCGCAGTGGAAGGCGATGGTTGAGAAGATCGTGGATGTGATCTACGCCAATGACAAGAACGTGGTACCGTTGGTCAGTGGTTTTAACTGGGCCTACGATTTGCGGGAAGTGAAGAATAACCCAATCGGCCGACCGGGGATTGCCTACGTCACTCACCCGTATCCGGGGAAATGCAAGCCGCCCAGAGAACCGCATTGGGAAGAGCATTTCGGTTTTTTGGCGAGCCGCTATCCTGTTTTTGCAACCGAAATGGGATACGCACTTGTCGGTCAGTACGACTACATGATCGACGATGGATCGTATCGTAACGCGGTTCTAAAGTACTTTAAGGCGAAAGATATTTCTTGGTGTGCTTGGATTTTTGATCCGGATTGGTCGCCTGGATTGATTAAGGGTTACCAGTATGAGCCTTCTCATTCAGGTGCGTTCTTCCGTGATGCGATGTTGGGCGATAAGTAGTTTAGGGTTCGGTTGCTGGTGCTGCGGTGGCACCAGCGGTTTCTAGCGGCTACCCGTTTGGAGTTCGTCGAGTTGCGTTTTCAACCGGTTGATAGTTTTTTCGCCGGTTCGTAGCTTTTTGCCGACGGTATTCTTTTTGTCGTTGCGTTGCTTGAGAGCTTCCGCCACTTTGGCCAAACGCTCTTTGTGTTCGGCGAGAGTGTTTTCTAAGCTCTTGATCGTTTTTTTGAGCTCATTTTTGACAGCCATTTCAGCGTTAACTTGAATGTTAAGGACTGCGATCTTTGCGGGAAGCGAGTCTAATTCGTCACGCAGTTGTTTCAGCTCGAGCGCTGCTGACGCGATCTTTGCTTTGTTGACAATCGCTGGAGCGAGTTCGCCGGTTTTCAATAAATCGATGATCGGTAAAACGGTTTCCGTTGGCAGTGCATAGCTGGCAACTCGACCTGCACGAGCGATATTGATGCCAATTGCATCGCCAGAAAGATTCAGTAGTGGCCCACCGCAAGTGTTTGACTGCAACATTGAATCGTGTTGCAAGGCGAGCGGGAAATCTTTGCGGCGTCGGCTGAGCTTGCTACCCATGCTGTTCTGCTGGTTACGGCGTTGCGAGCTGGGAGCCAGTTTTTCGTACTCGGCCAAGGTGACACGGATTTGAATTTCTTCTTTAAAGCGGATCACGTCCAAGGCGACTCGATCGCCAGCATCGAACTGGCCCAAAATGTTTTGTAAGTCTTTGATTTCTTTGACGGGTTGGTCGTCGATTTTGTAGATGACGTCGCCTACAAGTAAGCCTGAGATGGCAGCTGGCGAGCGGTTGACGACCTCGGTGATTCGAATCCCAATTTCAGTGCCTTCTTTGTCGACGGCCGGGGCCATTTTGATGCCAACAAATGGTCGTGAACGTTTGATCTGACGAAGGTTGAGCGTGCTGACGACACCGACGGCTGTGTCGCCTTCTTGGGCTCTCGGAGAAACTACCCAGTTGCCGACTTCACTGTCTGGCTCTTCGGCCCAGTGAATCACGTTCAATGCTTCGGCATCAATTTTCAGCAATGCGAGGTCGGTCTTGCGGTGGATGCCGATGATCTTGGCTTCGAATTCTTCGTCGCCAACTTGGCATTTGAGGTCTTTTTTTAGCTCGCTGGCTTTGGTGAGGATAAAGCCGTTGGAGTCGATGACGGTTCCCAGAGCGACTTGTCGGCCACCGGCGAGAATTTGAACGGTGGCGTCTTCCATCGATTTGGAGACGGGTTCGAAGACGGACACGAAGTCTGGGGAGAGCCGAGTGAAATTCGGCTTCTGAGCCGTTGTTGTCCGCTGCTTGCTTTCTTTCTTCGGCTTGGATTCGTCTTCGCTGTCCTGGTCAGAATCATCTGCCTTTTCTTTGGCAGCCTTGGATTTCTTGGCTTTTGGTTCGGCGGTGGCAGTTTGAGCAACAGCCATCGACGAGTTTGCGGTTAGTGCGACGGTTAGTGCGAGTAAGATGGCGCGTGAGATTTTTTTCATAATTGTTCAACCGTTAATTGGAGCTTTTGACTTTGGGGTTTGCTGTCGATCCTTGCTGTGCACGCGGGCTAACGTTGCCCAACGACAAAGTCTAAGTCTTGTTGTTCATCTTCACGTTTAATGCGAATAGTGATTTTTTGATTGGGTAGGAGTTTGAGTTCGGTGATGGCTGAGATCATTTCTTCTTTGTCAGCGACGTCTTGGTCTTCGATCTTCATGATCGTGTCGCCAACTTTTAGTCCTGCTTTTGCAGCGGCTGTTTTTTCCTTGACGCTTTTGACCACGTTCGATTGGCCGACAACATCAAAGCCGAGCGACGGACGGCCGTTCAGGATTAGGCCTTGGGCGAGTTTGTCCCAGTTGTCGGAGTACTGATCGACGGGGACGTGGAAGTTGTCCGAGAGTTTGAGGCCGATGCGGCTGTGGATGCCAATCAGTTGTCCGTTCATGTCGAACAATGGGCCTCCTGAATCGCCGCCTACCAAAGTGCAGTCGGTGCGGAGAACCCGGTCGGTTTTACTAACGATTCGTCCGACGCGAGTTACGAGCCCGCGTGATTTGTCGATGCCGCCGGGGTGACCGATCGCCATGACCCATTGCCCCAGTTCAAGTGTTTCTGAAATTCCCAGTTGAACGTAGGGGAATGATTTGTTTTTTGGGTTGATGATTTTGAGCATGCCCGAGTCGATTCGGCCGCTGTTGACGCCCAGGGTTTCTGCTTGGAAGCGTCGTCCGTCGGGGAAGATGATGCGGGCGTTTTGGTTTGGCTTTCCGATGACGTGAGCGGCGGTCAAAATGTAGCCGTCGTCAGTGACGACCACGCCTGATCCTTGCGACGCGCCCATCTGGATGTTGACGGTGGCGGGCATCAGTTGCTCGGTGAGCTTTTCAAAACGTGACTCCATGGCGCGGAGTTGGGCCAAGGACTCGGGGACTCCACCATCGAACAGAAATTCTTGGTCTTCGTTGGTTTCGATTTCTAAAGGCAGATCGATTGAGATTTCAGGTAGACCTGAATCGTTGTCGGAAGTTTCCGCAGATTGGTTTTCAGCCGCGGGTTTGTCGCCTTCAGCGTCTTCTTGAGCGAATGCCGGCGCGGAAATCAAAAGTGACACGCAAGCGATGGAAAGCAGGAAGTTTCGTAGCAAGTAGTTCATCACGGCTCTTGAAATAGTTAGGATAGGTAGCTGCCTGTAGTGCGTATCCGGTTTTAACGGCATTTCTTACCAAACGTTTCGGCGAAGGTGCTTATCGACCTTCGTTTGCTACGATATTGTACCACCCAGCTTTAAATTGGCTGAGATTCCTCCGATTTAGGTCGGCAAAATAGTCGTTGACCGTAAGTGGTGGCACGGTTGCGGCTTGTTTGCGGGCGTTAAAAACTGTTTTTTCCTTCAGCTTTAGGATTTCGTAGTGACTTGTTTAATAATTGGATGTGGATATTTGGGATTTAGGGTTGCAAAGCTCTGGCAGCGGCAAGGTCACTCCGTCGTCGCGATGACGCGTAAACCTGAGCGTTTGACGAGGTTTGCCGAACAAGGAATCACAGGGATCATCGGCGATGTCACCCAGCCGCAAACGCTCGACGGCTTGCCCGAAGCGGATATCGTTTTAGTCGCCGTTGGGATGGATCGATCGATGTATTCGGATGTTGAGATGGTTTATGTTGGGGGCTTGAAAAACGTATTGGACAAATTGCCCGGTCGACCGAAGCATTTGATTTACGTTTCTTCGACGGGAGTCTATGGGGACTTTGGTGGCGAGTGGGTGGATGAAACTTCGACAACCGATCCGCTGCGGCCGGGAGGGAAGGCTTGTTTAAAAGCGGAGCAGTTGATTCGTGATTCGCAACTGGCAGGTCGATCGACGTTGCTGCGGTTTGCCGGGATCTATGGTCCTGATCGCGTGCCAACGAAAGAGCGCATCATGTCCGGTGATTGGAAAAAACTTTCGTCCGCCGGTTTCTTGAATTTGATTCATGTGGATGACGGAGCGAAAATCGTGGATCAAATTGCGCGGACTGAACCCGCGGGTGAGACTTATTTGGTCAGCGACGGAAATCCTGTTTTACGTCGTGACTACTATTCCTATATCGCCGAGTGTTTAGGGGCCGAGCAAATTCCGTGGTCCGAAACGGCTGTCGATTCAAAGGCTGCTCGTAGCGGTAGCAATAAGCGGATTTCAAACAAGAAGTTGGTCGAGCGGTTTCAGATCGAATTGGATTTTCCTGATTACCGAGCGGGGTTGCAACAAGCGATGGCGGAGTAAGGGCGGTTCAAGCCCGAGTGTGCAAGTGAATGAGCGATCTGGCCAGGTGAGGATATCAAGTGTCCGGAACGAACGTACTTTTTCGACGTGCCAGATAAGAAAAACAACCACCGCTGCACACCGATAAATACGGATTTCCAGCCCCAGGTCCGTGGCGATGAGCTTGTAGATTCATTGATCCAAAGCACTCAAACGGTCTTTTCGAAGATCTTGCTGCGATCCTGTTTGACGATCGCGAGGACTTGCTTACGCTGGGTATTCTTCGTTGGTCCAGCGTTTGACCAGGCTGCCGTTTTGTTCGTTTTCTGCTTTTGGTCGCTGCCTCGATCGGCGGTGTTGCATCGTGGTCGACAGGTCGGTGTGGTTGTTCAACATCAACCTGCTTTCGCCCATCTCCCAAGGCAGCACGTAGGCGTCGGCCAACGAATCGACTTCGCGGAAAAACGCTCGGCAGGCTTCGGCGTCAAACTCTTTCCGAATCAAGCGGGTGACTCGGCCTTGGATCTTGTCCCAAGACTCGGCGCTGGGCCAGTCAGATTTGGGTTTGGCAAAATCGATGAGTGCTTGTTGGATTGATGCGTCGAGGTTCGGGTTGTCTTTGAAATGGACTGGAAGGGCAGTTAGCATCGCAGCGACGACATCGGCAAAGGGAGCAATGGCGGTTGCGATATCGCGTCCAATGGCTTGTTCGGGTAAGCGGATTTCAACAAGCCGTGGCTTCGTGGGGCAGCTGCAACCATCATGGTGGTAGTATTCGGCTTGGCTGAGTTTCTGACCGCTGGACTTGCCACGTACTCGGCGATACGTCGGGTCGTTGGTCGCCACGTTTTTGCAGACGATCAATCGCTCGTCTTCGACCAATTGTAAAAACGTGTCGCGGTTGGGTTCGGCGAGCAGGTGGTTGTGCAGGTAGTCGCCGTTATTGGTTGCATCTGCGGGGCCTTGAATGACCAGCCCAAAGCGATGCGGCCGGGAGCACTCAAAATCAAGTCCGCAGATCGTGAGGGTGCTTTTTGGGGATGGGATGTCGTTGGGGGCGTTCATTTGGAGTGTTTTATTGGTTTTGCGTGGAGCCGTTTTTTGCAGGGCGGTTGTTTTTGGGTGCGTTAAAGTTTACCGGTTGTGCGGGTCGCGGGTAGGCGTGGCGGTTGGAGGACGGGTTGTAACTATTATGTTGAATAATCGTTTAATGCTGAATGTCCCAATTGCCGAATTAGACCTTTTACGGCACCAAACCCGCGAGTGCCGTAGATTCCGAATCCAATTTGCTGGCCGCTTGGCTGGCAAGCTTGAATCGGCGGCCTTTTTGGGATCGCCAATTGACGACAGGGAATTCGGTTTATTTTAAGGCTCAATGACCCATTTTGAATTCGGTGGCGGATGCTGCCGAGGAGGAAAGACTCCATGATTCGTCGTCTTCTAATGATTGCCGTTTGCTGTGTTGCATTCGCTGCAGTGAACCAAGATTCAACCGCTAATGCTCAAGCGTTCGGCGCGACTTGGGGCCAGCAAGGCCAAACTAATCTGGACCGGTTTTATCACTATCCGTATGTGACGTATCCGCAGAACTATCGTTCTAGTAACTACTACCGCAGCGGAAACGATATGTATCACCGCTACCCAGCTGAGATGCGAATCCCGGTGTACAACAAAAAATGGCACAACTACTACCCGACGGCTCGCCGCTACCATTGGGGGCACCAGTTCGTGACCGATATTTTCTAAATGATGACGGTTGGTTTCCCGGCCAGCCTGAGTTTCAAAACCAAAAAAGCTCCGCGTGTTTTACGCGGAGCTTTTTTTTGTTTGGTGAGAAGGGTTAGCCACGGATGAACACAGACGTGAGATTGGAGGTCCGTGTTGCCCGTGTTCAAAACTTGTGCTGTTGCTCAGGGCGATGCCTACTGATTCGTCTCGTAAACCGCTTGTAGCAGATCTTCAACGGACTTGAATTTCTTCTTGCTGGCCAACGGCTGTTCGAGCAAACGGCGGGCTTCGGCTTCCGCGTGGCCAAGCGAAACCAGAATTTGGAACGTTTCGTCGGCGATGTTGTGTTCGGCCGATCCGGAGTTTTGGGTCGCCGGATCTTGTTGAACCAGCAATGCGAACTTGGCCATCTTGCGACGCAGTTGGGCAACGATTTTTTCGGCCATGGCGGCGCCGACGCCGGGCATGGTGGTGAGGGCTTTGATGTCTTGCTGCTCGATCGAGTGAGCGATGTCGCGGACGGGGCGGACGAGTGCGCGGAGTGCTTTTTTGACGCCGAGTCCGGGGACCGAACAGAACACTTCAAAGAACTGGCGCTCGATCGCCGTGTCAAAACCGACCAAACGCGGCGTCATTCGACCGCCTTTTTGTGGGTTACCATCGATGTAGTGAATCGTGTGTAATGTCACCACTTCGTCGACCTTCAGCTGTAAGGATCGGCGAGTAAAGTCGGTAACGTAGATCTCGTATTCAAACGGTTCGTTGAGCAGCGTGCAGGTGGTTTCGGAAAGTGTGAGCAGCTTGCCAGAGATTTTGGTAATCAAGGTATTGAGTTGGTTTGAGGGTGAAAAAAATTGGCAAGGGAGAAATTATTAGCCTGTGAGCAACAAGGCTAGGCGGATGTTTCCTCGGCTTGGTGGGTAATTCATTTCGTTAATGAGTCGCCGAGCCGACGTCTTGCGGCGTACGGATTCGCTCTACCATTTCCACAACTTCTTGGGGAGGCGGAGGAGTCACGCTTGAGATCGCAAACGCGACTGCAAAGTTAACCAGCATGCCGACAAAGCCGATGCCTTCAGGAGAGATGCCGAGCCAATAGTTTTTGTGATCTGCGTAAAATTGAAAATAGATGATATAGCTCAACGTCAGTCCGACCCCAGCAACCATTCCGGCAATTGCTCCTTCTCGATTGATTCGTTTTGAAAAGATCCCCATCAGGATTGTTGGAAAGAACGAGGATGCTGCGAGCCCAAATGCAAAAGCGACGGTTTTGGCGACGAACTCCGAAGGCGGATTGATGCCAAAGTAGGCAGCGATCGCCAAGAAGCAAAACGAAGCGATCCGCGCCGAAAGAACTTCTGTTCGATCACTGATCTTCGGAGCGATGATTTTCTTTAGCAAGTCATGCGAGATCGAAGTTGAAAGCACCAGCAGGAGGCCGGCGGCGGTTGACAATGCAGCAGCAACGCAACCTGCCATCACGAGTGCAATTACCCATGGTGGAAGGTTTGCCATCTCGGGATTTGCCATCACGAGGATGTCTTTCTCGTAGTAAAACTCGTTGTCGTTGGCGGACAAAACATTTTTTAGCCTTCGCGGACCATCGTCAGAATCACCTTCGAAATAAACGGGTTTGCCGCTAAACACGAAATCCGGGGATAGCGTCGTGCCTTCGCTCCGTTGCTGCCACGCTTTTTCGGACGATTCAAAAACCGGGCCGCTACCGGAATATTGAATTTTCCCGTCCTCGTTTTTGTCCGCCCAAGCAATCAAGCCTCTATCTTCCCAGTTCTTGAGCCATTGCGGGGCGTCGACGTAAGCGGTGCCGTTGACTTCCGTCATCAAATTTGTTCGCACGAAGGCGCCGATCGCTGGTGCAGTCAAGTAGATCACCGCGATGAAAGCCAGTGTCCAGCATGCTGAGGTGCGGACCGATCGAACGGATTTGACAGTAAAGAATCGCACGATCACGTGGGGCAACCCTGCCGTGCCGCACATTAACGCGGCGGTGATACAGAACATGTCGATTTTGCTCAAACTGCCATCGGTGTAATTGCTAAAACCAAGGTCTGTATTGAGTTGGTTTAGCTTGTCCAGCAGCGGCACCGGCGTCGCACCGTCTTTGACGAAATCACCAACCAATCCAACCTGCGGGAAAACGTTTCCGGTCAGCAGCATCGAGATGAAGACTGCTGGGATGGTGTAGGCGAACACCATCACACAGTACTGTGCGACTTGCGTGTAAGTAATGCCTTTCATGCCACCAATTCCGGCGTAGAAAAACACGATCCCCGCGCCAATCAGGACGCCCATTGTGATGCTGATGTCAAACAGGCGTGAAAATACCAGCCCCACGCCGCGCATCTGCCCCATGATGTAGGTCATGCAGATGAAAATCGCGCACATCACACCAACTGCTCGAGCGATGTCAGAATAAAAGCGGTCGCCCAAAAAGTCCGTCACTGTAAACTTGTTGAATTTTCTCAAGTAAGGCACGATCAGCGTCGTCAGCAATACAAAGCCGCCTGTCCAGCCCATTAAGAACCGCGACGCATCGTAGCCGCTGGCTGCGATGCTACCGGCCATGGAGATAAAGGTTGCAGCCGACATCCAGTCCGCTGCGGTGGCCATTCCGTTGGCAAACGGAGAAACACCTCCGCTGGCGACGTAGTACTCTTTCGTCGTTGCAGCACGAGTCCGCAAAGCGATGGCGATGTAGAGGGCAAACGAAGCCCCGATGAACAGATAGTTCCAAGTGTCTTGGCTCACGATTGTTCCTTGTCAAAGCCATGTCGACGATCAACCGAATTCATCAGCAGCATGTAGAGGATTAGCAGGCCAAGGAAACCCATGATCGATCCCTGTTGGGCCATCCAAAAACCAAAGGGTGCGTTTCCGACTTTCGGCATCACGGTGTCTAGAATGTCACGAAAAAGAATACCACAACCAAGCGAGATCGTGGCCCAAATGCTTAGTATCAAAAACACGACACGGAGACTTTGAGTCCAATAGGAAGCTGCCGGTTTTTTGTCGTTCGTAGCCCCTGACGAAGCGTCCCTTTTCGAGTCTAAGTTATTCATGTTGGTTGCCAGGGGTAAGGAGGCGAATAAGTTGTGCCTAAATTAAGCGTAGCGTTCAGCAAAGACACCCCACTTATGGCTTCAATTTTTATTCCTGCAGCGATAGATGTCTACACGTCTAACAAAACTTCTTTTGGCGAATCGATGATTTCTGCTAGGTCGATTAAGGCTCGTTCGACTTCTCCGGGCAAGGCCGGATCGCATAAATCAGCGGTCGACAGGCGTTTTCGGTAGTGCTGTTTCACCCAATCGACCAACTGGCGGTGTAGATTGTCGGTTAGCAAAATACCTTGATGAACTGCACCGATTTCGGCTTCGGTCATCGCGATTCGCAGCCGCAAACAAGCTGGACCGCCGCCGTTGTTCATGCTTTGTTGCAGGTCAATGAACTGAACTTGGTCAACCGGATTGTCTGCTTGGATCAAGCGATCGAGGCAAAACAGGGCCGATCGATCTTTTTTGCATTCCAACGGAGAAAAAATCGTCATCCCGTTGTCGGGGCGGGTTACCAGTTGGCTGTTGAACAAGTAACTGGTGACCGCGACTGGCAGCGGCAGTTCACCCGAGTTGAATTCGACGACGTGAAGTGGTTGTTTGAATTTGGTTTGGAATTGGTCGCGGATTTTTTGTAGTTGATCCGTTTGATCGACAAACGAATATTCATGGCACAGTAACACATTTTGGTTGCCGACGGAGATGACGTCGTTGTGGAAAACTCCAGCGTCGATCGCGGTTGGGTTTTGTTGGAGGAAGAAAGTGTTCTCTGGATCTAGCTGGTGCAGCCGAGCGATCGATTCGCTGGCGAGTTTTGTTTGGCGAGCGGGGAAGGTTTCGGGGGCGGCGGAGTTCGGGGCGAGCGGGTCGGCGCCAAAGACAAAGATCTCTAAACCGTCGGTTTGGTTTTCGAATCCCAGTGGGCACAGTCGAGTATGGTTCGCCGCGCCTTCGTCTCGCAGACCTGCTTGGGAGGGGAGGGCAGGGTGGACGGCGAAGTGTTGCGAGTCGGCGAAGATGAAGTTTAGCAGGCGACTGGTGCTAGGGTGTTCGATCGAACGGTGTAAGGTGCTGGATAGGTTGGCGGCGGTGAGGTGCAGTCGACCGTCGCTGCAATCGTTGGACGGGCTGACGGTCGCGGCGTTGGCGGTCCACATGTTGGACGCGGAAAAACAAGTCGCCAGTAAAACCGGATCGACGGTCGGAAACAGCTCAGACAACTGTTCGTTGGACCCGTGATAGCCGAGCTCTCGTAAGAATTCAAACCGTGGACGTCGCAGCGGCGGTAAGATCGCTTGGCCGATTCCTTGATCGGCAAGCGCCTTCATTTTGGCGAGACCCTGCAGCGCCGCTTGTTGAGGCGACGATGACTTTTTTCCGTGTTTGGCCGAAGCGATATTGCCGTAGGATAAGCCGGCGTAGTTATGGGTCGGGCCGATCAAACCATCAAAGTTGAACTCGCGGATCGACTGCATGGTATGGCTTTCTGCGGCTGGGTTTGCTTGGTTTTAGCTGTCGTTGGAAATGTAGGACACGTCTTTTGGAACCGTGATTCCCCCCGAGACGATTGCTTGCAGTGTATCTTCTAAATCCCAGTTCAGGTCGACCACTTCGGCTTGCGGGATCAACAGCATATAGCCGGAGGTGGGGACGGGGGTGGTGGGGACATAAACGCAAAGGATCGTTTCGCCAGTGGTGATGTCGGTGCATTCGCTGGTGACGAACGCTGGTGCCTTCATGCCTTGATGGGGAAACGGCACCAGGACGACTCGTTTGAATTGGTTGACGTCTTGCTGGGAGTTTGAGATCGCGTCGAATACTTTGTTAACGACCGAGTAGATCGTTTTTACTCCGGGGACGGTTAATAAAACCCAGTTGACAAACTGATGAAGTCGCGATCGGAAGAACATCCCCGCAATGTAAATCAGCGTAACGACCAACAGCAGTGCAATTACTGACAGCAAAATGGTCAAGTAGATGTTTAGGTCTGCTTCAGTTTCACCAAGTCCCCATAACTTTCGCAAGCCGTAGGTGATTGGCTGCAACGCATTTGAGTACAGCAGGTCGTACAGCCATTTCAGTAGCGCGTAAGTAATGTAGATCGGCAGCACCACGAACAAGCCCGCGATGAAGCGGTTGCGAAACAATCGAAGGAGGCTAGGTTGCTGCGAAGGTTTGGGATTCTCTGGAGACATGCGAGTTGGGCCAAGTTTACGTGAGCGGGAATTAAAGGTGGCTTCTGCCGGGCTTCATCGCTAGGGGAAGCTCAGCAGGCATCGCATTGGAGACGGGGATGTTCTTGCCTGGTCGTAACGCTACCATAGGTGCAACGATTTTCAAGTGAAATCGCAATCAAACCTGAGGCGGATGGGCGGTTTTGAGCTTAACCGTTAAACTTGCGGGATGATCCACGCAACAGAAATCACCATTCGAACGTTTCACACGGATGCCTTTGGGCACGTCAACAACAGCCGCTACCTTGAGTTATTTGAAGAGGCACGTTGGCGATATGCCGAAGATATCGGCTTGATCGAATTGCTCAAACAAAAAAATCTGGGCTTCATCATCATGGATTTGCGGTTGAGATTCCGCAAGCCGGTAGTCGAAGGCAGTCGAGTCACGATCAAGACCTCGCTGGATACCCTTGGCAGTGCCAGCGGAGAAGTGCACCAGCAGATTCACGCAGGGCAAGGGTCGCCGGCGGTCAAAGGCACGTTTCATTTTATCTTGATCGATCGAGACAACGGCAAATCGGTGCCGATCGATGGCGAGATTCGTGAGCTTTTGGATGGCGTGAAGATTAATTAGTTTCCACCGGCGTAGCGTTTGAGAGTTCTTAAGTAACTCAAACGCTACGCGGGTTTTGGTGGATGGGTTTTTAGTCAGTCGTTGCTCGGATTAGACATGCTCTTGAGCGACTTCTTGGCTTTGTGGGGCCACGTTTTGCTGGTTATTATCAGAGTCATTGGTTTTTGAGAAGTGAGTTTTGTAGCCGAAGAACGCTCCACAGATCATGGCGATCACTCCACCAGCAAATGACAGGGCGCCAAAGATGTTGAAAAAGAACACAAACGCAGCGGCAAGGCAACTCGCAACGGCAATCGCTATGGTGAAGCTGTCTTTGACAGCTTCTTTACGTTTGGCTTGCGATCGATCGATCGCAGTCCGAGTTTGAGTGTTCGCCAAGGCACGCATGTCTTGCAATGAATCGAGGCGTTTGGCTTTCGTCTTGGGGACGAATTCTTCAGGCTTGAGTAGGCCGATTGTTTTTGGTGAATCAACGACTTCCCGCACAAAGTCCTGTTTCGCTGGCTTGGGTGCTGCGGGAGCGACAGTGGCTGCTTTTGGCTCTGCATTGGGATCTCGCATACGAGAAAGTAGCTGAGACATATAGCTTTGGACGTCTTCATCGGCATCGGCGAAGGCTGGTGCCTCGGGCTCTGGGGGCTGTTCTTCCTCTTCTTCGGTCATTCCTTCCCATTGTCCTTCGGACTTCATTCGCTCAAGCAAGGCTGAAGCACTGGTGCTTTGTTCTTGGCGTTCAGCCGATTCGGCGGTGGATGTTTCGACGATGTTCGCTGCGGTTTCGATTTCTGGAATGGTTTCGGCGACCGGAGCTGGAACGGAAGTCGGTGGGAGTTCCGGGATCAAGCTGCTGATCGATGAATCTGCATCGGCAATCGGCTCAGGTGACGATAACGAAGATCCGTCGGCGGCGAGCGGGCTGTGGGTAGTCTCGCTGGTTGTTGTGCCGACGGCTTCGTTATCGTTATTGTCTGCTTGAATGCGGGCCAAAAGGTCGGCAGCAAAATCAGAGATTTCTGGTTCTGATGTTGTAGCCTCTGTGGGGGCTGGCGCGGCAGTTGCATCGAGTATTGAAGAAAGCGGATTCGATCCGGCTGACTCAGTAGGCTCTAGTTGCGGTTCGTTGGCTGGGGTCGACTCGCCTCGCAAAATACTTGTAGCCGGCAACACTGAAGCGGCGAGTGCCGCGGCGGTTACCGCTGGAGCTACAAAGTCCATGGCTGGAGCTTCGGGAACGAATGAGTTAGCGGCGGTGGCAGGAGTGAAGGTGTCTTGGACTGCGGCGACCGGTGCAGGTGTTTCAATTGGCGCTGGAGCTTCGACTGGTGCCGGAGCTTCGGGAACGAATGAGTTAGCTGCGGTGGCAGGTGTGAAGGTGTCTTGGGCGGCGGCAACTGGTGCGGCGGTTGTTGGGTCGGTAGGTTGTGTGTTCGCCGATGGCGTGTCTTCTTTGATCAGCGAATCAAGCGATTGGCTTACCGTGCCTAGTTGTTCCACCGAGGCGGTCAGGCTTTCGCTGAATCGAATTTCGTCGCCTGCTTGCAGCCAGTGAGCAGAGCTGCCAGCTCCATTGATTAGGACGTCGCCCGCTGCATTATAAACCGCAACACCTTCGGGGCCTCGTACAACCGCACAGCTTCGCGGTTGACCGTTCTCTGTGAATTGCAAGACGCTCTTGCCTGCCGGGACAGAGATTTCTTTACCGTTGCTTAGTTTCAAGGTGAGAGGTTGTAGTTGGTTTGTCATGGTAATGTACTAAGAGGGGTTTTAAAAAAAGCACCAGTAAAAAAGCACCGTTAAGCGAGGGAGCTTGGGATGCGATTTATTTGGGGGACATTGCTGGGGCTATAAAGCGGGACGAGTTGATCGTTGGAAGACTCTAACGGTCACGCAGTTAATTAGCTTTTAGTTGTGCAGAGTCAAAGTTCGAGCCGTTGGAAAGGCCAGTTTTTTCTTATCGAGGCGGGCGGCGGGAAGAAAATCAGAACAAACCGAACAACCGGCCGTATACATTTTTGGCATGATGCAAAAACGAAACAGGATTCCCCGTTTGAGGTGACCGCGAAACGTGGGGCAGAGAATTTGGCGGGCTGCGACGAAAGGATTGCAAAATAACGACGAGCGTAACGCGCTGGCAAAACTGTTGGATATTATTAATTTCCAAGCGGGGGGCACGGAAAACGCGTTCTATAGTAATTTTAGAGTGTTTGCGAAATGAAACGTCCGGCTTGCTGGTCTCTAATTTGCAACAGCGGTGTTGGCCACCGTAAACATGCTTGCTTGTCGCTGACCAACTTTTATTCGTTGGGCAGCTGCGGTCGCAGTTTAGTTCTTGGGACGATTCAAGCTCAAGAACTGAACGCGTTGTTTGGGTGAGCTTATTATCCCGATAACTTTTCCTAATTCCTACGACCCGAATTAGGTCTTGCTGAAAAGTTGGAAAACAAAACCAACCGAACGCAAAATTACCAGCGAATCGTTTAACCTCGTCGCTAACAAACCTATCAATCATTATGACCCACGAAAATCCTATCGCATCAAAGTACCTACAACCCGGCTTGTTCGGCGTCAGTTGCCCCGTGATCTACGTGGGACTGATGGCACTGTCGTTGGTGCTGTTTTCGTTGGCGAACACCGGAACGGCGCAGCAGCCGATTCGCATCACCGATGATGATCGTGACATGGTTTACAATGACCTCGCCAAAGAAGCCGAGGCGATGATCCGCCAGCATTCGTTGCTGAAGAAAATCATCAAAGCCGCCGGCCCGGGCATTGCTCATATCGAAGCAAAAAAACGACCGAAGCAACCCGCTAATAGTAAGCGTCGTCCTGTCGTGATCGAAGAAGCTGGTTCAGGCGTGGTGATCCAGTACCGAGGTCTGTTTTATGTGATTACCAATTTCCATGTGATCGAAGACGCAGCAGCCGCAGATATCCAAGTCGAAATCGGGGGTAAGCTGTTTTCGCCAAGACGATTGGTCCATGACCGCGAAACCGATCTGTCGGTGTTAGAGTTGACGAGCAAGAATTTACAGCCGTCACGTTTGGGCAATAGCGATCAAATCGAGATCGGTGATTTTGTGGTTGCCGTGGGCAGTCCATTTGGCCTGAGTCACTCGGTCAGCTACGGAATTATTTCTGCTCGCCATCGACATGACTTGGACCTTGGCCCACAAGGTGTTCAATATCAAGACTTCTTTCAAACCGATGCCGCGATCAATCCCGGCAACAGTGGCGGGCCGCTGATCAATTTGAAGGGCGAAGTGATCGGTATCAATACCGCGATCGCCAGTAACAGCGGCGGTAGCGATGGCATTGGATTTTCGATACCGATGAATATGACCATGCGTGTAGTCGGAGACTTGATCGATTATGGTCGAGTGCGCCGTGGGTTCCTTGGGGTTTCAATGGACTCCCGCTACGACTACTCAAAAGCTTCTTCCCTAGGTTTGGATTTGGCTTATGGGGCATTGGTCACAGCGGTGACACCAGGTTCACCGGCGTTTCATTCAGAGCTTAAAATCGGCGACGTGATTTTAGAGTATGACGGCGCTCGGGTTGATAACGACTCACATTTGGTCACCAAGGTTAGCATGACCAAGGTAAATAGTACGGTACCCGTCAAAGTGTTCCGATCCGGTCGGTACCGCACGGTGGATGTCATTATCCGCGATCGCAAAGGCTTCGCGAGCAAATAGCCCAGATCGACTACCGCCTGCGTGGCTTTGGCAAAGCTAGGGCGAACCACTGATCAGCGGCAAGCCCGTTAGCGAAGAATTGTTAGTTAAGAGTTGTTAGTTAAGAGTTGTTAGTTAAGAGTTGTTAGTTAAGAGTTGTTAGTTAAGAGTTGTTAGCGAACCGCACCAGGTTGACGAGGAACGAAACCACCTTGCGGGAAGTCACGCTGCTGGGTTTTTGGTCGAGCACGAACGCCCATGCGATTGAGTAGCTTCTGCAAGTCAATCACTTGAACGGTGTTTTTCACGGCGTCCTTTTCCATGTCGCTGACCGTATTCAAAATCGCACTCGCATCAGGATCGTCGTCTTGCCCGCCAATCAACGACTGATTGCCTTTTACCAAGTAGCGAACTTCGGAGGAGATTTTTCCGGTGACCTTACCTTTGAGGTCATGACTGGCTACCACTTCGCCGCCATTTCGCTCGATCATTTGAATCAGCTTTTCGGTGTCATCAAAGCGATCGCCGTCCAGGTCGAATCGACCAGCCAAGGCGAGCTTCACAGTGAACCCAGGGTCCCAAGTCGCAGTCAAAATGTGGTCGCCACGTATGACCGGGTCAATTGAATTTTCGTGCGTGATTCGAGCTTCGGCACGGAATGTGTCAACTCGAACGACTTCGATCGTTGCCTTCGCGGTAGCACTTTCAAAATCGGTTACGGACTGGTCAAAAACGGAAAACGTGCGGTTGCTGGTCAAGCCGTCGGCGCTACCGATGTCGATAAAGACGGTGTTCAGCCCTGAAGCAACACGGATTACTTCGCCGTCTGCATGATCGAAGACTTCGTTGGTGAATTCATTTAGCTTGTTCTTGAGGGTTACGTTATCAACTTCAAGCAAGCCAATTTTGTTCTTCGCTTCTCGGAGTGAAGCAGCGGCTTGTTGAGCAACTTCTTCGATTTTTTGGTTCGCTTCGTTGAACGCTTTTTTGAATTCTGCGACTTGACCTTGCAGCATTTTCTGATTGTCAAGGAACTCGGCTTGCGCCTCTGCCAGCTTATTCTCCACGGCTGCCTTTTCGTCTTGGGCCAGCTTCTGAGCCTTCTTCGCTTCAACGATTTTAGCTGCGGCAGCTTCTGCTGCTTCGGTGGCTCGGCGACCTTCGGTCTTGTAGTCGTTTCGGATTCGGTCGGCGAGTGCGGTCAGGTCGGTGATACGACTGCGAAGTGTGGCCACTTTCGCCGCTTCGTCCTCGCCATTGCTTACGTTACCTTGGGTCTCAAGGTCGTAGACCTCTTTCACCGTTCTAACTTCGGCAAGAATATCGGCGATAATTTTCTTGTCTGCATCGGTCAGTGCTCGGTTGGCCGAAAGACCTTGCAAGTCGTTGATCGCTTTATCGATCTCAGCCGGCGCGACGCCCATGTCGCCAATGGCTGCTTTAAACGCTTCGCCTTTCAGGCCTTCTGCCTGAGCGATTTTTAGTGCGACGTTTAATTTCGCATCCGCCGCCGCAGCGACTTCGGCTTGCTCGTAAGCTTTTTGGATGCCTAGGAACGAAACCAACGCTAAAATTAGTGCCAGCACCACCAAGATGATGACGGCAATCAAGTACCCCTGATTTTCCCTAGCGGCCATTCCAAAACTCCTAATTGCAACCGTTCGGTCGCGGTCTAATTTAATTGAACGACGATAAAAACGCGCGGATCGCACATTCTCTGTGGTTATCGGTGCAGGCGATGGTCAGCATCAAACCGTGCTGGCCAATCAGTACAAAGCGACGAACACCTATTGAAACTGCCCAATGGGGAGATCGTTACGTGTTCGACCGGCACGACCAAGGCTCCCAGATTACCTAACCGGATCGTAGGCGGGGCCAAAAATAGTATCAAAATCACGGAGTTTCAGCTATTCCGCGGCCGGCTCCTACCAGCAACGCGAAAAACACGGGCAAACTCCGGCCAGCAATGCGGTCAATTTTGGTTCAGTTGCCGCATGTCTATCGGCCTCGATTAGGCCAGCACGCCGCGTTGGCGAAGATTGTTCAATCGGCGGACCGTATCCACCAGCCCGTCGGCAACCACTTGGTCGTAGCTTCGACCGTCCGTTGTATCGACTCCGTGACCAGCAACGGCTTCGCGAAGCGGCGCTAGGGCCGGGTCCGCATGATGGAAAACCTCGACGAGCACATGCGTTAAAGCGCCCGTTGCCGCAGCGGCAGATAGCAAAGCACCCACCCAACCATCGTCGGTTGAGAGGCAGCCGCGAGTCGTTTTGGCGGAACAATGGAAACTACCAAGGGCTCCGGCGGATCCAATTTCGGCGATCAGGCGTTGGTTTTCTTCCACCGAAAGCGAAGAATCGCCGCAGTGGGCGGCGTCGACGAGTAGTTTATAGAACGGCTTGCCGGCTTTTTCGTTCATTGCTTTGACCAAATCCCAGGCCTTTCCCAAATCGGTGAAGGTCTGGAACTCAACCGATCGGAGAAACTCAAGCTGCCAAGCTTCAATGCAAGATCCTTCGACGCCAGCTTCTTGATAGGCCCGATCGTGCAAGCGTACCAGCTGGTCGATGGCAGCTTTCAGTTCGTCGCCGGTTTTCGGTTTTCCACCGGACATCCACGCCTCCAGCGACGTCGACGCGACTTGGGTCACCCCGTATTTTTGTGCGGTTTTTAGGCCATCGACCAGCAATTGCACCACGGTGTCTTCGTCTGCTGGATTCATCGGATCACCTTCGCCGACCATCATCACGAACTGAACTTCAAGTCCGAGATCCTTTAAGCCGTCGACCAATTCTGTGTTGGCTTGGTCAGTAGTGCCGGCAAATTGAGAGATCTGAGCGCAGTTGACGCTTACGGGCGATTCAGCGATCAGCTGCCGGAAATAGCTCAACATCTTAATCTGCCCGGACTCATCACGTGGCAAGTCTCCGTTTTCGGTGGGTGCGACGCCGCCGGCAAACATCAGGTGAGTCGGGACAACGCCTAGGCTGATTGGTGATTGATTGGCGATTGATTGTGTCATCGTGTTGTATTGGTGAAGTTGTTGTCAGCGGAAACCTTGAAAAACCGCATTTACACGGCAGTTGAAACACCAAAATAAGAATGCAAAGCAACTATTTCTTCAGGATGTCGATTAGAAACATGAATGTCCATAGCCCAAAAGCGGGTTTCGGACTATCTTTTTACCTGAGACGACGGAGCCCGCACAGCGGGTCAAAGTAGAGAATTAATACAGTGTTGTTTGATTTGCCGTATTGGCCGATGGTTCACTTCCCGCCTTTTTAAGGTGAGCCAACAAGTTGAAACGGTACGATCGAGGTTGAGTTCGAATTGGTGAACGAAGTCGAAGTTGCAAAACATGTTAGTTATCGGAATTGCTGGAGGGGTCGCAAGCGGAAAGAGCTTGGCGACCGATTGCTTCCAACATTTCGGTGCGACAGTTTTGGACGGTGACCGAATTGGCCATGAAGTGCTTCAACAAACGGTGTTAATACAACAGATTGTCGATCACTTTGGAGATGGGATTCTACGTGATGGGCAAATCGACCGTTCCCGGTTGGCGGAAATTGTTTTCGCGAAAGCACCGGACGGGCCTTCTGCTTTAAAGACACTGGAAGCGATCACGCACCCTAAGATTGGTGAACAGATCTTGCAGCGGCTAGAGATAGCTCGGCAAGATCCGAACTGCCAAGCCTGCGTGTTGGATGCTCCGGTGATGTTTAAAGTCGGATGGGATAAGTTGTGTGACAAAATTGTGTTTGTTGATGCGCCATTGGAAACCCGCAATCAACGCGCCCGGGCGCGAGGATGGGGTTCCGACGAACTGGTCAAACGTGAAAAGAACCAGATTGCTGTTGAAGTAAAACGTCAACGAGCAACCGACATCATTGATAACTCAAATTCAAAGGAATCGACTTTTGAGCAGGCCGCGGAAATGTGGCTCAGCTGGGGTTTGATTTTGGCTAAGGATCTACTCGTGCCTTCAACTCTATTCATACCAAAACAATAACCTACCGACTCGCCAGTTATTCTCCTCGCTGGCACGGAGTTCCTTGATGGCCGATACAAACGATCCAAACACTCGCTCTATGCCGAGTCGTAAAAACGATCACAGTAATAATAGCCGCGATTCAAAGCACCGTGAGGCTCGACGACCTCACTACGACTTTGATGAGGACACGAACCAGAAGCTGCGAGAAATCGAGTCTTCGGGCGAACCGCTATCGATCGCCGAGACGATCTCTCGTGAGTTTGGTGGTCGCTTGAAGACTAGCGACCTGGAGGCGAAGGCAGAAGACGTAAAAGAAAAACAAGAACACGACGTAACCGACCTGCAGCGAATGTCGGTCGAAGAACTTCTCGCACTTGCTGCCGCCGAAGGCATGGAGTGCGCCGAAGGCGAGTCTCGCCGGGAATTGATTTTGGCAGTGCTAAAACATTGGGTGAAGTCGCGTGGCCTAATGTTCGGTCAAGGAACCTTGCAGATCTTGCCCGATGGTTTTGGTTTCTTGCGGAGTCCGGCTTACCAGTACATGAGCTGCCCCGACGACATTTACGTTTCCCCAAGCCAAATTCGAAAATTCAATCTGCGCAACGGATCCGTCGTCCGCGGACAAGTCCGTCCACCCAAAGAAAACGAACGCTACTTCGCGTTGCTGCGAATCGAATCAATCAACGGCATCGATCCTTCTGACAGCGCCCGTCGATCTAACTTCGACGAATTGACGCCGCTGCACCCAGATCAACGAATCGTTCTTGAGCACGATGACAAGGAGCTTTCCACACGCGTTGTCGACATGCTCACGCCGATTGGGTTTGGTCAACGCGGTTTGATTGTCAGCCCGCCTCGCGCTGGTAAAACGATGCTAATGCAGAAAATGGCCCGAGCGACTTTGGCGAACTACCCGGAGGCGTATGTGGTCATTCTGTTGATCGACGAGCGTCCCGAAGAGGTCACCGACATGCAACGTGAAGTCCAAGGCGATCGCTGCGAAGTGATCAGCAGCACCTTTGACGAACCGCCAGCCAGGCACATTCAGGTCACCGAAATGGTGCTGGAAAAAGCCAAGCGAATGGTCGAAAGTGGCACCGACGTGGTCGTCTTTCTCGATTCAATCACGCGTCTAGGGCGAGCTTGGAATTCCGAATGCCCGCAGTCCGGCAAAACGCTCTCGGGCGGACTCGACGCCAACGCGATGCAAAAACCAAAAGCCTTTTTCGGCTCCGCTCGTAAACTCGAGGAAGGCGGTTCGCTGACCATCCTGGCTACCGCGCTCGTTGACACCGGGAGTAAAATGGACGACGTGATTTTTGAAGAGTTCAAAGGCACGGGCAACCTTGAGATCGTCTTGGACCGCTCGTTGGTCGACAAACGAATCTGGCCAGCGATTGACATCAACGCCAGCGGAACCCGACGCGAAGAAAAACTTTTGGATGAAGACGAATACGATCGCATCTGCCGAGTCCGACGAGTGCTCAGTGAGATGAGCCCCGCGGATGCAATGGACAAGTTGACCACGCGACTGCGAAAAGAAAAAACGAACGCCGAGTTTTTGATGGGCATTAAATTTGACGAAGGTACTTTTTAAATCCCTCCGTTGATAATCCC
>JALZWN010000023.1 GCA_023300235.1 Mariniblastus sp.
CTTGGACGATCGTCCAAGGCTTTTTTGTATTCGTTTGGTTGACTAGCGGTTAAAACTAGTGGCCCGAACTTCCTTTGGCGGCTTCTTCAGTGCCTGATCCTGCAGCAGGAGCAGCTTCTGTGCTTGAACCTTCAGCGGCGCCTTCTTTGCATTTGCAATCGCAAGACTCACCGTCTTTCGCTGTGCACTCGCACTTTTTGCCGTCTTCGCACTTGTCGCACTCGGTGCAGCAATCACAGCTAGTCGCTGCCGCAGCATCAACGTTTGCTTCAGCATCGCTTACTGCTGGCTCGCTGCAACCCATGACCATTACGGCCATCGCCAAAAGCATCAAACTTAGAATATTTTTCATCTCTTTATTTCCTTCATTAAAAAAAGTCACGACGCGGAATGTCGATCGGCAGATTATACCCAATTTTTCCTGCGTTTCCAATTAGCGGCGTCGTTTCGATAACGAGTTTTCGAAGAAATGATGCTTAACCTACGGGGATTTGGGCATCTTGAGAGCTCTTTCCTGACCGGTGTTAGGGGGGGCGAGGAATCGGGTTGGACACCAGGGTGGGATTGGCTGGAGTGTTAGGGGGCTGGGTGTGAGCCGGGTTGATGCTGACGCCTACGCCTTCCGGATCGCCGTTAAAATCTGCTGCTAAGTTTCCCGGAGAGACTTTTAAATGGGGTACTGCTTGCTGAGGATTTGCTGGGCGATGGTCTGCCAACCGACACTGAGATTAGTCCTTTTGCTTTAGTGTTGGGAAGGCCGAGAACGTTTCTGATGACGGGTCGTTGAGTGCAGATTGCATCAGTCGATTTTTGGTCGCCTGTAGAAGCCGATAAACAAAGTATCCCATGCTGACCCAAACCAACAGGATCGCTAGACTCGCCAATACACCCAGCCACTTGAGTCGGTCTTCTAATGCGAGCACATCGGCGAAAACATCTTCCGTGTTGTGCAGCACCAAAACATAAAATGCAGGCTGCTTGACGGTTTCCAATTTAACCGCGGCATCGGTCACCAACGGCGTCACTGTCGGTCGCATCGAAACCGCTTCGACAGACACGATACTTTCTTGATCGTATTTCATATCACCGCTTAGTTCGGCCCCGAAATCGATCGCCCCGACCGGGTCCTTAAATGAATCGAATGGCTTGGCAACGTTCTTTTGTTTTGCTTCCTCAATATCGATTTCAAGGTTCGACAATGCATCTGGCACCGGCAACTGTTGCTGTTTCAAATCACGATAGATTGGATGGCCAAGAATCGCTCCGTCTTTTCGACCGTCCACGAGCATCCAATACCGGTTGTCTTTTGCTTCAAAAACAATAAAGTCACCTAATTCGGCTGACACCGCCACGATCCCGACGACTTGGTTTTCGGCGACAATCGGTGCCGAAAATGCGACTTTCCACGTATTGGTTTGCGTGGACTTAAAGACCGTCGACAAATGCGGTCGGTCGATGATCCGACGAGGCTGCACGTCAGCCGATTCACTCGCGTCGCCTGTTCGCGGCAACGATCCCGCCGGAGGAATGTCGCTCAGCTTCGCGTCTTGCATCGCGCCGGAGAAATAAGTTCGATAGGCGAAGTTCTGCCCCAACGTTTTGTTTTCGGTCGGAAACGCAGACGCAACTTGGTTTCCCAACCGGTCACAAATAAACCAGCTGGCTGCCTTTGGAAACACGCTATCGGGATCTTCCAGTCGCCGGGACAGCTTGTTCAGCAATGGACCGATGGCTGGGTGCTGCCGATACGTTTGCCTTAGATCGACAAGCTTTGAGTTATCCGCTGGGTCGGCAAGCTGATACCGAAGTTTCGTTAGGCCTTCGTCGTTCATCGCCTTTTGATATTCGGCCACGAACGAATCGTCATAGGCGAGAGCGGTCACCGACCGGAAGTACTCTTCGATCTGTCGCTCGGCGTCTCGCGAAACCAGCTGCGCGGTGTAGTTGTTCCCATCGATTGCTTTTAAACCGACAGCTTCGTTGGTTTGCGTGCTTGCTTGGTTAAACGCCCACATACCAAAAATCCCAAAGACGCTGAGCAACAACAGCGGCCCGAGAATCCCCAGCAACACTAGCGGCCGTCTGGCTTGAGCGACGTCACGAGTCTCAAGCGCCGCCAACACGCTTTCGATACTGTTGAAGCGTTCGATGGGGTTTGCGGCGACGCATCGATCGATTGCATCGGCCAATGCACGGTCGACGCCGGCGACTTTGCGATGAGCGGTTGGTTTGTCCGCCGCGTATAGAGCGTCGCGGTACTTGAGCAAACGATCGCCGACGGCGTCGGTGGTTTCGATTTGGGCGGCTAGGTCAGCCGAGTAATACGGTGGTTTGCCGGTGAGCATGCTATAAAGTAAACAGCCGAGGCTATAGACGTCCCACGAAGCATCGGGAACGGCTGTCATGTCCGCTTGTTCGGGAGCCATGTAGAACAACGTCCCCAACGCCGGCGTATCGTCGGTACTCAACCGAGACTGCCCGAAGTCAGCCACCCGCGGATGTCCGTCTTGGTCCAGTAGCACGTTACCGGGTTTTAGATCGCAATGAAAAACACCTTTGCGATGCAAGTGCATCATGCCGGTGGCGATTTCTTTAAACAAGTTGGTTGCTTGCCCGACTTGCATTGGGAAACCGGTTTTCAAACGATCTTCCAGCGACCCGTGTTCGATATACTCCATCACGTAGTACGGCGGATCGGCTTCCCAGCCAACGTCGAGTAGTTGGACGACGTAACGATCGGCCTCTAGGACGACGAGTTTTTCGACTTCGCGGGCGAGCATTTGAATGTCGTTGCGATTGCGTCGCGTGTAAAATTTGATCGCGACGCGGCGGCTGGTTTTTAGATCAGTGGCCGACCAAACTTCCCCGAACGCACCGCTGCCGAGGAACTGTTGGATTTGATAGCCGGGAACCTTGGCGGGCGGCCGAGCAGGTTCGAGGCTCAGGTCGCGTGCTTGACGGCGATCATCTTTTGATTGATGTTCGGTATGGTCCAAGCTACGTTCCTTTTGGGTTTAATTAAAAGTGGTTCTTCTGGGATTGTAGTGGCCTCGACAAATCCCTTCTCAAGCCACTGCTTAGTGGTTCTTCCGATAAACGCTGGCTTAAGGTGAACGCCCGCCTAAAAGACGCCTGCTCATTCTGAGCCAACCGCCTTGTGAACGTCCACCGAAGGTAGCGTTACTTTCACGGAATGAAAGGCGACTATGGTATCCTCGCTCACGCGTCGGGCTACCACCCGCGGTGCCTAGCCCTTACCGCTGAAGGCAGGGCGTTTTTTTGGCGATCGCCGCCTAAAAGCTTATTTGCAATTTGCCTAATCGACGACCGCTTGGGTCTTCATAGATTTCACCATCGCCGCGTAGGCCTTCGCATGTTGTTTGAGAGTTTTCTCAGAACCAACCAGCTTGATGAAGCATTTGGCAGTCCGAGCGTCAGCATCTTTCGGGCTGATGATGACAGCTTTCATCATGTAGTTTTCACGCGGAGTTTTTTTGCCGGCGAAAGGCCCGCCGATTGATTCCATGAATGTGCCGCGAATTTGAACCAGCGACAATTCGTAGCCGTCGACGGTTTTCTTTTCGACTGAAAACACTTTGTCCGGCATCGCGCCGTTAGGGAATTTAAATTGTGTTTTCCAGCGGTCGATGTTGGCTTCGGTACTCCCCGAGGAAACCGACAACGTCATCCGGCCGTCTTTGGTTTCGCCTTCGGCCTTGGGCAGCATCAATTCGTGTTTGATAAAGTTGATTTTCGGCTTTTTGGCTTTCCAACTAACAGGCGCCTCAAAAGCCAATTCTTTGTCCCGCAAATCGACGGTCAGCTTTTTCAGCTTCACCATCGCTTCGGTTGTTTGCTCGGCCGATTCAACCACCGGTGTCGGAGCTTCGACGGTTTCGGCTTCTTGTCCTACCGAGACCGACGGAGTCAAACAGGCGAACGCGGCGATGAACAACGCCAGTGGTCGAGAATTGATTTTAGTTTTTGACAAAGCAGCCAGGCAAACGGATCGCAACATTGGTTCTCTCCTAAATTGAAAACGCAAACTTCGGGCCGTCGGCGGTAACTTTTCTTTTGGCCGACGATTGAATTGGATGCCGACAAACGCATATTCCACCACTTTTTTCAGCGACGCATTTTTTGCATTGCCGCGAAGTACTGGGACGCGCTAAGTTCTTGCTATCCAAACAACAACATAGCCCAGCGCGGCGATGACAGCCAGTCCCGCGACGATCGCGACGTAGAAAACGACTTGTTTGGCCATCATCGGCTTCTTGCTCAAGATCGATGGAATCTCGGTCCCCTTTTCGACCGGCTGAATGCCTTCGATTGGATCGACGACGGATTCAATCTGGGGGAACGCGGCTTCTGCGGCCACCCAATCGTCCCAGTCTTCTCGCCACACCATGCAACCGGCCGCCACATCGCCGTCGCTGACGTGTTGAAGCATGGCTTTGGATTTGAGCGGTCCGCGTTCGCCGAGTCCATTGCTGCGGAAGTACCAAACCTTCTCCGGCGCTGCTTCGATGGGATCGATTTTGCCAAACTCTGGAGACTGAGAGGGGCTGTCGAGCATGAACACGCCCGAGTTACTGCCGTGAGTGATTGCGAAAACGGGCGACGGTGGCTTAATCGTTCTTTCTTTTTTTGCCTCGTCAATCTCGTCGCCCAGCAGGTCGCCGACGACGGTATCTTGAGTGGAAAAGCCGATCAGCTGCGAAGAACCCTCAGCCGAATTTTCTTCCTCGACGTAGAACGGTTGGCCCGAAGATTTCGGCGGACCTGGCAGAAACGACTTTTCCGGCACATCGACAGTTCCGCCACAGTCCGGGCATACCCCCGGACTGCCTGCTTGACTGGACTTTACGTTCAGCCGCGATTGGCAGTGATGACAAAAGAAACGGATTCCCATAGTTCGAAGTGGAAGTAGACTTTGGAAAATTCAAACGATAAAAAAACGCCTCTCCCTGATTCAACCTAAAATCAACTCTTGGCAGAGCGACGATAGAAGGGGGGTGGCGTTACGAAGCTGTGGGTTAATCAACCAAAGTATAGCTAAAGCATCGATCTATCAAAATAGATCTACTGCTGACGAATACTGAGGGGGGGGGTAAGTATCAAACCCAATTTTTGGCGAAAGTTTCGCGTGTTCTCTTTGTTCTGCCTGACGTTTGGGTTTAATATAAATTAGATTGCACCGAACATTTTTCCGACTCAACGGCCGATGCGCAACTTTAACCAGCTGGGAACTCGATGAGCATTTTCGCGGGCACCGAATTGTACACAGAACCCACGTGCGACCTGTGCGGCGAAATTGAAAACGAATGCGTTTGCGAACCGGTCCCAGCCGAGGCTAAACCGCCGGGGAAACAGACCGCTAGACTTTCGATTGAAAAACGCAAACGAGGCAAAATGGTGACGGTTGTCAGGGGGCTGGCCGAGGGGCATCCGGCGCCGCATTTCGCGAATTTGTTAACCGGGATTAAAAATCATGTTGGGGCCGGTGGGTCGATCCAGGATGAGCAGATTGAAATTCAAGGTGATCAATTGGAGCGGGTAAAGAGTTTTTTGGCGGGGCTGGGGTTTAAGGTCAAATAGCGGCGGAAGCCGAAAATAACTTTCATCGCCAAGGGACGATCGCAGAGGCGGATTCATCGACGAAACGGGCAAATGCGACCTCCGTTTAGAAGCTTCGCTGCTGGACGAAGTCGGCCAAGCAGATCAACGCCCGTGAGTAGTCGCTGAGCTCTAGGCTGGACGCGAAATCAATCGCCGCTTGAGCGTGCTGGCGGGCGCGGAGTCGAGCGTATTCGAGTGAATCGGTTTTGGCGAGATGGGCTTGCAACTGCTGTGCGGTCGACCCAGGATTTTGCAAGAACTTGATCAGTTCGGCTCTTTTGTCTTCGGTCGAATTCTCCAAACAGTGAATCACTGGCAGCGTTGGTTTTTGGTTCACCAAATCGGTGCCGAGCGTTTTGCCCATTTCGTCGTCTTGCCCGACGATGTCTAGCACGTCGTCGATGATCTGAAACGCAACGCCTAAGTTCCGACCGTACGCTTCGAACTGATCGATCACGTCTTGTGACGCGCCCGAGAGCAACGCTCCGATCCGGCAGCCGACACCGCACAGTTCGGCCGTCTTTTCGGTGATCATCCGCAAATAATCTTGTTCCGACAATTCAAAATCGCCCTGCCATGCGTTCTGACGCATCTCGCCTTCGCAAACTCGATTGCTTGCCTGAGCCAACATCTGCAACGCTTCGCAAGAACCACCTTTGGCCGCAACATCGAACGAGTGAGTGAATAAGTAGTCGCCCAGCAAAACGCTTTGCTTGGCGCCCCAAATCGAATTCGCGGTCGGACGGTGACGACGCGTGTCCGCTTGGTCCAAAATATCGTCGTGGACCAAAGTCGCCGTGTGAATCATCTCCAAAGCGGCGGCCAGTTGAAAGTGTGCGGGGGTTAAGTCGCCCACGGCTGAACCCGACAGCAATAAGAAAACCGGTCGAATGCGTTTACCACCCAGCAGCCAGCTGTGTTCCAGCAATTGGTCGACGAAGGGTGTGTCGCTACGCAGCTCGGTCTGCAGAATCTTTTCGACCTGTTTGAGCTCCGCCGCGATCGGTGCGTACACCGGCCCCATGCTCGATTCTTTCGAAGCTTTGGGTTGCGAATGCAATTGCGTTGGCTGCAATGAACTCAGGTCATCGGCAGTTTTGCTCACGTCTTCATCCTGTAAAAATCGTATTCAAAAAATCACTCGCCGATCGACGAGCCATCGCATTTGTACGGGTTAAGGTTTGGCGATCGGATCCGATCCGCCGGCCACTGTTGTGTCTCTGCAAAATTCGCCGCTCTTCCCGCCGGATTTTTTTTCCAGCTGAATGTTGGTCACTCGCATCGATCGATCGACGCTTTTGCACATGTCGTATACGGTTAGGCAAGCGACCGATACGGCCGTGAAGGCTTCCATTTCAACGCCAGTCTTTTGTTCGGCAACGACGGTCGCGGAAACGACTAAAATTGCTGTTTCGCAGTCGGCATCAGTGTTTTTTAAATTAGATTCGATGAAAGCCAAGTTCAAATCAACCGAGTCCAAGGCGATCGGGTGGCATAGCGGAATCAAATCGCTGGTTCGTTTGGAAGCCATGATGCCGGCCAAACGAGCCACTTCGATGACATCGCCTTTACCAAACTCTCGTCCGGCGATCAAATCAGCCGTCGAGCGCTGCATGATGACTTGCCCCGACACGACCGCGACTCGATGGGTAGCGACTTTGTCAGACACCGAAACCATGCGAGCGGCTCCTTGATCGTCAAAATGAGTTAACTGTTCTGGCTGAGGCATGGTTGGTTGTTTAGACGCTTCAAAAATTTCGATTCGAACTCCGTTGGCCTGTTAGTAAAACCGCTTTTTACAGGGCGACGAAACAAGCTTATGTTGAAAGACGAACAATTTTCGTTCATATCTCCCCTAAATTCGCTCACATTCAACCGCGTTTGCTAACGATCGGCGAGTAGAACTCGTCCAAGAGAATAACAAAACGTTCTTTTCGAGAACAGCATCATTCGCCGGTTTTATTGGTAACTTCGACGCTTGGAGGTTGTAAATCCTTGAGCCGTTTGCCCGATTCCCCGGTTGCGTTGTGTCGCCGGTTGCAAAAAACCGAGGCGCCCCCCGGCACGCTGCGGCTGAATTCCACCTTTGAATGCGATCGATAAATTCACAACCGGTCCAAACGCACCAGCATGTGTCAATCGGTCGCACAGCTTTAAAAGGACGTCGTGTCGTGAACTTCCGTATCGCGGTATCGTTTAAACGACTTGCGTCGACAATTCGAACGGTGTTAACCAAGCGTGCCCAAGCGCACTTTTAAGCGTTGCTACAGGAGGCACTCCAACCGGTACTGCTCACAAATCCCTCAAAAAAGCATGGGTTCGTATTTCACTGGATGCCAAAGGCAAATACGATGCTTCGTTTGGATTTATAAAATCGTTCATTCGGCCCGAGACGTTCGCTGATCTTGCCCCACCGTCTGCGAATAACCTCCGACCAGCTTGGAAAACATGGAACTGTTTGAAAATTTGCGATTTGACGATCCGCTGTTCAACATGGCAACCGTTCTGGTGATCGGGATTATTGGCGGCGAGATCTTTGCTGCGATAAAGCTGCCAAAAGTAACCGGCTGGATCGCGACCGGAATCCTATTGCGACAACTCGCTTTGCCGGGCATGGAAGCCGAACCGCTGACCGAAGACGGCGCGCCGCCGCTGGATAAGTTTTTGCCGTACATGAATTTCGTGTTGGGCTATATCGCGTTTACCGTCGGTGCGACGTTGTATTTCAACAGTTTGCGCAACACGGGCAAACGAGTCGGCTTGCTGCTGTTGGGCGAGGCGACGATCACGCCGATATTGGTTGGCGTGATCATGTACTTTATCGGCCCGATGATTAATTCGGACATGTCGGCCAATCCTGCGATTTTGTTGGCAGCGATTGCGATCGCCGGTGCTCCGGGAACGACTGTTCTGGTCATCCAAGAAGCTCGAGCCCGCGGAATTTTGACGCGAACGATGCTGGCGGCGATTGGCCTGATCGATATGGTGGCGGTTGCGTTGTTTGTATTCGTGTCGACGTTGATAAAATCTGAAAACGGAATGCTGGAAGGTTTCCAGAGCGTTGGTATTCAGTTCGCTGTCACGTTTGGCATCGGATCAGGCTGTGCGTTGTTGGCGGTGTTGTTGGTGCGAACGATCGTCAAACCAGCTTTCCTCGGTCCGCTGATGGTCGCGGTGATCTTGGGTGCTTGGGGAGCTGCGGCAGGGTTTGGCACCTCAGGGGGGATCTTGGCCTGTACATTCGCCGGCATCGTGCTGACAAACTGTCGGCATGATTTGGTTCGAGCGGGTGAGGCGTACCTCAAATCTATCGGCGGTGTTCTGTTTGCGCTGTTTTACACTTTTGCGGGGATGCGATTGGACTTTACCAAAATCCCCGAAGCGGCCGGTTTGGTGATCCTCTACTTTATCGCTCGACTTTTGGGAAAATACATCAGTGCGTTTTCGGCGATGAGCTTCGCAGGCGTGACGCCCAACGTTCGAAATTATTTGGGTTTGGCTCTGCTTCCCCACGGCGGTGTGGCGGTTGGGTTGGTGTTGCTGGTCCAAGGGCTGCCGTTTGAGGAATCCACTAAATCGACGGTCACGATCGTCGGGCTGGCGGCTTTGGCGATCAATCAATTGCTGGGGCCGAGTGCCTGTCGATTCTCTTTGATCAAATCCGGCGAAGATCATATGGATCGTCCGCGCTTGCTAGACTTTTTGCAAGAACACCGTATCGTGGTCAATATCGACGGAGACCGAGAAACGGTCATCACGACCATGGCGACGCTGTTGTACTCCACCAGCGACATGGAGTTAACCAAAAACGCCTTCATTGAACGTATTATGAAACGCGATAGTCTGGAAACCACTTGCTTGGGCAAAGGCTTGATGATTCCTCACGCGATTTTGGACGAAGTCGAAGCCAACGATGTCAAAGGCGTGTTGGGGCTCAGCTCCAAAGGGCTGGACCTTGGTGCACCTGACGGGCGTTTGGTTCACGCGGTATTATTGTTAGCGACACCAGAAGTTGAACGCAAACGCCACCTTGAGATCATTGCGGCGTTTGCGACGGCGATTACAAAAGACATTAACCTTCGCGAGCAACTTTATCATGCTCGTAGCGCCGCGCATGCCTACGAGGTGTTGCACGCGGACGATTTGGAAGAATTGAATTATTTCCTTGAAGACGCTCAAGAGCGTGCCGGGATCATCGATGTATAACGCAGCCGAACACGACAACAAAACCAACGTTCAGCTGGCTTTGTCTTGCTGGTTTTTGACCGGCGCTACCGCCAGCGGCAAGTCACAAACCAGTTTGGAACTGGCCGAAAAACTGAACGCTGAAATCATCTCGTTGGACTCGATGGCGATCTACCGAGGGATGGACATCGGCACGGCGAAACCTGGCAAAGCCGAACAGGCGCGAGTGCCGCATCATTTGATTGACGTGGTTGAACCCGCCGAACAATTTAGCGTTTCACAGTATCGCGATGCGGCTTTGGAAAAAGTGCAGCAAATCCAATCCGATGGCAAACAAGTTTTGTTCGTAGGCGGAACGGCATTGTATCTGAAGGCGTTGTTGCGAGGCATGTTTGACGGCCCGCCGGCGGATTGGGATTTCCGCAAACAAATCGAAGCCGAAGTCGCTGAAAGCGGCGGCGAGATTTTGCATCAACGGCTGGAGATGGTCGATCCGGTGGCAGCTTCGAATTTACACCCGAACGATCACCGCCGCATCATCCGGGCGCTGGAGGTTTACAAAACGACTGGCGAGCCGATCAGCCATTTGCAAATGGAGTTCGACGAAGGCAACACGGCGGAGAATTGCCGAGTGTTTACGATTCGCCATGACCGAGCGGTGCTGCACGAACGAATTGAAGGTCGAATCGAGTCGATGTTTGAGGCTGGTTTGGTCGACGAAGTGCAAACGTTGCTGGAGACTTGGAATGCGCTTGGCCATACGGCGTCGCAAGCGGTCGGCTACCGCGAAGTGATCGATTTTTTGAACGGTGAAAAAAGCCAACAGGAAATGGTCGAACAAGTCAAAATTCGCACCCGTCGTTTTGCTCGTCATCAAGAGACTTGGTTTCGCGGAATGTCCGAGTGCGAGATCATCGACATCGACAAAGATTTCGATCCCATCCAAGTGGCCGAACTGATTCTCGAAAAAGGCCAAGCCCGCACGGTCTCCTAAAAACCTTTACCTTCTCTACTCCCTCTGCCCTCTCTACCTTCTTCGTTTACATTTTTTTTGCCGCTTCGGGGGCGAAGTACGTCAACACGCCATCGCAACCAGCTCGTTTAAACCCGAGCAGGCTCTCCATCATCACAGCGTCGCGATCCAGCCAGCCGTTTTCGACCGCCGCCATCAACATCGCGTACTCGCCGCTGACTTGGTACGCGAACGTCGGCACCGCAAATTCGTCTTTGACTCGGCGAACGATGTCCAGGTACGGCATGCCTGGTTTGACCATCACCATGTCGGCGCCTTCATCGATGTCCAGCTGGACTTCGCGAATCGCTTCGTCGGTGTTGGCGGGATTCATTTGGTAAGTTTGTTTGCCACCGCCTTGGACACCACCGCCGGACAGATTGCCTTTGGAGCCAATCGCGTCACGGAACGGCCCATAAAACGCAGACGCATACTTTGCCGCGTAACTCATGATCATCACGTTTTGAAAACCGTTTTCGTCCAGCGTTTTTCGAATCATACCGATCCGCCCATCCATCATGTCTGACGGTGCGATGATGTCGCAACCGGCTTGGGCCTGCACCAATGCCTGCTGGCACAGCATGTCAACACTGGGGTCATTGACGACGATTCCGTTTTCGACCAAACCGTCTTGTCCGTGAGTCGTGTAAGGGTCTAACGCGACATCGCAGATTATGCCGATGTCTGGTACGGCGTCTTTAATGGCTTTAACGGTCTGACAAACCAAATTATCAGAATTGATCGCTTCACGAGCATCATCCGTTTTTTTGGTGGGATCCGTTTCAGGAAAGATCGCGATCGCCGGGATCCCCAGCTGTTGAGCGCCAG
>JALZWN010000024.1 GCA_023300235.1 Mariniblastus sp.
CATTCTAGCGGACGCATTTGTTGACTAAATCAACAGCCCGGCCAGCGAGAATCCCATGGTAGCCCGACGCGTGAGCGAGGAACACACGGCCCCCTCACTCACGCATAGATCTCCCAGCCCCCCAGTTTCAAAAACCACCTTACCTTGCGAGCAACATTTCTAAATCTCACCAGCCGGACTCACGGCCAAACCCGGACGATCCAGAGCTACTGGAACTCCTTGAGCTTCTTGAAATTGAGGAACCACCAAAACTGCTACTTCGACTTGAGCTTCCGAAACTCATCGAGCTCTGACGTTGACGCTCGCGTTGCCGCCGACGGCGACGCCGAGCCTCCGCCTCACGAGCAATCCGTCGGCGTTGGGACTGCACTTGATTATCTGCTTCCTGCACCGCATTCTTGGCCAACCGTCTGGCCGAACTCGCAAACTTTACCGTCTGCTGGTATTCACCTCGCCCCAAAGTTTCACGCGCATGTTCGAGATCGTCCGAGCCAGGACGGCCCATGATCGAGACCCCGTAACTCCCCCGCCAGTTCGCTGCTTCGAAAACAGCCGACGCCGCTGACTGCAGGCTGCTGGCGGCCTGCCGAGCAAGTTGCAGCTGCCGGCGTAGCTCTCCGATCGTTACTGCCAAACGAGTATTAGCTTCGGTAGCCTCTTCGTCGACTTGACGCCAATCGCCGTGAGCCGTTTCAAGACGATTCCGAATACCTTCGATGTTTTTCACAGCTTCCCGAACCGCGGTGTAACAAAGCTTGATCTCACGACTATCTGGAATTTGATCCTCAGCCGTATCCTGAAGCAACGCCGTCGATCGAGTCAACTCGCTCTCGGCACCAACCAACGCTTTCGATGCTTCCTTGTAAGCGTTAACGTCCGCCTGAATTGAAAGCAACAAATCCCCATGCGTTTGATCGAGGTGTTCTAACGTAAGCCGATCGGCAAAAGGGTCGCGTTTGGATGCCTGGTCATCAAAGCCCCGCTTGAACCGCTCCAGTTCACCAAACAACTGTTCGATGTTAGCCTGAGTTGGCCGCTGTACATGGTGATCACTTGAGCGTTTTTTCAAATCCGCGATTCGCTCTATCGATGGAGGCAGATGCTGTTCGTTGGAAAGGTTTTGCTGATCCATCAATCGGCAATGCTCTCGAATAGCAGCCAACGTTTGCTCGACGTCAGCAAGCTCTTCCTGAACAAGCATCAGATGATTGGCGGCCTGCAGGACTCTCGCTTCCTTTTGATCCGCTTGAGTTGACACCAACAACTGCTCGCAATGCTGAATCGAACTCTTGGACGCGTCTAGCAATAACGGAAGAGACGCCGGCGCGTCGTTGTCCTCAACCAGTAAATCGTAGTTCGCCTCCAAACCGGCGTCGATTTTAAAAGCTGACTCACGATACGACGCCTCGCGTTGTTGAATCTCGGTTTGATGCGAGGGAACCGAGTCGCGCAAACGCTTTAAAACCTCGTTCCGATTGGACCAATCGATTTCAAAATTCTTCAGTGCTTCTAAAGAAGCTTGAACAAACCCTTCGGCCTGGCTCTTTTCAACTCCAATCACATCCAACGATTCTAAAATCGAATCGACGCCTCCGTACGTGACAGCTGCCCGAGCAGACTGAAACTGGGATCGGATCGTTTGCAAACAAGCCGACGGGTCGTAGTCCACTTCTGCCAAAGCCGAAGTTTCAGGGACATTAAGTGCAGCCGCAATCGATTTGCGTTCGCGATCAATATTGGCCTCCAATTCGTCGATCGCAGGGGCGACCCTTTCAGCCAGTTGAGTCGCCAGCTCAGCGGTCCGCTTGGCACGACCGCCGAGGGCTCGAACTTGTTGGCTGTACTCCCGAGCCTGATTCTCGATGGACTCGACTGCCGCCAACTCAAACAAATGATCGGCAGGGCCGGCAAGTTGTTTGGCGTGATCGTTGATCCAACGAGTATCGTGCCGCAAACGACGAAGCACTTCTTCGGCGTCATCCAGCATGGGCAAGATCGATTCGCGACCGACGTCAATCGAGGCGATGAGCGATTTAGCGTCGTCGATTTTTCGTTGGCATGCCGGCATCAAAGTGGTCGTCACGGTCAAAGGATCTACCTTCGACAACTTCGATATCTCGTTGCAATCTTCTTGAAGCGAGGGCAGCAGGACATCAAACAAAGCCGGGGTGTCAAAATACCGGTCACGCCGAGCAAGCGAGGCCAACGATTTTTCTTTGTCAGTGATAACATCGATGTCAGCATTCAAACTCGAAAGCCGCGGGCCCAACTGGGAAAAACTAGTTTCGAATTGATCCAGCTGAACGCCGATCACAGCTGAACGTCGATCGGATTCCGCCAACAAGGTATCGATTGACACCCAGCTGCTTTTTCCATCCTGTTCCTGCTCAAGGGCAGGGGGCAGCTCGAATGATTTTGAGCTGAGCACGTTAATACAATGTTGGTATCGACGGCTCGAGACCATATTGGCCGCTTGCCCGAGAACGCTGCGCGGGGACAAACGTTGCTCAGCAAACGCAAGCACACGGTCCGCTTCTCCAGACATCTGATGGAGCTGGTCCAATTGCTTGAGGCTAGTCGTTCCGTTTTGCTGGGTAACCCCGGTGTAATTTGAACTCGTAAACGCATCTCGGTCACCGATGATTTCTTCGGATCGTTGGGTAAGCGAACCAAGCGATAGTTTGGCTTTATCGGTTTCGGAACGGCAATGCTCAAAAACCGCATACGCCTCGTTCAAGTACTTTCGCCGCAAAAAGTTTAGTCCCGCCAGAACCAAGGTCAGGACAGACATGACACCACCCGTCACCCACAGCAGCGTACGGCGGATAACCCCATTTCGTTCCGCGGTTTTCTTCTGTTGCTGGACATGGCTTTGCACCAACGCCTCACCTTGTTCTGCCAAACTCGCGGCTTTGGCCAGCTGGCCAGAGAAACTAAAGTTACACAGCGTGTGGTTCCGGCGAGCCAGCTCCAACTCTTGATACCCCTGTTCAGCCGATTGCACGCCGACCCGGCTTGGATGAAACAACGAAGAGTCCAAACGAGTTTCAATTGCGGCTACTTGTTCTTCAAAGGAAGCGTGAGCTGCCAGTTGATCCAGGAAGGAATGCAGCTGGCTTTGAACCGAGGCAATTGTTTCGGTTTGACCGGTGAAAGTGTTGGAACTCAACAGCGAGGTGTCTTCATACAGCTTGTCCGTATCAAGGTAGCCCAAGGCTGCGTTTAAATCCGACTGCCACTTCTCAATCGGCGGATTAGCCAGATCCGACTCCGTGGCGTCGGGAAAGTCGGCCTTCAGCTTTGCGACACCAGCTTGAACTCGTTTCAGCAAACCTTCCTTGGCGTCATTGGCTTGCGTCTTCAAGAGGCCAATTTTTCGTTTGCGTTGACTCAGTGCCTGCTGTATCACAAGCTCCGCTCGTTTCTTCTTTTCTAGCTCATCTCTTATCTCGCCATCGATCCGCGAATTCAATTTGCGATCGATACTTGAAACCGTATTCTTAACCGCGTCAGCCACGCGTTGACCATTTCGCATCGCTCGAACAGCTTCGCGATCCAGATTACCAAACCAACTCGCTTCACCTAGACGTCGACGATCTTGAGCGTCAGAGGCGAAGTAGTTGAACTTTCGGTCCTTGCGAAACAACACAAAAATCGCCCCGAAAGATTCTTGCGACACGGGGTGTAACTGGCTGCCGAAATCCGTTTGATTGCTGAGCCCATGTCCAAGCGCGTAGTAGACCGCTTCTCGCCCCTTGTACCGACGTAGCGTTGCCGTTTCAAACGTTTGCCCGCTAGAACTGTCCATCAGAACGATCGTCCAGTTTTTTCCATACTGATCTAGCCACGCTTCCAACTTGGACAGCTGCGAGTCCGATACGCCAACATCGCCTTTGACATACAGATGCTGGTCAACATTCCAGTTTGAAATGACCTCTTGAATTTCATTGAATTGCCGAGGCGACTCTTTTCCTTGCGCCATCGCAACATCAGCGGCCCCCAACAAAGTCAACAGAATAGCGGCCACTAAACAAAGCCATGACAAAGCGGGATTGAAATTCATATCGCGGAAATCAATTGGTTAATAGAGTGGCGAACTAGAGGCCTAGCAAAGATAAAGATTCGGATCGAAGCACGTAGCCGGGCTCGCCAGAGTTCGGTTTTCTCGAAGTCAAACTACCCTAAACTTTAGTTCTGACAGACCACTAGAGTGGCAAACGATTCATTTTTGAATTGTTATCATGCTACCATCTTCGCCGCTTGCATGGAAATATTGGTAACAAAACGTCAGCCCAACCGTCAGCCAAACGTC
>JALZWN010000025.1 GCA_023300235.1 Mariniblastus sp.
TGTTGGAACTCGGCCAAAGTGGCTTTTTTACCTGCCAAGAATTGAATGTCGTCGATTGCCAACAAATCCAACCCGCGAAACTTCCGCCGGAACATCGGCAAGCCCGTTCCTTGTCGCAACGAACCCACGAACTGAGTCGTGAACTGTTCGGCCGAAACATAAACGCAACGCTTCAACCGCAACTTCTTGCGGAAGCCATACGTGATCGCTTCCAGCAAGTGTGTCTTGCCACAACCGGTTGGTCCGTGAATGAACAGCGGTGAAAACTGACCAGGCGACTCAAACAACTGAGCGACTCCGGCTCGCAACAACTTCGCGTCCGGTGCAAACGAAAATGACTCCAACGTCGGCATCGCTCGTTTGATCGAACGACTGGCGTTGGTTTCAACGATTCCTGACGCTGCGAACGGGATGGCTTGCTGAACCGTCGAATCGGCAGCAACATTGGGTTCTAGCGATTGGCTCTGTGTGCCTTGGTCGCTCGCACTTAAATCTAAATCCGCCTGAGATACCTCGACTCGAATCGTGGTCTGCGGACCACAAACTCGTTCGACCGCTTTTTTAATATCGCTCGCGAACGTCTGTTGCAAACGTCGAACAGAAAATTCGTTCTTGGCAAAAACCCGAACGACTCGGCCAGTGCTTTCCTCCGTGACTTCGATGCAGCCGCGATTGAACCACATGTCGAACAGATCGGGACCGATGGAGGCTTCTAGCAGATCGACGATTGCGTCAGTGGGGTTTACCCCTGCGCTATTCGTCGTTTCGTTACTGCTAAAATCCTGGGTCGACAAAAGTCACATCCTGACGCATTTATCGGCAAACCTTTTTGAGTGGATCGAAACTGAGTGAGTCTCGAAAAAAGGCCGTCCTTGTATTTATATTCTCAGCTCTACTTCGTGTGGAGCATGATGAACGTTGTTCGTGAGGACCAGATTCTAAGAGTGCTAGCAGGCTTGTCAAACCTTAAGTAAACGAATTGTGTGGTCGGAAAAATGTTTCCTGCAAATATCGTTGGCGGAATCAAAAAACCCGTCAAAACTTTCCATAAGCCATGCCTGTTCTAATCATCACACCCTCTGATCCAAGTGGATAATTTGTCAACGAAAAATAGCCAGCTTGTTTTTGGTTTATCTGCTTGACAATGCTTATTGGCATGTCGGATCAAATAAAACCGCTGGGCGCTTTCAAACCGAACAATTTTTCGTTGCCCGGTAAACCTTCACTATATCACTGCGATTGCTGCGATCCTCGAATCAACGCAATAAAATCTTGGCTCAGCTCATGCTTTGATTTGGGGTCATTCAACTCCATCAAAACGCCCATTTGCTGAACTTTGTTATCGACATAAGTAACGGTGGGACTTTTCATCAACATCGCCCCGGTCGATTTTCGCCAGCTTTTGGCAAGGTAAAACCCTGCCCAATGAGTCGGCTGCTGCTTGAGACCGTGATTTGTCTTGAGCAACTCGATCAACCGGCTTGGATCTCCAGCCCACCCACGAAACGTGATACGCCGGCATTTTTGGTATTCGTCAAAGTAATAAGTCAACGCCCCGTGCATATCCCAAGAATTCGTCCCCGTCACCAAAGCCACACGTTTACCTCTTAAACCATCCGCCGCTGGCACGTTAGAAACTCGATCCCACCGCTGACCCACCCACGCCGGTGTAATGCCGTAGTTAAAGATCTCGCCAAAATTAACCACCGGCGTAAACTGCATCGGCGACGAGAAATCCGGTGCGGCAGCATTCCCGCCAAAGGTCATCGTCTGCGCCGCCCCGTAATCGGGCGTCATGCCCATCATCGCCGGATCAACACCGCTCATGCCGCTTCCGGGCACCATCCCGATCACGTTATTGTTTTCGTCATAAATCGGACCGCCCCAATCCGAGTAACCGGACATCTGCCCTGGAACGGCCGGTTGTCCAACCACGGCCGGTTGCCTGTAAACCGTCGTTGGCTGGTAGCCTGCTGGCTGAGCCGGAACCAAGCCCGGTGCGACGCTGCGATTATTCGAACCAACGATCGGCTGGCTGCTGGATGAACCCTGCACCGATTGCACGCTATTAAAACCAGGCTGACTTGGAACCACTCGCTGCTGTGAGGCCTGCCGGAAAGGGCTCTTCTGCTGCGTCGTCGACGCCTGAACCGGTTGCGGAAAACCGTATCCGCCCGCCGGAGGCCGAGCCACCGGCGGTAGAGCAGCCGAACTCACTCTCGGCTGATCGCCCACTGGGACAAGCAAAGGCGTCACAATAATCCCGGTCAGAATCGCAGGAACTAAGAGCGAGCGAAGCATAGAAACGCCTTGAAGAACGAAAACAAAAAGTTGTATCGATTTATCGAGCTTTTCCTAACGCAACCTGTTGCTGCTTTCACCACCCCCTCACATGCCTTTCAAGCCTAACAACCGTAGCCAGCGCAAAAACAGCGAATCACACCCTCCGCTCCAAATACCAGCGTACACGGAAAACCGCCGCGTTGGGGCCGGTTGAGCAATTGCGCCGCTTTGCCGATAGCCGCGGCTTTGTAACCATCCAAACCGCCGCGCCCAACCAATCCAATGAATTTAAAAAGCCCCACCAACAAACCAACAAACCAACAAACGTCCCTGCGCCGCCAGCCAACCAAAGAACCTTGCAACCAACTAATCAGAAACATAACACCCCGAGCGTACGAATTCGATCAGTCGCGAACGTGAGCAAAAAACCGGCAAAAGAATTCGAAAAACACCAACCAAAAGAAGCCACCGCAAAACCAAGCAAAACACTGCGCCCTCCTCAACACCCTGGGCAAGATAGAAAAGAATCGCACGCTTTGAATTAAGCACAACTCCAACTCATTGAAATTATTTAGTTAACAACCCTGTCTCGAATCGGTAGGCATCAACAGTAAGAAATTTATGGAGCCCCCACGGATGCCTTCGCCACTGAACATCCAACGTTTTGTTATTGGAGAGTTACGATGAAGACCGCTTTATTGAGTTTAAGCTTTGTTTTACTAAGTTGTTTCGGCGTGATGCACGCTCAGTCTGCGACCCAAACCGCCACCCCACCCCCCACTAAGAACATTGTCGAAACGGCATCCGGTGCCGGCACTTTTGGTACGCTTCTAACAGCCGCCAAAGCTGCTGGTCTCGCTGAAGCTTTGACCAAAGGTGAGTACACCGTCTTCGCTCCGACCGACGAAGCCTTTGCAAAGCTTGACACGCAAGTCGTCGCAGACCTGTTGAAGCCAGAAAACAAAAACCAACTGGCAGCGATTCTTAAGTATCACGTCGTTGCTGGAAAAGTAATGGCCAAAGACGCAGCGATGCTCACCACAGCCCCGACCCTTAACGGCCAACGAATCTCGTTAAACGTGACCGCCGAGCAACCGATGGTTGGCAATGCAAAGGTTCTGAAGACCGACATTTCTTGCTCCAACGGGATCATTCACGTCGTCGATGCAGTGATGATGCCTTCGACAAAAACCATTCCTGAAGTAGCAAGCGCAGCCGGAACATTCAACACACTACTCGCCGCCGCCAAAGCCGCCGGGCTCGCCGAAACGCTTGGATCCGATGGCCCTTTCACCGTCTTTGCTCCAACCGACAAAGCGTTTGAAAAACTACCTGAAGGCACCGTTGAAAGCCTGCTCAAGCCGGAAAACAAAGACAAGCTTGTTAACATTCTCAAGTACCACCTCATCGCTGGTCGTGTCTACGACGCCGATGCATTGAAAGCAGGTAAAGCCGAAACGCTGCTGACCAAAAAAATGATCACAGCCAAAAAGATGGGGCAAGACGTGAAGATCAACGACGCCACGGTATTAAAGACAAACATCGAAGCGACCAATGGCGTGATCCATGTAATCGACAGCGTCCTAATCCCAGCGGAGTAAACGTTTGCTAGAACCAGTCAGATATCTCCTTCCGTGACTACTCCAATCATATCGCTAAACAAAGCCCGTCGTGCTACGACGGGCTTTTTCTTCGGATACTAGGCAGGGACCTCTTAGCGACCAACTGCAGAACGCTGCCCCACACCTTATGGCATCAATTGCCTGCTGGCCTAAAAGAAATCAACCGCACGGGAACGCAAATCTCAGCACCTAGCCATTCGCGATTCTAACTTTTCACAGCTACTATAAATTTGACGAATCCTGTCGACAGCAGTGGCTTACAAACGTCGATACAAAATCCTAGTCAGCAACGATCCGACCGACAGCGATCCTCATTCCACACCAGACAAACCAATCAGCCCAACGACCTTAGGCACCATCACCAAAATTAGCCGCCAGCCAACTAGCATCGATCCCCATCACAGCGGCGGCGAATTCAATTTTCGTTTCGTAATCAGACGGCAACACCTCGCAGTGGTAATCCATCGCTTGCAGATTCGAATGAGCCGATTCAGGCGAGAGTTTTTTTCGGACCTGTTTTACAAACACACCAAAATCCGAATCTTCGAGCGCCTCTGAAAACGCCGCGTACTTCCGCAACATGTGTCCCTGGTTGTTTTGCAAAATCAACTTCCGGCAAAAATTTGCAATCGAACTCATCTGCAACACCGACGCACAAGTCCCCGCCATCACCAACGCCCGATCACGATCTGACATTTGCAAACGATCTTTAAACGCCTGCGCAACACGCAAATAAAGAATCAGTTCTTGAAAAGGGTCGAGCATGCGAGAAAATTAAGCGAACTAAAGAACAGCGACCAAAGATGAAAACCATCGTAATTTTGTCCTTCAAAGACTAACATGACCGGTCTCGCTCGACTAGAACCCGAACATCAATTCTTACCATGCCCAACATAGACCAACCGCTGATCAACGAATATCAATGGCTAGTCGGTACCGAAGCAAAATCGCTACTCGAATTGGCACAAGCCGACTTTCAAACGCAGGTCAGTCCGCTCAAGATCGCCAAAACACTGCGAATTTCGTCCTCGCTCACGCGAGCGGCATTGGTCATGGAACAAGCCCAGCTTCGCATCCGCGCCAAACAAAAGTTCCCGCTCGCCAATCAAATGTTCTTCACCAAACGCGGGCTTGAGCAATCCTCAGGGACCGACTTATCTGTCTATAAAGCCAACCTTTTCAAGCAACACGATTCCGTGCTGGACGTTTGTTGTGGCATCGGCGGAGACCTGCTCGGACTCGCCAGCCGCAACCCGACCAACGAAAACCTGGTTACCACGGGCCTCGACAACGACCCCGTCACCGCATTATTTGCCGAACGTAATTTGCAGCTCCTTTTACAAGCCCACCAAATCTCACACTCGACCGCAACGATTCTCAACTGCGACTTTGCCGACGTCGACCTGAGTGACTTTTCCGCCATCCACCTAGACCCCGATCGACGTAAAGGTCGCCGCACGACAGACGGGCGTCACTTTAGCCCGAGCTTGATCGACGTGTTCGATCGAGTTTCCGAATCTCAAATGGTGTCCGTCAAAGTTGCCCCCGCCACGCCGGTAGAAGATTCTTTTCCGCCGCAGATCCATCGGCAATGGATCGGAGACCACCGCGAATGCAAGCAACAACTGCTCTGGCTGGGCGCCGATCTACCGCCGAGCCAACGTTCGGCGACGCTGGTTTTGGACGACGGGTCCAATCATCACATTGGTTGCGACGGCCAAACCGATATCGGTCCCGAGGTCGCACCTAGTTTGAAACAGTATTTATACGAACCCCATGCCGTCGTGCTGGCCGCGAAATTAGAAGACCATTTAGCAGCCAAACACAACCTTCAACGGATCGCCCGCTCCACGGCCTACTTCGTATCAGACTCGGAAATCAACGATCCACTGCTAAAGAAATTCAAAGTCATTGAAATGCTAAAAGTAGACATCAAGACAGTCCACCGATTCTTATCCGATCGAGACGTCGGCGAAGTCGAGCTAAAACAGCGCGGGATCGACAACGTGACTTTCGAGCGTTTTCGAAAACTTAAACTCACCGGTAACAAAAAAGCGACGTTAATTTTAACTCGCTACGGAGCCGATCAGAAACGCCAAGCCATCGTGGCGACACGATTGCCTAACGGTTCAAGCAGCTAGAATCTTACTCGTATTCGTTAAGCCGACTCCCTCCAAACCGATCATCTTCCAACGCCAGCCACCGGCTCACAACGACTCTTCGAATCGAACAACCATTCGTCCAGCGAGGCGAGGTTCCGACCAACGTTTAGATCCTCATTAATCACACAGCTTATCGCAGCTTGCTTACCGACCGCCAACGTGCCAAGATCGTTTTGCTTCCCCAACGCCAACGCACCATTGACCGTCCCCAGCTTCAACACCTCCATCGCCGATAGCTCAGGAAAATCAGCGGCGATCAATTGCAAATCCGCAAACAAATTCAAATCCGGACTCGACGCTCGCGAATCCGTCCCGACTGCGACATTAATTTCTCGCTTCAGCATTTCTTGCAGAGGGTAGGGCGAGTGCTTGAAAAACTGGTGAGCCCGAGGGCAAAACACAATCGACATGTTCTTGTTACGCCCGATCAAATCCAGTTCATCCGCGTCCAAATAATTTCCATGCACCACCAAACTCTGCGGCGCCTGAGAAAGCCGCCCTAAAAACGCTTTAATCGACCGGCGAGGCGTAAAGCTTTCCGGATCCCAAGAATCGAACTCTTGCAACAGCTCAACAAAATCTCCCGTCACGCTATCGCACAACTGCCGCTCGGCCAGCGTCGCCGCGACGGGCATCGCGACGATGCCTTGATGCTTTTTAGCCGCCGCACAAATCTGACTTAGCAACGTCCACGTCACCGAATAGGTCGCCTGAGGACTGGCACCGCATGCAAAACTCTCCGGCACCAAATCGTTTTTCAACAAATGGACATCCAACTCTGACCGTTGTTGCTCACGCGATGCCTCTTTCCGACCCGACTGTTCTAAAAACACAGTGGTATGCACCGGCGTATTTTGCTCGACCGCCAAATAAGAGTTTTCACCAACAGGATCAGTGGCGATGTCTCCCACCGCCCACACGCCAGCCTGAAACGACTCTTTGACCCCCGCCACGATCGCGCGATGCTTCGCCAACAAATCATTCCCATTGCGTTGACCAACCACCAAACGCATCCAATCCGCAAACTTAATCCCCGGCTTACCTAGCGGTTGCTCTAGCTTGCTAAACTCCAGATGCGTATGAGCATTGACCAACCCCGGCACGATCGCGACATCGCCAAGATCCACCGTACGGCAAAACCGCGGCAACTCCATCGAATCTCGAAACGCCTGCACCGCAGTGATACGTCCATCGACCACCAAAACGCAACCGTTCTGAATCGGCGGTTGGACAACAGGGCACACCCACGCAGCGCGGTACAGTACAGGTTCAGCAGACATCAGGTTTCCAAGCAACTACAAAATAAACTTCAGCGACAACAGCCGACCAACCGTCACATTACGATTCGCCGACCAATCGGAATTTTATCCTGAGCCGCTTCAATTCACACCGCAATTTTTGGCGAAACCGAACAACCATTCCAAACTCGGCTTAATAAGAGCCGGCCTGAGCAATCCGCCTATGCAATTCAACTACGCAATTCAACTACGCACTAGCGGTCTTACGAGTAAAGAAGCGATGGTAAGCGTTGCGAATACACTCGGTGACCAGCGGCGGCTCCGGCAGATTCAATCGTAGCAACCACACCAGCAAGACAATTCCCACCGCTGACATGATCAACCCCGGCACCACCGAATATTGATACATACCGCCACTGGTCGCCGTCAAAAACAAATCCAAAGACGTTGTCTCAACCACATGCGCCTTCGCTGATGAAAGCAAAACCGTCATGCTGTTGTGAGTTAAGTGAAACAGCATGCACGGAAAAATACTCTTCGTCTGCACCGCGATGATCGCCATCACGACACCAACCACACTCGTGATCACACTCTGCTGCAACACACCATGGGCGATCCCAAACAGAACACTCGTCATCAAAATCGCTTGCCATTTATTTCTTAGCGACTGCATCCCTGACAAGATAAACCCGCGGAAGGCGAGTTCTTCAAAGATCGCCGGCGCCAACGCAAACACAGCCAAAATCGCAAAAATATTCGGTGCGGTACCAAGAATGTTCGCGACCGTTTCTTGCAGCTGAAACAAATCCCCGCTAGGCGGATAAACGATCATTACCAAACTAGTGAACCAAGTGAACAACGGATTCAACATGATCGCTATCAATACCGCTGCACAAGCAGCAGCGGGACTGCACATATTCAACTTCAAAGACTTGCCTGGGCTACGCGTTAACAGTAACGCCATGATGATCCCGGGAACCGCAATCGTAGCCGCCAAGATAATGACAGTCGTTTTGGCAAAATCGAAAAAGTCCTGTGGCGTCGAAACCGCGAAACCGATGAAAAACTTTGCCACCAAAATGACCAAAGCACACAACATCGCATTGGCAAACGACGGCAACTCATGACGCTCACGAAGCACATGGCGGAACCAAGTCGCAACGCCAAATCTCTCACTCGGCCGGAACAACACCGACTCGCTGTTAAACTGATGCACCACCCAACGGACAGAAAACCAGCAACAAGCAAACGTAATGACACAAACCGGACCGCCAAACCTGATACATTCGGCGTACTGGCCTTCAATTAAACCACGCAAGAACAGCATTAACCCCGTCACCGGAATCAGGCTCGTCCCAAAGTCCAGTTTGATCGAAGGCATCATTGGAATCATCATCAGCGGCATGCTGATCATCATCAACGGTACCAAATAATACTGGCCTTCTTTCGAACTTCTCGCAAATGCAGCCGCAGCCAAAGCAATCGCGCTAAACAAAGCAGAAATCGGAACCAATGCAAGCAGCAACCAACCAATACTGGCCAACGGTGGCATTCCTAGCCCCATCCCACTTGGAAGACCGCCCATCCGTGAGGCCACGAACAGTCCGGTAAAGGCCATACTCATTAAGTTCAACAACGCAGTGGTCACACTGAACGACATCACCGTCAACAGTTTGCCAAAAGCGATTTCCGATCGCGCGGCTGGACTACTCAACAAGGTCTCGAACGTTCCGCGTTCTTTCTCACCAGCACACAAATCGATGGCAGGATAAAAAGCACCGGTGAGCGACCAAACCATAATGATGAATGGAAACAGCTTGGACCAAATGGCCGTTTGTTTCCCTAATTTGTCTGCAACATCCGCATCGACCACTTGGATACCCGACACCATCTCCGGAGAAATGCCGTTATCGGAGAGTCGCTGTTGGATGACACTTCTTTGCCAACGACTTATAACTGATTTGATACGCTGCGCACCGATACGGGATTGATCGGAGGCTGAGTTTTGAAAGATGTAAATTTTGGGCGGTGAATTCGCACGAGCCACAACGGTGGCTTCACCTTCGTCCGTTTGATCCTCCGCGATAGAGAACTTCGACGGCACCACGACGGCAACATCCAATCCGCGAGCCTTCATTTCGGCCTGAATCAGCTGATCAACCAATGCCGACGCCGCGGGGGAGTTTGGAGTCTCGCGAAACTGGCTGACCAATTTCTTAAGCTCATCGTCTTCGGGAAGCGATAGCGAAAGCTCCAACAACACCGATTCGCTTTCGCTCACAAAGTCCTCGCTGACTTGGCCATCGGCCACCAACGAAGGTGATTGCGGCAAATTGTCGTTGCCGATGATCCAGATTTTGGCTGGATACTCACGCATGAACTGAGCAACTTGCAGCATCGCCATTCCCATCAGTGGGTACAGGACGATGGGCATCACCACGACGGTAAACAATGTACGCCGATCGCGCAATTGATCACGAAGTTCGCGGTTAAAAATAAGTTTTACGTTAGGCCACTTCATTTAAATCTATACCTGCTGGGCGACAAGGTCGCGTTGAGTGGCTTCGGATTTGGCGATCAATTGGAAAAACAGTTCTTCCAAATCGTCTTCTTTGTAAATGCCGGTCAGCTTCTCGATCGTGCCTTCGGCCAAGATCGTGCCGCGGTTCATGATCGCGATTCGATCGCAAAGCCGTTGAACCTCCGTCATGATGTGCGACGAAAAGATCACGCACTTGCCTTGTTCGCGAACCTGTTCGACCGTATTCAAAACTTCACGGGCTGCCAGAATATCCAGCCCGGAGGTGGCTTCATCGAAAATCAACACCGGCGGATCGTGAATCAACGCTCGAACGATCGACACCTTTTGTTTCATACCGGTCGACATCTTACTTCCTAAGACGTCGCGGATATTGTTCATTTGAAAACGCTCAAACAGCACTTCCATCCGGCGATGCAATTCAGCAAGTTCGATTCCATACAACTGACCAAAGTACTGCACCATCTCCCACGCGGTCATTCGGTCGTAGATCGCGGTGTTGGTTGAAACGAATCCGATGTTGCGGCGTACCTGTTCCGGATCGTCGATAACATCGTATCCGTTGACGACCGCAGTCCCAGAGGTGGGCTTCAGCACGGTGCTCAATATTCGCAGCGCGGTGGTTTTGCCAGCGCCGTTGGGCCCTAGCAACCCATAGATTTGACCAGGCATCGCATCGAAACTGATCCCCGCGAGCGCGGTGAACCCGTCGGTTTGCAATTCGTTGTATCGTTTGTTAAGGGCTCGAACGTGGATCATACGTTTAGGCAATCGTGCGATTGGGGAATTTAAGGGGAGTTTGCAGGTCCGGTCATGCAGGGCACAAACGATCATGCGGGACACCAAGTTAGTTTGGTTTTTCGTGGCGTCGCCGTCGATAAAACAGTGCCAGTGATCGAAGGTTAGCTCACGAATTTGCGCCGTGTGAAACAAGTTTCGCAGATCGTCGGTCGGATTTCGTTCGGGTTGCAACAGTTTTAAGGATGTTGCGACTGCCAAGAGCTAAAAGCATGTTACCTATAGAGAGAATGTTGGAATGGACCAAACAAACTTTGACCAATCAGTGGGAACCGGTGCCTTTCAACCGGTCGTCGTCAACGCGCCGAACAACAACGCCGCTCATGTGGACGAGAACAACAGCTTCCTACCCGTTCGTCCGGCATCAATCGAAGCCGCCGGCTTGCGTCTGAACGACCTGTTCCCCCTAATATTGAAGTTTCTGTTCTTGCACGGCAATGCGTCCGGCAATCAGATTGCCAATCAAATTAAACTGCCTTTCGACCTGACCACTCCTGCACTGGAGGCGTTGAAAGCAGATCTATTGATCGGACACAAAACCTCCGCTGGAATCGGCGACTTCGAATACGAATTGTCTCCCAAAGGCGTGGAACAAGCTCGGATTCACCTGTCGCGCAGCACCTACTGTGGTGCGGCTCCCGTCAGCATCGCTGAATACAAAGACTCAGTCTTTCGTCAGTCGATTCGCAACCTGAACCCAAAGTTCGGCGACGTTGCAAGTGCGTTGTCCGACTTGGAAGTCACCAACCTGATGATCAATCAGATGGGACAAGCGATCAACTCGGGCAAGAGCATGTTCTTGTTCGGAGCACCAGGCAACGGTAAAACGAGCTTGGCCACGCGAGCGATCAAATCAATCAGCCCATCGCTGTGGATCCCTCGTTCAATCACCGTCGGCGGAGAAGTCATTCGCGTGTTCGATCCGTCAGTTCACAAAGCGATGCCATTGCCAGAAACAACCGGCGTGACTCGCAACAGCATCGACGTTGATGATCGCTGGATCCGAATTAATCGGCCCACGATTGTTGTTGGCGGTGAACTTGAAATGAAACACCTCGAGGCAACCTTGAATCCGGTAACAGGAATCATCGAAGCCCCAATTCACGTCAAAAGTAACTGCGGCTGTCTAGTAGTCGATGACTTCGGTCGTCAACAAATCTCCACAACGGAGTTGCTCAACCGCTGGATCGTTCCAATGGAATCGGGCGTTGACTACCTGAACCTTCCCTCAGGTCGACAAGTCTCTTTGCCATTCGATCAGTTCTTGGTGTTCTCAACCAACCTTGAACCAACTTCATTGTGCGACGAAGCGTTTCTTCGCCGGATCCCTTACAAGATCGAAGTCTTCGATCCATCCGAAGAACAGTTCCGCCACCTCTTCAACAAAGAGTTAGCCAATCAGGGATTCGAGTTTGAAGCAGAAGCAATCGACCAACTGATCGAGTACCACTACAAACGAGCCAACCGGCCGTTTCGTTTCTGCCACGTTGGCGACCTGATCGCACAGTGTCGCGACTTCTGTGACTTCCACGGAAAACAGCTACAGTTCAATCGCGACATCGTCGAACTGGCAGTACTGAACTACTTTGGCGGAATGGCACCGATCCAGTAAGTTCAACAGCATACCATCGAACCGTCCAAGCAAAAGCTGACTTGGTCGATTGCTGCTGGAACCAAATTAAGATAACCTTCTAGGGGCTCGTCAGACATTGACAAGCCCCTTTTTTGGTCGAGCCATCCGAACAGACATGCCTGACACGATTTCCGTCTCTCAACTCACGCGCCAAATCAAGGCGTCGCTGAATAACCGATTCCCTTCAGTCTGGATCGAGGGGGAGATCTCGGGAATCACACGCCCAAGTTCCGGGCACGTATATTTAACGCTCAAAGACCCCCACGCTCAAATCAATGGCATCATCTGGGCCAGCGATGCCGAAGCCATTGACTTCGAACTCGAACAAGGCATGAAGGTCGTCTGCCGTGGCGGCGTCGACGTGTACCCTCAACGCGGCGTTTACCAAATCATCATTCGCCGGATCATGCCCAAAGGAATCGGCAGCCTACAACTGGCCTTTAAACAACTACACGCCAAACTGGCTGGCGAAGGTCTGTTCGCCCCCGAACACAAACAGGATCTACCGAGACTGCCAAAACACATCGCCGTTGTCACCAGCCCCACCAGCGCCGCGGTCCGAGACTTCTTACAAGTCCTACTTAGACGTTGGCCCGACATTCGTGTAACCATCGCACCGTGCAAAGTCCAAGGCCCAGGAGCATCACAAGAAATCGCAGCAGCAATCGGTTACTGCCAAAAATTCAAAACACCCCCGGACGTGATCGTGGTCACGCGTGGTGGCGGCAGCATCGAGGATCTCTGGGCATTCAACGAAGAAGTAGTCGTTCGAGCGATCCATGCTTCTACGATTCCGGTCATCTCGGGCGTCGGGCACGAAATCGATGTAACGCTGGCCGACTTGGCCGCAGACGCCAGAGCACTAACGCCCAGCGAAGCGGCAGAACGTGCCGTACCTGACGTCGCCGATGTTCACCGTTACCTCCGACAATGTAGCCAACGCATCACCAATGCCGTCCGAGCAAAATTCTTGTCAGCTCAGAACGAATTGAATTTTTTAGCGTCTCGCCCCGTCATTAAGCAACCTCTCGAATCGCTTCGACAAGCCGCGATGGAATTGGATTTTTTAGAAAAAACAATTCACCGCACCGCCGACTATCAAATCAGCCGGCATCAGCTTGAACTGGCTTCACTGGCCGACCGACTCAATTCGATCAGCCCACTGCAGGTACTCGCCCGCGGATACAGCCTGACCAGCGACACAGCAGGAAATTTAGTTACCGACTGTAAATCAATCGCCATAGGCGATACCATACAAACCCAAATCGCCGGTGGCGAAATCACCAGCCAAGTAAAAACGATTCAGCCAAAAAAGTAGCCAAGTGGCCAAAAAGAAAACAACTCGAAAATCCAAACCGGACGCAAAAACCGCCGTCCCATTCGAAGAATCACTCGACCAGCTAAAACAAGTGGTGTCCGAACTCGAAAACGGCAACTTGACGCTGACCGAATCGCTGGACAAATACCAGCAAGGCATCGCCAGTTTAAAACAATGCCACGCTTCACTAGAAAACGCCAAAAAGCAAATTGAGGTTTTGGTGGACTTGGACGCCGACGGTAACTTACAAACCCAATCCTTCGACGACAGCGCCTCCACTCAGTCAACTCACGGCGTCCGCCGATCAACGGCGATGAACAGCCAGCCGGCGGCGATCGAGGACTTCGAACCCGATGACGACAACAGCGTAGAAGACGACGACCCAGACGACGGTTTGTTTTAGACCGCACGTTTGTTTAAGACCGCGCGTTTGTTTAAGACCGCGCGTTTGTTTAAGACCGCAAGCCACGAAATACCGCCCGCAATTTCATGCCCAGACGCTCGCATGCAAAACGAACCCAACCAGTCGCTTAAAAATCGCATCGCGCCAGGCCAACAATTAACCGCCCCCGGCAAGTGGCCGATCATCGGCCAACGTCAGCCAAGCGACTCCGACCGACCGTGGCAAATATCGGTTGCTGGCCAAGTCGAGCATTCGATCACTTTATCGCTGAAAGAAATCTCCGCCCTACCGCAAAGCTCAATGACTATCGACATCCATTGTGTCACTCGCTGGTCAAAACTCGACGCAAATTTCTCGGGCGTCTCCCTAGAGCATCTACTATCGCTGGCACAGCCAAAGCCGAGTGCAAAGTACGTCTCGTTTACGTCGCGGACCGACAACCGACACTCCAGCTCGCTAGAAATCAGAACCGCGATCAACCTAAAAACAATGATCGCCACTCACCACGCCGACCAACCGCTTGCCAGCAACCATGGCGGCCCCATCCGCTGCATCGTTCCCGGCAGGTACTTTTACAAAAGCGTCAAATGGGTCGAGACCATCGAACTGTTGGACGAAGATCAGCTCGGCAACTGGGAAGCCGAATCGGGTTATCACAATCTCGCCGATCCATGGTTGGAGCAACGCTACATGGCTCCCACGATCGACAAACGAACCGCCGCCAAACTGGTCGCCAGCCGTAATTTTTCAAAACAATCGCTGCGCAGCATCGATTGTTCCAAACGCGACCTAAGCGGACTCGACGCCAGCCAAGCGACACTTCGCGACGCCAAGTTCAACGAAGCGATCTTGAACGGGGCGAACTTCGAAGCCGCCAACCTAGCCAACGCTCACTTTCGCGCAGCTCAATTGACCAATGCGAACTTCCAAGCAGCCGATGTCGAAGGCGCAGATTTTTCAGGGGCCGACCTTCGTGGAGCCGACTTCACCGGAGCATCGATGATCGGAGCGTCCTTCGTGCAACCGGCCGACCACCCCAATCCCTCAAACCAAGAACTTGCCGCGGTTCTTGACAGGACAACCATCATCCCAAAAAGCGAACGAGCAAAACTGCTACCTGTACAACTCGCCTACATCGAAAAATTCATCGATCGCACCTAGCCTAACCGCCCTGAAAAGTCGCTCAGCAGTTCCCGCATACCCCCGGACCACGGCACAAAAAAACACCGGCTTGAAAACAAGTTTCAAGCCGGCGAATGACAGTGTTCGAAATTTCCCACACAGTCTGAGGAGGACCAGCGACGGAACAATCGACGCACTGTCTACGAATCGGCGTGCACCCACGTTATCGCCATGACATTCTAATGCTTGCCAACCAACCAAAGACGCGGTTTTCAAATACGCATGAACGAATACTGCTTTTGAAAGATCGATGGCCTCAACAGCAAGCTGTGTGGTCGTAACATCATTGCTGCACGCTTGCTTTGAAACGCTGCGTTTATTCATTTTCGACCATCAAAGCTTCCCACTTCATTCAAATTCAAAAAACGTTCATGCCACGACCACCGATCACCACCAAAAAATCCTGCGTTAACGACAAACTTAACCATAGCGATCTAGGCCTTAACGAATCACACAAGCCGCTTCAGTAAATCGCGTAAGCCAGACCAAAACGCCCATTCACTCCGTAACCCTCCACTCAGCATCCCGCCTTCGACACTGACGTTTAATGGAATCGATCAAACATTACCGACAACGCAAGAATTTTTCGCCGACAAAGGGTTTCTCACTAACACTCCAGTTACGGCTCGACGAATCAATCGGTTAAGTCGCCACTACCAGCTAGGAAACCAACATTAAACTTCATCCATCTTTCTAAGACGTGCTGTCGTCTCATGCTTATGCCAACCCAAACCCTCACTGATCGCAGTTGGCCGACGCCGACCACGCCATGGGTGATGAAAATGAACTGGCATGACCTACTGTTCATGCATTACCGAGTCCCGATTGAACAACTCCGGCGATTGATTCCCGCGCCGCTCGAGATTGATACTCATGATGGAGCAGCGTGGATTGGCATCGTTCCGTTTCGGATGACCGGAGTCGCTCCGCGCTTCATTCCTCCGATCCCTTGGCTTTCAAATTTTCCCGAGTTAAACGTTCGCACCTACGTAACGCTCAACGGCAAACCTGGCGTGTACTTCTTTAGCTTGGACGCAACCAATCCACTTGCGGTCCGGTTTGCTCGCCGCACCTTTCATTTGAAATACATGGATGCCAACATTTCCTTTGACCACAAAAACCAGTCATGCGATGGCACGTGGATCAAATACAAATCAACTCGGACTCACAAAGGTGAACCGCCGGCGAACCTAAACTGCGAATACCGACCGATTGGAACGAGCTATCGAGCCACGCCGAACTCGCTGGAGCATTTTTTGACCGCTCGCTATTGTTTATATAGTGCGAACTCAGCCGGCAAAGTGTTCCGCGGCGAGATCAACCATGCTCCTTGGGACATACAACAAGCCCAAGTGATCGTCCACGAGAACTCAATGCTCAACGGCCTGGGCATCGACCTGATCGACGAAGCCCCCACGCTACATTACGCTCGTCAAATCGCGGCGAAAGCATGGCCGATCACAACAACGGGTTAGTACGTTAAACAATGGTCGCTCGCCGCCCCAGCAAGCAACCGAGCGCCAGCGAGTGATGGTGATGACGGTGTTTCTAGCCTGTCATGGGCGGAATACAGGCCGAGAGCACAATCCCAAGCTATCGGCTTCGGCAAAGCGGCTCATTAAATCAACAAGCCTGATTTGGCTGGTACCCTTATTAGCACTCCGATTCTATAATTAGCGATCCTCTCCGATCAATAATTTTGACGATACGAATCGATGGCAAAAATACATGACGCCGACGGCGTCAACCTCCACCTTGCAACACCGCACAACCTCTCAGGCGACTGGGTAGGGCAGGGCGAGATACTAAAACAAGTCCTAGCCTGCTGGCTCACCGTCGACGAAGACGACTCGCCACTTACGCCCCGCCTAGTAGGCCCACCGGGGATCGGCAAAACCGCGCTCGCAGTCGCCGCGGCAAAAGTCAGAAACCAGCCGCTGTACATCTACCAATGTACCGCCGACACTCGTCCTGAAGACTTACTGGTCACGCCGGTCCTGGCCGAAAGCGGTAAGATCGCCTACCACGCCTCACCGCTCGTTACCGCAATGATCGAAGGAGCCGTTTGCATTCTGGATGAAGGCAACCGCATGAACGAAAAGTCATGGGCGTCGCTGGCACCGCTGCTGGACCACCGGCGGTATGTCGAATCGATCGTGGCTGGTGTTTCAATTTCCGCCCATCCAAACTTTCGTTGTGCGGTAACGATGAACCAAGACGAGTCGACGTTTGAGATTCCTGACTATATTTTGTCTCGACTTCAACCAACGCTGCGGCTCCAATTTCCCAACCGCTCCGACGAAATGTCGATTCTCAAATACCACTTGCCGTTTTGCCCACTGGACATGCTGGCGATGACGGTCGAATTTTTACAAACCTCGCACGAACTCCAGTTGGACTTTTCCACTCGCGACGGGATTAACTTACTTCGTTACGCGATGAAGCGATTGTCGCAAGAATCCGACCACCCGCTGTCCAAAGACGAAGCGTGGGCCGAATCGTTGCAAATGTGCCTCGGCCCAGAAGCAACCGACCTAGAACGATTGGCAAAACAGAAAAACCAAACACTCGGCGGACAAGCGTTACCGATGGGCTTCGGTGATTTCTTTTTTGCCTCTGACGATCCGCTGCATCCCGAACTCAACCCAAACGACATCGACCCCGACATGCTGATGCCCGGTCTCGGCGATGACGACGATGACGACTTGTTTGACGAAGAAGACGGTTCTGATTTGGACGGTGAGATCTTTTGAGTTCCGAATTCTTAAAAATTGGCCCCCACGTCACCGTCGCACCCGTCGTTCACGGCAGCGGAGATTTTGCGTGGGAGATCCGTCGCTTGATGCTTAGCAATTCCTTCGACTGCCTTGCGGTACCGTTGCCGGAATCATTCCAAACTGACGTCGAACAAGCGATTCTTTCTTTGCCCACGCCCAGCGCGGTGTTCCAAGCCGATCGCTCCACAACGAGCGTACCGGACTGGAGTCCTGAAAAAGACGCACGAAGCCAAGAAGAAAACGACTTTGACGACGCCGAACCTGAAACCGCCAGCTACGTGCCGATCGATCCTTGCCAACCAGTGATTGCGGCATTGCGAGCGGCGATGGGCGACCGTATCCCTCGACATTTCATCGACCTTGAAACAAGCCCCTTCGTGGCCCATTCACGCGTGCTGCCCGATGGTTACGCATTGAAACAGCTGAGCCTCGAGAAATTTTCCGCAGCCGTCGCGCCGTTCACCACCGCCCCGAACGACCAACAATGGCGAGACCGTATCGCATACATGGCTTGGCAACTGCGTCAGCTATCGGTCGACTTCAAAAATATTCTGTTCGTCTGCAGCGTGCTGGACTGGCCTTGGATTCGCGAAGCGTTCCTCTCGCAGCAACTGACTTGCCCCGAAAACGCCATCGTCCAACCGACGCAACGAGTACAGGTCCGCCCCAGCAGTTACTATTTCTTGCTCGGCGAACTCCCGCTGATCACGGGACTGTATGAGCAAGCAGATCGGAAGAG
>JALZWN010000026.1 GCA_023300235.1 Mariniblastus sp.
CACACCACTAAAGCTAATACCAATCCGGCTCGGCAAACAAACTTCGTTTGGAGATCAAGTTAGATCGCCGCCAAACGATCCAACACCAATCTTTCCAAGGATGCACTCACCTAGGACAACGCTTCTTTCGCGGAGCGAAAGGCGACTATGATGCCATGACCAGTTTGCATGCCCCCCGAATGGCCCCTGCACTGCAACGATTCCACCAGCTCTATTTCCCGGTCACACACTTGGTACTGTGGAAAAGTTCATAACCACCAATGGACACAAATAAACACGAATCTTCGCTTCAAAATCCGTGTCCATCGGTGTTCATTCGTGGTTGATTTTCCACATCTTCCCCTCAGTGCAAAAACTCAAACCGATCGTGTTCGCCAAGAAGGCTTACCCCAAACCCTACAAGAACAATTCCTTCTCGTGAACGATCGTTTTTGACTGCACCGACTGCTTTGCCTGACTGACCATTCCCTCGCCTTCACCACGCAACGCAAACACCGCTTCGCCCGGGCTCACAAAAACGTTCCAGTGCTTTTGAAACACGCCAACGTCTTGTTTATTCTTAGCCAACGCATCCGGGACGGCGTGGAGCATCGCAAATACGTTTTCTGTTTTCAAAAAATACTTGCCCACAATCTTCGGCAACCACCGCGAAAGAAACGTATCACTTTTACGAGCAACATTTCTCGGGATCACATAACGCGGACGATCCAGCGGACCGAGCACTTGCTTCATGGCATCGGAAAAGATCTGGCTCTCCAGGCCATCACCGCCCGCCAAAAACGCTCGAACGTAACCGCCGGAAAGTTCGCCCACATGAACGCCCAACCCAGCGTCAATCTTTCCCAGTTCGACCAAACTCGCCAACACCGCCGACCCGATCGCATTCGTTAACGTCGCGTCATTCCACTGGACCTCGCTCTTGCCAAACGGCGGAAACCCGTCCACCATCTCGCCGGGCAACTTAAGCTCCACCGCTTGAACCGACTGAGCGGTAAACGGATCGCCGATCTTCCACAGATCTCGAACTCGCGATCGCCGCTTGCTACGAGCCAGCATCTCATCGTTGATCATGCTCATGTTCGTCTCCAAACCCTCAGGCTTGATCTCGGTAAAAGCAGGATGGACGTGCCCTACTCCCTTTTCGATCGCACCGTCATCGCTCACGCCGAACAGTTTCTTGTGCTTCTTAATAAATCGCGCGTAGTCATCGAAGCCTTTACTAAACTCGGGAGCAATACAAACCACATCCCAGTTGTTGGCCAACTTCTCCTGCCAGCTTGGGTCCAGCCGAAAAGACCGACCGCGAAGCTGGTTGATGCTCATGCTGGTCGTCACCGTCGTTAGATCGACCAGCACGTTGATTTTGTTCGCGTCCCAGCCCTCGCCCAATAATCCTCGGGTGCCGATCAGGCATTTAGAAAGCCCCCGTTGAAACAGTTCGGTCACCATTTCCACGTAAACCCGCGGCGCCCAATCGGCACCTGAGCCTTTGATCTTTCGAAACGAACCGATCGTTTCGGATTCTAGTTCAACTTGAAAACCTTTTTCCGTCAACCACTTTCGGCTGGCATCCAAAAACGCTTGCTCGATTTCGTCGTCAATCAAAATCGTCGAACCCGTCAACAAGATCGGCTCTAATAGGTCGGTCGTATCATCAGTCAAAAGCGCCTTGAACGCCGCGATTGCTCCGCCGGTTTCTCCGTCCATCAAGTCCTTCAGCTGAGCCGACACGGACGACGACCGTTCGAAGTCGGCGATCACTACCGCTCGGATGGAATCGCCCAAGCTACCAAATTCGTTCTTGAGAATCGGCAGCAGCGCCGCCGATTTATTTTGCGAGTAAGCCATCACACGCCCGACCGGCGACACACAGGCTCGCGTGCCGGTGTCGGTAATCTGCACGCCTAATGTTCGCAAACTTGACGTCAACTGTTTGGCAATCGCTTGGTGCTGCAAACTGGAAGACCGCCGCAGGTAGTGGCGGACCAACCGGTCGACCACCGGAACGACAAACTCCATCTTCGGAATTTCGTCCGGCGATTCAGCTGGCCCCAAACCTGGCACGTTCTCGGGTAGCTCGACCTGACGAGCGGCGAGAAATTGACGGCCGGCCAGCGACAACGCGGGGTCCCGCCGTGCGAACGAATTCCAGTCGGACGCGGGTCCGGTTGGCAAGCGATACTGGCCGAGCGTTTGAGTCAACCAATCGATGGCACTTGCGGCGGGGAGTTGTCCCTCTTGTTCGGCCGCTGTTTTATCGCTTTGATCGGCGGTCAAAAAACCCGGCTGGCAGATGTCGTCGACCAATTGTTCCAACTGCTGGTCGGCCGAGGCAATAAACTTCAGTTCATTGTTAGTTGGCCGCACGAAATACGCTAAGTCTTGATAGGGAGCCAAGAAACCATCTTTGACGACCGCTGGCACCGGAACTTCAAAATCAACCTCGCCAAAGAACTCGTCATACCGCTTCAAATCTCGTTCGTCTTTACCGTCTCGATCCGGCGGTGTCGCCGTTAAACCAATCACGATCGGCTGCCCCAATATCTCCAACGCATCCGACAACACTCGTCCCCAATGCCCCAACAAATGATGGCATTCGTCTAAAATGATCGCGCCGATTTTCATTTCGGCGATCCGCTGCAACGTCGCTTGCGAAGCCGGATGCAGCAGCGAGATCGAATCGCCTGACCGCGAGGCCTCGTCGCGGACTTTCTTTTTGTAGTTACCAAACTGCTTGCCAAAGTACTCCGCGTTGTTCGCTTCAAGGTCACTGATCCAGATATTAGCTTCTTCGCGATTAGCGACTTGTTGTTCATCGATCAACTTTTCAACCCACAACTGACGAGCCTGTGCGGTCAGCTCCACCTGATCTCTTGCCGGCATGGTCACGGATTGGTAAGTCAACGAAGTCAACCAAGCCGGTGCCAACGGATCGGTAGAGACCAGTTGTTTGGTTGAGAGCGACGACTCAAACAAGTCAACTCGAGCGGCCCACTGCGATTGGATCGCTGAATTGGGCGACAGCACGAGGCACGGCCGTTGGATGATCTCTGCCCACAAATACAATCCCAGCACCGTTTTTCCAGAACCCGGTGGAGCGACCACATGCAGTCGCCGGCTGCCCGCGTCGAGTTGCTGCTTGGCGATCGAAACGACTTCGGACTGCGACGGTCGCAGTTGACCGGTGAATTTTATGTTTGGAAAAGAAGTTGAGTGACCCATGGTCCCCTAAAGATAGTGTGGTCGGACGCGATGATGCGTTTTGCAAACAGCTATTCGACCGAAATGAGCAAATCTTGCCAACCGTCCGCCTATCTATTTCGTCAACACCCACCGCCCGGCGGCAACAGCGATATTCACGATCACCAGTGATACTGCAACCGCGACACTCAACAGGATGCACGCACCATCGATTTCAACCATAAGAAAATGAGTTGTTATGTCCAGTTCGTCAAACGGATCATCGCTTGACGACCAAAACGTGCATTCGAACGAGACGAGCCCATCGTCGACCGTCACAATTTGCACCGAAAAGAGTACGGCAATCAACACGAACCAAAAAATAACAACCCAGCAAGACGCAACAACGTAGGGCTGAAATGCCCTTGGCGGAATCTTTTTCGAACCTGCCAACTGAGAGGGCGAATCGTACGGGTTTTCACTCAAGTGCTCGACGCCCATCGGAAGTATTTCGACGATACCACCCCGGACCGAAGTAAAAAGTATCGTCAAAGTAGTAAGTGTCGTAATGGCTTTCAGTTTAACCAAAACAACTTACATTGCCAAAGCGACGATGAGCCGATTCAGGGCGAATCAATATTACAATTTAGGAAGTCCCAGCAAATGGTAGACCGACGCGTTAGCGAGGATTTCCACGGTTTCTTTACTAACGCGAGGGGCTATCAGGAAACCTAGATCCAAAATCTGATCTGCCCTGTGAAACGATTCTGCAAACTCTATTTCCCACTACACATTTGGGGCTAAGAAAAAATCTAAAACCACCGATGGTTGATTCCCTTACCTGATCCATCCAAAAAAGTACGCTCTTGCTTGGCTGTTAACAGTCATCTTCCACCTTGGCCCTAGTCTCGGCCTTGCCTTGCGACCCTACGCCTTAGCGTCATTGCGTTAAAAATCGCACTGACAAAAAGAACCGCCCCAAAGAGAACCGCCCCAAAAAAAATTCGGTTCGTGCAAAAGCTTGGCTACCAAGTTCGAGTCCCGAAAGGCTTCGGCAAACTCAGCCTTGTCGCCAACCGGTAGCCGGCAAGCAATTTTTTCAGCGTTCGCCGTCGCGAAGAAGCCGTTCTTTTGAAAACATCCGCCCGCAATCCACCTCTGGATCGACCTTCCCGATACTGCGGCGAGCAATTAAAATATCGGACCGTAAAACACCAGCTATCGCGTGCCCAAATTCCCCCCTCAAGCCGCTCGGTTCGACGTCGCTTCGAGCGTTTGATCTGATTTTTTAAAAAGATCGATTCGCGGACGGGACGGACTGCAACTAGCGCTGGCCGATCGCCGGTTTGTTTTCTTCTTGCATACATTTTTTCCATCACCCCCGTGACACACATGCTGCCCAACCGCTCAGACTCTTGCCGTTCGTTGCTCCACCTGATCGCCGCTGGCGTTGCGATTGCAACACCTAGCCTCGCGATGCCAAACCAAGTTGACGCCGCTGCGATACAAGTCGCCCCAATGTACCAGGCGCCTGCCGAAGCCGTGCCGGCTCCGACTCCAGCACCCGCTCCTGCACCAGCTCCAGCTCCTGCTCCATCAACCCCGGCAGCACCAGCAAGCCAGCCGTCGGGCAAACTGGATTATGGTTTTGAAATTGAAAAATCTTGCGAGGTCAACCCGATCCAATCGCAGGGATCGACGGGGACTTGCTGGTGTTTCGCGACCGCTTCGTTTATCGAATCTGAGCTACTGCGAAAGAACAAAGGCACACACCATTTCTCTGAAATGTTCACCGTCAAAAACATCTACCTCGCCAAAGCTGAAAACTATCTACTCCGCCAAGGCAAAGCTCAGTTTTCCGAAGGCGCTTTGGCTCACGACTTTTTGAACGCGATTGAAAAACATGGCTTGGTCCCAGAGTCCGTTTACGATGGCTTGTCAGAGGGAGAAAAACGACATGACCACGGGGAACTATCGAGTGCGTTGAAAGGCATGTTGGACGCGTTGACCAAACGCAGCACGCTGTCAGACCATTGGCAATCAGGGTTGAATGGCGTTTTGGACGCGTACCTCGGAAGTTCACCCGAGCGTTTTGATTATCAAGGCCGTAGCTATTCGCCGCTGGAACTTTCAAAAGAACTGGGCTACAACCGCGATGACTATGTGTCCATGACGTCGTTTACGCACCATCCGTTTGGCAAATCCATTGTGTTAGAGATTCCGGATAACTTCTCCAACGGTTCATTTTTGAATTTGCCGATCGATGATTTAGTTCAAACAATCGACAAAGCAATTGCCAACGGCTACACGGTGGCTTGGGATGGCGATGTGAGCGAAACTGGGTTTTCGGCGAACAAAGGCATGGCAGTTTTGCCAGCCAATGGCAGCCGCAAGGATTTGTACAAGCACATCGGCGAAGAACGTTCGGTGACTCAGGCGGATCGGCAAAAAACGTTTATGTCGCACTCGACCACGGACGATCACTTGATGCACTTGGTCGGAATCTCGCGAGATGCTGCCGGCAACAAGTACTACGTCATTAAAAATTCGTGGGGGGAAATTGGTCCGTACAAAGGCTATTTACACATGTCCGAAGCGTACGTGAGAGCCAAAACGATTGCGATTATCGTGAACAAGGACGTTGTTGTGAACTCGACCAACGAGCCAAAGTAAACGCAGCTTCTGCGGTTGGCAGGTGCCACTCCAGCCTTCACCTAGAATGCTGAAACAACCTACCAGCACTATTTCTCTGGAGCTTCCTAGAATTTAGTCGTTGCTTCGCCCACTGGAGGGGGCGAGCAACATGCGTAATTCTCATCCTACGCGTTCTTGCCACTAAAAACCCAGCTGAACCATTTCCCATGACACATTCGGTGCTGTGGAAAAGTTAATAACCACCAATAGACACGGATTTTCAATTAGAAGTCCGTGTTTTTCTGTGTTCATCCGCGGTTGATTTTCTTATCTGCTGCCTCGAAAAAGCACGCAAAGACCGCTCTTTTTTTGCACGCATTAGTTTTTTGGCTGTTCTCAGAATTTAGTGGTCACTTTCACCTCTGATGCGGCGAACAACATTCCCAAAGCCAAATATACCGGCTTTTGCTGCTTAAATACCGGAAAAACCGGTGCAAATCTGGCCACTTCTCCCAGCCGTCTGACTCTGGTTTTTGCGTCATTCCAGTCTTGACCCGAGCAAACCAAACGAGAACTGCTAGCAGCCCGCTCAAGATCTAGTGCATGCAGTGCCGCGGGCTTTGAAGATGTAGTTACTTGATTGCAATTGAATTAAGTTTCGCCACAATCCGTCCCACGTCGCAAGTGATTGCGGTTGACGAGATTCCCCCGACCATAGCTAAGGATTGGCTCGTGTCACAAGAGTTTTTTAGGACGATCCTAGATTACGGCTCTTGCACTCCAATACGCGGAAGTTTGCGATCTAGCAAATTTATCGAGACTTCCACAGCAACGCCGGCTTTCTAGTCAAACAGCGTAAACTTCCCCCTTATGAACTCATGAAGAGTTTTACCCCCTGGAGAGCAAGATGCATTCAAAACCTCTTATTGGAATCAACGCAGACTACCGAAGTGCCCAAGGCAAGCAGCCTTCTTTTTCAGTAGTTACTTCTGGATATTACGACAGCATTGTCGAAGCCGGAGGGATTCCAGTGATCGTTCCCCCAATGACAGAAGAAGACGACATCAAAGCTGTGTTGGAACGCTTGGATGGTTTCGTAATGATCGGCGGAGCCGACTTGGATCCTCGACTTGACGGATTCATGTTGCACCCGACCGTTCGCCCAATGGATCGTCGCCGCGAAGTATACGATCGCAAACTGATGCAATTGATCGTCGACATGAAGGTGCCAGTCTTCGGCATCGGAGTCGGCATGCAGTTGTTGAACGTGACTCTGGGCGGCAACCTGTTCTTACACCTACCCGAGGACGTGCCTGCCGCGATTCCTCATCGTGACCCACAAGACCCCGGCCATCGCCACGGCCTGGAAGTCGTCGCTGATTCGCTGATGGAGCGAGTTTACGGCGAAGGCGAAATTCGCGTTAGCAGCCGTCACCACATGGCAATCGACGAAGTTGCCCCCGGCTTCCGCGTGACGGCTCGTTGCCCAGACGGTATCGTCGAAGCGATCGAGAGCGACCACCATGATTGGGTCGCCATCGGTACTCAGTTCCACCCAGAGAACGATGCTGCGTCGGCTTTGGACATGCGAATTTTCGAAGAGTTCCTAGAGTTGGTCCGTGAGCCTGTGCCAATGTTGCGTGCAGTTGCCTAAAGCCACTGTGGCGACTGTGGCATTGGCTTCTAGCCTGTCTTGACACTTAGTGCTTATCTCAATAGTTCCCGACAAAACCGTAAAATGTGTCGCTCAAAAACGTTGCCGGATAAGCCTTCAGGACGGGGAATACTCAACGGCTAGCAGCCTACCTTTGCCACGTTTAAAAACCTCAAGCGCCAGTACATTTTGTACTGGCGTTTTTTCGTTGACACAGGTCGCGACGCCGCCTCCTGCCTGTCTTACTCTCCCGGTCAGGCTAAAAGCAACGTTGCGACGTTTTTTACGCCCCAAAATTGCTAGCGATTATCCGTCTCTACGCGTTTCCCACCAAAACGCCTTTCAAAAGCGGCTCCCGGATGCCGATACCTAAACAATCGTTTGGCAAACCATTTGCCAAAGTTTCGATCGCTTCCAAACAGAACGCACAACCGTGGCTTCATGATTTTTCCTCGCCTTAGATTTTGGTCGTCCGAATCGACCGAGAGCGGCCCCGATTTAATTCATCGGTCGCTCGAAAATCGACAGCATCGCCTATGCGCAGGAATCTCGGTTGATGCCAACTTTCAGAAAGTTCACGGATGCTTAGCGGTGCTCAAAGGCCGCGGAAAGTTTTCACGGCTCAAATATGCAACCGGGGCCAGCGCTAAACTTTCGCCTTCGCTTCAGCAAGGCTGCCGAGAAATCCGCCAAAGCAAAACCCCCAACACATTCGACTTACAATTTCTGCTGCGAGACCTGGCCGATGCTCAGACGCTGGTGATTGAACAACTCAAACAAGAAGCGGGCAAGTACGTCGACCGAGTACTGGCCGTTAGCGTGGCGGATCCCGGCCTTTGGTTTTCGGACTTTGACAACCAACCGCAGTATTTACCGATGTGCGATCCGACGACGATCGCCGAATCAACCGGCATTGCGGTGATCGATGCGTTGCCCAAACGCGACCTAGCCGTGGGCGGCAGCGGAAGCCCACTGGCCGCACTGCCGTTGTGGATGATTTTGGCCGATCGTAATTCGAAGGTAGCCGAGACCGACTGTGTGTTCGTTGATTTTACGAAGCAAAATCCAGAGACATTTTGGTTGCCAGCGTCGGACGGTTTGGATGCAGAACTTCCGGCGATCAAATGGCAGGTCGCCGACGCCGATTTGACGCACGCCCAAGTTGTCCAACGATCGGCTCAGGCAAACCCGCAGGCTCGATTGTTCGTCCATGTTGACGAATCCGAACTGGCAGACAAAAGCGATTTGGTTACCGGGGCCAATCTTCAATTTGAACGGCTTGATGATGTGATCGGAAAAACGATCAACCTGGAAGCACTCGTCGCAGCGATATTGGGCATGTTTCATATCGATCAATTGCCCGGCAACCTGCCACGTCTAACCGGAGCTTCTAGCCAAAGAATTCTTGGACGCCTGACTCCGGGCCGTCCCTCCAACTGGCGTCAACTAATCCGCGCGATGGCTCAATATCAGCCAGCACCTATGAAACTAAAAGACGCAATTTAAAATCCTATCTTGAATCATTTGGGACGCAGCCGCTCGGCCAATACCTGCACGAACACGCGAGCGAGTGAATTGACAGCGCCACCCCAAGCCACAATCAACCCAGATGGACAAATCTTTGTGAGGCATAAAAGGCGAGCAACACCGCAGCCCCTTACAGCGACGCCATTTCGATTTTAGATTCCAGCCAATGGCAAGCGGCGAGGTACAAGTAACTCGCCAATGATTGCTCGGTTGATTCAAAATAAGCATACCCGCGTTGGCCAGACAAAACCTGTTGCCCAAAATCTTCTGGCACAGCAACCGTCACGTCAAAACGTGGCGATAGCAATTCGAAATTAAATTCGTTTTCACTGGTCGATGCTGTCGACAATGCCCGCACCGGCAACGAACCGCCTTGGGTGGCGGTCAAGGAGGGAAACGTCGGTTCTTGGCTGGCTCTTGGGTTGATCGAAACCAGCGTCGCATCGACGGCCGATTTCCCCGGGAACATCAATCGAAGTTGCTTGCCCGCTAACCACACCGTTGCATCGTACTCGCTTTGGTCCACCGATACGACGACTTCTTTGCTATCCAAATTCGCAATGGTCAACAACTGATCGCCACGTTCCACGAAACTCCCCAATCGGTTTGCAAGCGAACGCTGGACAACGACCCCATCGGCACTGGCCAAAACCTGCAACCCTTTCGCAGCTGATTGTTTTTCAACTATCTGATCAGTCAAGCGATACACTCGTTGCGTTTCCGCTTGCACCATCGCTTGATTTCCTTGCTGCTGGTGAATGCGAGATTGGATTCTCGCTTCGTCTCGCAGCCTAGTCAATTCCACCAACTCATTGGCGAGCTCCGGGTTTTCCAACTCCAGCAACAACTCACCTTTGGCAACCGCCTGCCCTTCCGCCACGTGAATCACTTTCACGAATCCGCTGGCGTCCGAACGAATGATCGCCTCATCGGACCACTGCACGATCGCCGGAGCAGACTTGGTCGCCGGGGCTCGGAAAACGTAAAACCCAGCAACCACCAGTCCGACCAAGCAAGCGACACTGATACATGTGCGTTGTTGATTAATTTTGAACTTAGCGTTGGGGTCTGTTAAAGAAACCACCTGCTTAACGATCGGCATGCCAAACCAAATTAACACTCCGAGGGCGCTGAGCACCAAACCGGCACCTTGAAGTAAAACGGACGCGGCAATGACGAGTCCAAGGCTAATCGATATCCGCCAGAAAAATGCTAACACGCCATAAACAGACACTGCCAAACGCTCGTTGATTGGAAGCTGACTTTGCCGTGGAATGCCGAATGCTAATTGCTTTGAAGTTTCCGCAAACCACTGACCGCCTTTTCCATAAAGATTTGGAATCGCCAACAGATCCGACAGTAAAAAATAACCGTCGAATCGCATCAGCGGGTTCGCGTTAAACAGAATCGTCGTCAGCGAAGCCATGACCATGGCGCTAAACGCGATACTTGCCAGCATGCCGTCGGTTTGTGCCCACACAATGACCGCCAAAAAAGCTACCAATAACTCGATGTACATACCCGCGGCAGACACCACCATCCGTTGCCAACGATTTCGAAATCGCCACATCGAAGTCACGTTAACATAGGCCAGCGGTGCAAACAAAATGAACACCACGCCAAAATCGGGAACTTCTCCACCGTACTTTCGGCAAGCAATTCCATGAGCGGATTCATGAATCACTTTCAACACAAACCAAGTTAACAACAACCAGATCCAACTGCCGCTGGACAGCACATCCGCCGATGCCGCACCAACTCGTTGCCAGTTGGCCGCCAAATGAGTTAACGCATAAAATCCTACAATCAACCACAGTACGAAAAACCAAGTCGAAAACAACCATTCGGTCACCGGTTGAATTGTCTTGAGAAACCGATTCGGGTTGAACAGAGTCATCCTCATGCTAATTGGATTCAACCAGCCAATCGTTTTGGCAGTTTCTATTTGCTGCGCAACTGCGTTTATCCGCGTTGCATTGTCGGCCTGGTTGACCATCACCAAATTCATCGTCAACAGCCAGTTGGCAATTTGTAAAATTTGATCGGGCTGCAGTGCTTGTTGGCTGGATTCGTTTTCGTTTTCGTTTTCGTTTTGCATTAGCTCAACAATCTGAGCGTTGGTGCGTTGGCCGTCAACTTTTGCGATGAAACGATATTCTGGCAAACCAATTCGATAGAATTTACTACGAACTGGATCTTCGACGGTCACGAAGGATTCGCCGTTTTCAAATCGAGTCGAAAACTTCAAGCACTTCCGAACACTGAACACCAGATTGAGTGTTTGTTCTGTCGCACTGCTTGGGTGGTTAGAGATTTTGGATGGACTCATTTTGGACACCTACCAAACCGACCAATAACGAATCGACTCCCAAGGCCGATGGAATAAATTCCAGCCAAGCGGAGACCAGCCGGTAGAAATTTTCGCATCACCGTTCATACCAGGCCGCAAACGCTCGTCCGTGTTCTCCAATACCACCTCCGCAACAAAAACGCTGTCTTCATTCAGGTTTTCCGCTCGCGGATGAACCCTTTGAATTTCGGCCGAAAATGTTTTGAACGGAAACGAATCAAACTTTAGCTGGACCTTCATCCCTGGCTTCACATATTCTGCTTCGGTCTCTGGAATGCCAACTTCAGCAACCATGTTGTCTAACGGAGCGATTTCAAATAGCGTCTGGCCAAGTTCTAACGGTGCACCCACCGCTTCTGCCAAATCTCCAGCCACGACAATGCCGTCGATTGGTGAGCGAACCTCAAGGTTTTCAAGTCGTTGATTTAAAATGCTAACTTTTGCTTGATAGCGTCGCATCTCGCTTTTAGCAATCTGAGATTGCGCCACATCACCGGTCGCCAGAGCAAGGTCACGACGTTTCTTCGCCACATCAAACTCTGCTTGAACGCCCGCCAATTCAGAACGCAACGCCCGACCGTCCAGCCTCGCCACCACTTGTGCAGCGGCAACCTGATCTCCGCCGCGAACGAGACTCTGCTCCAACACACCATCGTACGGCGCCGCAACGAAACGCCGCTCAACCGGTTGGACATTACAATCACACCAAACGCGATACGGCATCGGCACCAATAGCAAGCCAACCACCAACGCGACGCCGATTGCGAAATGTTGCAGCGTTGCTGACGACTTTAGATTCGCAAGGCGATTGGAAACCGTTTTTGACAAACTTTCGTTGGCCCGCAGCACAGTCGGCAAATGCCCAGCGATCAGACTGACCACTTGTTGACATTTTGCTTGAAAGGTCGAGTCAAGAAATTGTTCGCCGCTACATGCGATCAGGACCGAGCCAATCGTATTTTCGTCTGCATCAAAGACCGGCAACGCAACCGCCGCTTCACAACCATTCACGTTGCAATAACTCTCCAATGCTAAATCTACACCGGATTGTTTTTCTTGACCCAAAGAAAAACCAACCATTGCCTGCTGAACCAAAGGTTGCTGAAGCGCTGCAATGGTTTGAGCCGCGTATTCCGAACGCTCATCGACCTGCTCGACCCCCGAAACCGCGCTAATGTTGACCACAGACGCATCCTTGCTCAGACTCAGCGTTACTTGATCGCTGCCAAGACAATTCTGCAACTGATTCACAATCAGCCGAGCCGCTTCTGGGCTACTTTGGGTTTGCGAAAGCCGTTGAGTTATCTCGAAAGCGTCCCGAAGATTTTTACTATAGACGTTTTGTTGTAGCGACGATTTTGTTTGTTGCCATTGAGCAATCGTCTGGGCGGCCATCGCCATCAACCATTGCTGACGCAGATCACTTTCTGTCGAATTATCGAAACAGCCAGTCAAAACTAACTGTGTCTCCGACAAGGAACCAAGTTGGATTAAGACGGGAGCGACGACCAGCGAACTCCCTGCATGTCCCTTGAGTGGACTTTGACAAACCGTTTGCGATTCGAGAGCGAGACGGACGAGCGAACGTGCTTGATCTGCGACCACTGGCCACAAACTATCCGGCTGAACCAACGCTACAAAGCTCAGCGATGGTTTCTGGGCATCGGCAAAGGGCGGCTCAGCAGGACTGCTCGATGCCAGCCAAAGGCAATTGCACTGACTTTGATTAAGAACAATCCGCACCAGACCTTGCAGCAATCCATTGAAATCGCTTGTCGTGTCAGCAACAAGATTGGCCAGCTCCAACCCGATCGTTTGTTGCTGAAGTTCGTGCCCGTCCATCTGCTCAATCGATTGATTGACAGGGTTGGCATGAACGGATTCAGATTGAGGGGCCTGCGGTTGCATGGGTAATGTTTAAAAGAAAACCCGCGTCGGCGAGCGCGAGAATTCCGGGAAAGTTTCGTTACTGTTTGGGCAAACAGAGGTGATTTGTCATTGAACGTTTGGCGTTATGCCATTGGTGCTTCAAATATTTAGAACAACACTTTCGCCTGAGCGAATTTGTCCGTCAGCGTTTTGAATTACAAACTTGATCTCAACCGTTCCGCTTTGAGCGTCGGTGACGATTCCAATTTTTTCGACGACCGCGTCAACAGTGTATCCATTGGAAAGTTGGACTTGGTGAGTTGCTCCGGCTTTAAACATACTCGCCTGAGAACTGGGCACGTTAAAAATTGCAAGCAGACGATCGACTTGAACAATCGTCACGACCTCAGGATGCAACGGAGAAAGGAATTCTCCGCGTTTGCGATGAATCTTTGATACGACTCCATCGAAGGGAGCCAAAATCGAACGACGCTCAAGCTGCATCAGTGCACGCTGCTTTTCGATCTTTCGGATAGCAACATCCTCTTGAGCCGACAAAAGCTTTGATTTGGCGATCGCGAGTTCCATTTCTGCTCGAATAATTTCGGCATCGCTCGCGTGGCCTTTGGCCTGTATCACACGAAGCCGATTCAAGATTGATTTTCTTTTCGCTAAAATTTGTTCCGCAACCACCAACTCCGATTTGTTCGATAAGATTTGAGTTGCCATTTCCAATTGCAACTTTTGAACACGGTTGTCTAGCTGAGCGACAACTGCTTTCTCGGCGACAAAGTCGCCTTCGACGACGAACATCTCGGCGATCGAGCCAAGCTCATCGCTCGCTAGCTCGATCTGCTTGAATGGCTCGGTAAACCCAACCACTTGCGAGCTTGAATCCGACTCTTCAACCATTCCGTATCCACTAACGGTTTGCGAGTTCGCAATCGACGCAAATGCCAATACGACGCAAGTGAAACCGAATACGACGCAAAGTATTTTGGGATTAAAACTTGGCTCGCCGCCGTAGGCAAACTGGCGATTTTGTTGAGCGATCATGATAATGCGAAAGGGCTTGGTGGGATGAAATGCTTTTCAGCCACAGTTCTCTGAGCCTTTGCGACCGAGAACTGGCCTGCCAAACTTACATCACCCTTAGAGTTTCGCTGGATGATGTGATTAAAATCCAAACGCGTCTCGATATTCTCGCAACTTAGTCCGAGTTATCCGCAAAACCCGAACCCAAACGCCTCAAGCTCTTTTCGTTTCCTAGGACGATCTCCGCTTATCCGTCATTCAAGGATACTTGATCTTCCATCATACGTTTCGCCATCGCAGCCGCAGACTCCCATTCCCCACCCCTAGCCGCTCGAATTACCGACTCGAGCCAGCTTCGCTCTTGAGCAGAAAGCAAATCGGCGTCGAATTTTTCGTTGCCATTCGCGATCAGCGTCTCAACCAAATCGATTCTAGCCTCGCTTCTGGCAAGACACGCCCCGTACAACGCGGTGGCTGCCTGGTAAGTCGGATAGCTGACATCTCCGTAGCCGCTGCGAAAATAAGATAGCACCGCAATGATGACCGCCAATCCAACGAAACCCAAAAGTATGCCCTTTGTCAGGCTGGAATTTGTGCCGTCACTCATTGAATATCTCCGATAACTTCACCTTCATTCATACTGCTAAGCTGAGCATAAATGATCAGGTCCAATGTTTCAGAGAAAAACCTGACCGACCCACCGCCCATGCAAACGTTTCCGCCGCCGGTATGCTCGGAATACATCTGCCCCACATGTAACGTTGGAAAATTAATCGGGTGAATGATCGGGAAGCCGGTAATGTCAAGCTCGCCACCCGACGGTCCCATGTGTACCAACACCATCGTCGCCGCGCCGTCGGCACCGTTTTCGGGTGACGCAAGCCGCGGGTGCACGCTCGCCGTCGGAACCACTCCGACCCAAGTTTTATCACTGAGCCGCGACGAGTGTTCGCCCAAGAAAATCGTGTTAGTCGTCCCGTCAGTCACCTCCGCAATTTTTGTGCGAGAGTTACGATAAAACGGACCGTCCGCTACTCGCCGAACATCACCATTAATCAACACTGACTTTGTTTCACTGGTGACGATATCAGTAAAAACCAAACCTTGTCGATCTTTGCCAGCCTCTGGCCCCCAAGCAGACTCTTGCCCATGACTCGCAACGTAGTGCGATCGCCCCAGCAACAGTGGCCCATTGCCGTCCGGGGAAAATTCTGATTCAGATTCGTCGACAACCACAACTGGCTCGAGAGGTCCTGAAGATGAAGGGCACAGCATCGTCGAAATCTGTGTTTCAATCCGCTGTCGATGTTCGGCATTCCAAAGCGGTTCTTCAAAGTCCAAACCATCACGAACGTTCGCTTGCTCTAAATAAGGAAGCGTATAGGCCGCCCAAGCCCAACCCGGCGCCGCGTCCCAAGTTGTTGGATCGATGAAAGCTCCGCCCGGCAAAATACCATTGCTAGTTTTCGCAGAAGCGTATCCCGGCGGAAAATAGCCGTGGGCACTCTCAAAATTATGTAACGCCAACCCCAATTGCTTCAGATGGTTCGCGCAATCAATGCGTCTTGCAGCCGACCTGACCTGCTGAACCGCAGGCAACAACATGCCGATCAAAATGCCAATGATGGCGATCACCACAAGTAACTCAACCAACGTGAATCCGACACGTCTCTTAATCATAGCAACACTCTCAATTTTCGAACCTCTACAATCCGTAGCCTGTGCTACGGACCGCATTTGTAGCATTGGCTACAAATCTTACAAGTGCGAACTTTGAATTACGAAGCGTCTCACAAGGCGTTGGCAGCTTCACACAAAAAAACTAAGCGAGAACGCTTTTCGGGGCTCTCCCCCCGAGCTATCGAAGTCGATCCCATCCGAGGTGAACACAGCCACTAAATTCGGCGAATACCCAAAATCCGTGAAACATGGCCCCACTCGAACGGATAAAGCATCACAAAAAAACAAGACCAGCCGCTCGGGGCGAGCCGAGTGTTTCGAATTATTTCTCAACCCGCTGCCCAACTTTTTCATCATCGCCGATTTTTAATTTCCATCGCTCGATTTGCGAATCAGCAAACTCGAGCCGATCGCCGACTTGATAAATCCCAAACGGAGTGCTCTGCTTGGTAACGGTTGCTGTAAATGTTGCCCCAGATCCGTATGAGTTCAATTCGAATCCTTCATCTAATTTCACTTCGATATCTTCGACGAACGCATCTTCGTATTGGATCGTCGCAGAAAACGATTTCTCCGTTTCGGTTGAATTTTGAAAACGCTGGCAAGCCTCGGCTAACTCCTTCTGAAAGCCAAGTTTCTCTGGTGAATATAGGACTCCATCGTCTTCGCCCACAAAGCTGTAGACCGTTTTGATTGATACGAGGCTTTTGTGCGCTTTCTCTTTTGCAATACTAGCCAATCGTGCGATGGCCTCTTCTTGATCTGACCAACCATTTCCGGAGTTCACCGCTAAAGAAGAATCGTCATTGATCGCGATAAAAAATGCAGACGCTAACGCCGAGTAATTCACTGGCGATTTCCCCTGTGCTCGTTTTTCATTGACAATCGGAAAGACTGAAACCGCAAAGTGCTGATGGTCACTGGCAAGCAAGGGTTGAATCCGACGCACCAACGGCGACGACGCCCAGCCCGAATCGCTGCTGTTGTTTCCGGGTTTCAATTCAATCAAGACACCGCAGCATTCCGACTTCGCTGCCCACTTCCCCCCCTGCCCTGTATCTGCGAGCGGAGTAAGAACGAATCGTTTGCCGGTCAAGACTTTCATCGCAGACAAACCAACGTTAAGTTGCTTGACGTCGATCGACCAGTCCGCTGGAAAGACCGCTTCGATTGATTCAACATTGTAATTTGAGTAATCAATATCAACCGGCCCAGCTTGTTGATAGAGCACTCGACGAAACCGGCCACCGATTTGTAAACGCATCAGCTTTTCGCCAAGATTGGCTTTGCTGTAAGATTCGAGCTTGCTTGCTTCGGTTTTAAAAGCTTTCAAGTCTCCTTCAAAGGCCGCCAACAATGCGGAATCGCTGGCATCGCCATAGTCGTCGTCCTCCAATTGACAGACCTTCCGAGCCAGCCGCAAGTCATTCTGTTTATAGGCCGCCCAAAACACCAAATGCCTGCTGTTCAAATCGACGTCTTTACCAAGTGATTTATATTTCTTCAAAATTAAAGCATACTTTTGCTGGTTCCAAAGCGCTTCAAAATGGTTTTCCAGAACACGCCTTTTTGCATAATCACTCTCTTCGAACTCTGCCTTGAGCAACTTGGACGCATCCACAGCGAGAGACTCTAAAGTCTTCCAGTCTTGGTTTTTCGCTAGAACACCTGCCAAAAAGCTATACATTCGCCAAGTAGGTGCCTTCTTCAAAATCGCTGTGGGTGAAGCTTTTGATTGAGACTTTATCAGTCCCTCGATTGCCAATCGTTCGAGTCGGTAGTCGATTTCGTCGAGCTTCAAGAACTTGGCAAAATAACCGGTCGCCAAGTTAAGCTGTTTCTTTTCAAGACTTCGCAGGCCTCTTAAAACGTAGCCTGACGCATCTTCAAGGTCCGTGACTTCAATCTTACCGAACATTTCCGGCGCGTCTTGTTCAACTGCCACGACAAGAAGCTTCTGGACCGCGTCTTCTTTTTTTGCCAGCTTCAGAGCTTCACTATGTTTCTTTTGATTCAACAGAATCGTCAATCGCCATTCAGTGATGTTGTCGTTCAGATATTTGAACTCACCATCCATCCGGCCTTCAATTGACTCGAACATCGGCAAGGCAGAGTCGAACTTTCCAGCTAGGAATAACCGATACGCCTGAAAATAGATCGCAAACTTGTCTGCTGGGTGGGACGCGAAATAGGAATCGCAAATCGAATCGAACGATTCTTCGGATCCGTACCAATCACCATACAAATAGATTTCGACTACCTGCTTAAAAGCAGCCTCTTTATCCTCTAAAGCATCAAACAACTCGCGATGAAACTCGTAATCGACAGCAAGCTCCCACATCTCGTCAACATCCGTTTCTGGATCCTGCTTGAATCGATCAATCATCAATTGATTAAATTTATCGCGATCACCATCGGCCAACGCAAGCAAAGCAGTCACCCTTTGGCCAAGCGACGTTTCATTCGAACCAGATTCATCGAAGTATTTTTTGACCAACTGCATTTTCGGTAGCGCGAACGGATTCCCCCCCAGCTGCTCCAACAAGGACTTGTAAAGCTCGATGCTTTCAGGCGATCGATCAATCGCCTTGAACAGGCGATCAGGATCATTTTCGAAAAACGTTAATGTCTCGACCGCATCAAAGTAACACGAACTAGCCGGCCAAGCCTGAAAGCGTTCGAGTTGATACGCTTGCTGTTGATCATGATTACCAAGTTCCTCGTAACAGTCGACAAGCGACTGCAACACGTCCGAATGAACTCCGACTCGCTGGATAAACAATTGGTACTTTTCGATGGCCGCTTCGTAATCTTCCATCGCCTCGTAAGCGGTTCCTTCAAGCCGATATACCTCTGGAATCTGATCCTTGTTTTTGATCTTGTCCAAGCAACGCAACGCCTGCTCCGGTTCGCCATAGGACTCCCAATAGCTACCGACGTTCAGCAGGACCCCAGGCTGGATTTTTGGATTTAGTTTAAGCCCTTCGCACTTCCGCAGAATACTTGCCCGTTGAGCCTGTGAAACGTCTTCCTGCAAATCCGTTTCGATGTAGTCATAATATCGATTGAAAGCTTTCGAAAAACTCGCATTGGGTTCAGCAATTAAATTAGCCGCTTCAATTGAGGCGCGACAAAGGTCCGACACTTCTTCCCAATCGTAGACCTTCCACCCCGCAAATCGATTTTTTGTCACCCACACTCGGCATCGCTTCACCGTCGTATCATAAACCAACTGCACCTGAACGTAGACCAATCGCTCGTTCGGCGACAGCGTCTCAATTGCAGCGATTTCCCAAGCACTAAAGGGCGGAATATAAACACCGAAATCGCGTACTGCGTTTTCGACTTCACGCCTGCCGTACTGCCGAAAGAAGCTTCGTGTTTCTGGCGAGTTGCGAACCACTTCCGCGTGCTTTTTAAAGTCGAAGTAGGGGTAAACGGCTTCTGTATCACTCCAGTCCGATGCGTCGGCTACTTTCTGGAACAGTTTTTCAATGCCTTTAAAATCGGCATCGGTTTGAACGGCGTTTTGCTCTCGATCAGCCCCATCGAATACTTCAACCGCAGCTGCCAAACTATCGGCCGTCAAGCTTTTGGTCACCATGGCTTCGCCTGCCAAGCCGTTGAATTCATTGGCGGCTTGTCGATTTTGCCGTTTCGAATCCCAAGTCACATAAGCCACGCTCACAACGACAACCGCTATGACAAGGCAAAACATCGACGCGGCAATGATCGCCAAAATACAACCCACCGACATGCCACCCGAATTCGGATTGGATCCGTTTGGCGGAAGTAAATCGTTGGGGTCATCAGCGTATTGGGCAGTGACGATTTCTTCTTCGTAACGATTCATTTGCAAATTATAAAAGCGAGAGACAACGGGGCGGACAACAAGAAGTTTTGCGCATAACAGGTGGATTCAGAGAAGTCTTGTCTTCAAACCATCGGGACAAAGCCGCAGAACTATCTCCAACCTGCCGTGGGTTCTTGAATTTGACACGATACAACGTTAAACTCAGGTATGACGTGTTGGCGCAACGCCCAGTAATTTAATTGAATTCAAGAAGAAAGACAAACAATGTCAAAAGGTGGCGGAGGATTTGGATGGTTAATTTGGATTGGTGCAGTCTTGGTAATCAACCTCTTGAGTTACTTGTTCAATTGGGGCTTCTGGCTTTACTAGACTAATCGGGTTTTCGTTAAACCGTTCTGGTGAGAGCTATTTTTGACAGTAGCTCTCAACCTGTAAGACGCTGGATGACGCAAAACCATTTGATCGTAAATCGGATGCCAATGGTTGACTCCCGTGATTTGATCATGAATCGCGTATTTGCGATCAATCTGGCCTGCTGGGCTGGACTCAGCTTGCTTGCCATGGAAGACGGCGAGCACGGCTGGCTGACTGTGCGGTTTTGTATTGCATGCCTGCACGCTTGTGCGGCCTGGCTATTCTGGAATCGCCAAACTTCAAAAGAAGAAACCTCATTCGGCAATCTTGCGCTGTGCCTGCCAAGCATCTGCACGTCTGGACTGATGCTCGGCTTCGCGCCACCGCTGCCCTCTTGGTCAGCTTTTTCCGTCGTTGCGTTTGCGGTTGGCACCCTCTTGACGTTGCTGAGCTTCTTGTCACTCGGGCGAAGCTTCGCCGTACTGCCAGCTCGCCGAAAAATCCGGCAGACCGCAGCCTACTCGGTCGTCCGCCATCCGATCTACGCGAGTGAACTCTTGCTTCTTCTGGCCTGCTGGACGACCGATTTTTCGTCAGCATGGCTAGCCGCTGGATTTTTGATCTCTGTCATTTTCTTGATCATACGAATCCGGGTCGAAGAGAATCTCTTGAACCACGCTCCTGAGTACAACGACTATTGCAGTCGAGTTAAATGGCGAATTGTTCCCGGACTTTGGTAACAATGCAGAGTTGCCAGACGATCCAGGCAGCCTTGCAATACAAGCGAAACTTCGCAATTCAAGCTCAACTCGGCATTACAGCGTCACGCCAATGTCACAAAAAAAAGTCCATCTTGGTTCTGTTGTGGGTTATTTAATAAGCAGCCATTTGGGGCCAGCGTTGCTTTACCGCGTTAGGGTGCCATGTTTACGCGATCAGAAAAGGACTAAATCGAGGAACCCCCATTTAAAAACATGCTCACGGTATCATTCCAAAAGCACATCCAACGCGTAAGCATGCCAACACCCAGGAGACACCGTTGCCCTCAAAGCCGTGAAGCATCGCACCCGACACTGACAAAACGCTTGGAATAACTGCCCAGCCTCAATAATCCCAGATGGACCAAAAAAAAGCCGCTGCGAATTGCAGCGGCTTTTAGTATTCTGTTTTCGCAAAGACGCAAAAATTATGTCGCGTCGGCATCGACGGTTGGAACAACCCAAACCTTCAACTCTGTTTCGACGTCCTGATGTAGGTGGACGCGAACGGTGTAGAGACCAAGTTCTTTCAAAACGCCTTCCAAGCGAATCTGATCTTCGGTCAGAGTGATTTCGTTTTGCTTCAAAGAGTCAACGATTTCGGCTGCACCGACTGAACCGTACAAGTGACCTTCTTCGTTGGCGTTGGCTTCGATCGTGATGCTCTGCTTGCCAACCAACTTCGCCAAGTCCTTCAGGTCCTTCAGGCGAGACTGCTCGATTTCCTGAAGCTTAGCCCGATGCTTGTCGACCATTCGCTTGTGATGCTCACTGGCGACCGTGGCCAGACCTTGTGGCAACAAATAGTTGTTCGCGTAGCCGTTCTTGACTTCGACGACATCACCTTGCTTACCAAGGTTGTCGACTGATTGGATCAACAAAAGCTCAATACCGCCGTTGGCGCCACGAGGCAGTCGAGTGAATTTCTTTGCGCGTTTTTTAGCTGTAGTTGCCATGGTTAAACCTGAACAAATTGGTTGGTCGTGTTTTTGATTGATTGATTAATTTAGCCACCGAGATCTTCGCTGATCTCAACTAGCCGTTAGCGAATTGGTTCGCCGCAATTTTTAAAACCGTGCGGTAAGTTAAAACCGTTCGGTTAAAAAGGCACTTCGTCTTGCGGCGGAGCGGATGCTTGAGCCGGCTGTTGGTAACTGGACGAATCCGCACCGGACGATGATTGCGATGACGAGAAACTGTTGCCTGAGCTTGAGTTACCACCGCCACCACCACCTTTGCCACCGAGCATTTGCATTTTCTCGCCAACAATTCCGACTTTGGATCGTTTCTGACCGTCTTGTTCCCAACGATCATGTTTGAGTCGTCCTTCGATCAGCACGCTCGAACCTTTGGAAAGGTACTCACCAGCGATTTCAGCCAGACGGCCCCATAGTGTAATATCAAAAAAGTGAGCTTCATCCACCCACTGATCATTTTTCTTAACTCGTTCGTTAACCGCTATGGAAACATCGGTTACGGCCGTGTTGTTTTTCGTGTGTCTTAGTTCAACGTCTTTAGTCAGGTTCCCGACCAAAACAACTCGATTGAAGCTCGCCATAAGATTCTCTCCTAGATTCAAAGTCTTGAAACTACGCAGCGTACGATGATTCGTTCCGCATGAGCATGATGTAGATTCTACGACAACAATCGTCGGTTCACAAACTGACACGTCAGGTCACTGCTCTCAGTTTTCCTGACAAAAAAACGTATTCTAGCTGGCTGCTGGCGTTTCAGCAGGTTTTGCAGGCTTTGCTTCACCTTCTGCGGCGGCTTCTTCAGCTGCGGCAGGAGTTTTTCCTTGAGCGACGGCAACCATCGGCTCGACCAAACGTGGATCCAAGCGGATCGATAAGTGTCGCAAGATTGAGTCATTCAACTGACAGCCACGATTGAACTTAGTCATCTCCGCCGAATCGGCTCGGAAGTAAGTCAACCAGTAAGCACCCTTGCGGTTGCCTTTGATTGGGTAAGCCAGCTTTTGCTCGTTCCACAATCGACTGGCAAGGATTTCACCACCAATCGATGCAACAAGGTCTTCGACTGCTTTCCCAACACCGGCTGGGTTGCGAGCGTAGGCATTGGCATTGAAGATGAACATGCATTCGTAAACGTTTTGGGCCACGAGTCTAATTCCTTATTCTTTGTCGTTTGGTTGTTCGTTGGTATCTTTGTCCAACGAACCGCTGCCTGTTTCTTCAGGAGCTTTTGTTTCCGCTGGTCGGGACTTTGTTTTCTTCGGTTTTGTTTTTTTGTTTGGATCCGCATTGAAGCGATTCATTGCAGTTTGCATCCCTGACTCGACCCAAACCTCGATCGCGTCAGCGGCTGATTTTATCCCAACATCAACCAAAGGTCGATCGTCAGGATCAAACTTACCCAACACATAATCGGCAGTGTCCCAACGAGGGGGCACTCTGCCGACTCCCAACCTAAGGCGAGGAAACTTGTCCGTGCCCAAACGCTGGATAATGTTCTTGAGTCCATTCTGCCCGCCGGCTGAGCCGCCAGGTTTCAATCTTAAGCGACCAACATCTAAGTTGATATCGTCGCAAACGACCAATACGTCTTCTAACGGCACTTTGAAAAAATCAACTACCGCAAGAACCGACTGACCGCTAAGGTTCATATAAGTCAGCGGACTGATCAAAAGCGTTTTTTCGCCTTTAATAACCGCCTCAGCGACCTCAGCATTGAATTTCGCCTTCGGAAGCCCCACAAGATAACGTTGAGCGACGTTCGCGAGAACATCAAACCCAACGTTATGACGAGTATGTTTGTACTTTTGTCCGGGGTTACCTAATCCAACGACGATTTTCATCGCTAGATTACTCAGCCGCTGCTGTGTCTTCGTCTTCTTCCTGTGCTTTCTCTGCACAAGAAACGATCGGTGTAGTACCAGCTTCAGCCAGTTCAGCACCTTCAGGCAATACGACGTCCGACGCCACAATTGCTTGACCTACTTCAAGGCTGCTGATCTTAACTTCGATCTTATCCGGAACAGCAATCGCTGGGCAAAGGATCGAAATCTCTTGCTGATAGGTGTTGACCTCTCCGCCTTGTCGAGTTCCCGCGGCCTCGCCTTTGAAAACCAGCGGCAAAGTGACTTCCACTTTCTCGTTAGGATCAACACGAGTGAAGTCGACGTGAACAACGCCAATTCCAAACGCATCCCACTGAACTTCTTTGATCAGAGCACTTTCGTTAGCTCCGCCCTTCAGTTCAACGATGTAACTTCCGTGATCAATGATTCGCCCCAGCTCTTTCGCGCTGACGCTTAACATTACATTTTCTTCGCCGTGTCCGTACAGCATGGCCGGAATGTTTCCCGCTTGTCGCATCCGTTTGACGCGTAGGGAACCGGTTTGCTCACGAATTTGGACGTTCAGTGATTCTGACACTTTACTGTGACCTGTGCAAAAATTGTCTGTTTGCTCTATTTATGGACGGCGTATTCTTACAGAAATGGCCTTGGTTACAAGCCCAAGTTTCCGCTAAATCCCGGTTTTTATCGGGCTGAAAGAACTACGATTATCGACCGCTGGATTATACAATCTTCGGCTTGAATATCGGTAAAGAATATAAAGCGGTATATTTTGATTGCCGATCTACGCGATCAGGGGTTTAATCAGTAAATAACAAGCAGTTTAGAGGTGTACAGTGGCGAAAAAAGGCAGCAGCAAGGCTCGTTCTCAAAAATTCGAGTACGTCGAACCGATCGGGCTGCGCGTGCTAGTCCGCAAGGATGAACCAAAAAAAGAAACCAAAGGAGGGATCGCTCTGCCGGATTCCGCCGAAATCCCCACGATCACGGGTAGGATCGTCACCATTTCCGCCGCCATCGAACACGACGAAGACCTGCCACTTCGCCAATACGACAAAGTCTTGTTCCACCCCGGAAACGCAATCCCCGTCGATTTCGAGTCCGACAACCAACTGTTTGTCGTCCCCGCCGAAGATATCGTGGCCGTCTTCCGCCGCGAAGCACCGGCGAGTGATTAATCTCCGGCATGCTTCGTAATGTCGCTACGGAAAACGCCTGCGGACTCCCCTCGTCCCTCGTCCAGAATGGCCTATCCCGAGAACGTGCACTCACAATGGGATGCAATTCATTAAATCACTCTGTATTTCGTCGACGATGCGAACTTTTCGCTATCAAGTGAATCATGCCTGAGTGCTTATCTGCAGGACAACCTATTCACTTTTCTAATGGTCGAACCTAATGCTAATGGTCGAACCTAATGATCGCTCGTTCTGATGTTCATTGCGACGTCGACTGCGCAAATGCCGCTCCGATCGTTTTCAATAATTGGCCTGACGAAAAACCTGTCGAATAACATATCGCTCGCTGCAATCACGTTTGCAAATAACCCGATGGCAGTTTCTACCAACGTGAACTTGCTCCGTTATGCTGAGTCATTCAACAGATGCGAAGTCATTCAACAGATGCGAAGTCATTCAACAAATGCGAAGTCATTCAACAGATCAAACATTTTTCCAAAACCTACCTGGCCGACGCTTACTGCTACCTGTCCGCTGACCATTCACCAAGCCTCGGCGCTTACCTTCACCAAGATCCATTCGACAACTCGATTGTCACCAGAGTTGCGAAAAACCGTTTTCGTGGAACCGATCATGCGACTGAAGTATTGCGTGGCGGCAGCCACCGACCACTGTTCGTTTCCTCGATATGAATTCACTACCAATCTGCGGCGAATCACATCCAAGCAATGTTCGGAAATTTTCGAATCTCGACGCTATCGAAATTGACTGACCAGCTCTGCCGAAATAACGAATAAAAACTTGACATCGCGCTGAGCCACTGCGGCAGTTCCATTGGTTTCATGACAGTTCGGCCATCGGTCTTTTCACATGAGCGATTTAGCCGACGGCCAACCCCTTCGCTTAAGACGGCCGCAGCTTCCCCCAGCCTTTAACTGCCGTCGCTTTTGAGACGAAAGTCGGCGGCGTCCATTGGACCCGTCACTTCAATTTCTAAGTTCGACTTGGTGTTGTAAGTTGCCGGGATCAATTTTTCTTTCCTCATCGACCGGCGAGCCTTCCTTTCGATTTCCATGTACTCCGCATCCGTCGTTTGAAGGGTTACCGCTGCATCGACTTTCGCCGTGATCACAGCTTCATCAACTCCACCGTAACTGACCGAGACCCGGTGATTCGCAACAACCGCCCCGTCAACGCCACGAGGAGTCTTTAGCGTGAACTTACCCTTGCTATCGGTGATCCCCACCGAAGCCGGCCCAACTTCCACCTGCCCCCTTACCTCCATAGGAGCGAACACGACTTCCACTCCCTCAAGTGGCTCGCCATCCATGGTGACCGTCCCTGAGACTGACACCATGCTGAAATCCGAACCGCTACAACCAACCAAGGACAGCAGGGCAACTAAAAGAATTAATCTCATCATTGAATCTACAAAGCATTAAAAAAATAAAAACGCAGGTGAAACCAGCTTCAACCTTCCGACTACTGCGTGGTCAAAAATCCATGTGCATTACTAAACGGCGATTGCGAAACGGCCATTATCCGGCACGCCTATCGCCCGCCAGCACCTCGCGACAAAACACAAAACATATCGCCCAAAAAAGACCGCTGAATAAGGTCTTCGTGATTCGCTACCACCACAATCACACCCGACTTGGCAGCCGAGCCACACAACCTGCCGTGAACAGCCTTCGTTTTGCCCCGCGTCCAACCCACCGCATCCAACCCACCGCGTCCAACCCACCGCGTCCAAATGAACCACTACCTAAAAGCCCCGGTCACTTCGCCGTCGGCTGCGGCACAAAGTCGTTTCATCACATCTAGATTTACATTGTCTGAAAGAAAGTGAACCGACGCGTCTCCCAAACCAATCGTCGCACCACCGGCATGCTGGCTCGATGCAATGTTCCAACCAGCATTGGTTCCATTGGGAGCATTCCCAAAGTCGGTCGCACTTTCGGGACCTTGCCCCGAGACAGCCTGTCGCCGCCAACCTTGCCGCCCTATCCACAGCGCGCCGTGATCTCCACTCGAACTCATCTTCACATTGTCTCGTTCGCCAATAACAAGAATATTGCTGGTCCCATCCGACATTGATCCGAAAGTTGTTTTCGAGTCCTGCCAGCCGACTCCCCAGAGCTCCGGCAGCTCACTGTTGTTTCGTTTGCCATGGCTCAGCGCACCAATACACATCACGTAGCTTGAACGCCCGTTGAGCTCGCCACTATCCCCCGAGTACTTCGTGTGCCCCTCGTCGTCGACCACATCCGATGGACAACGATAACCAGGCAGCCTTTGTGCCGAAGGAGCGACACCAGCTTGGAGGCCAACATCGGCCTGAGACCAGCCCCGAGTTAGATCTAGCGTGTCGTACAGATTATTTTGCTCAAGCTGCGGCAGGATAAAAGCTTGCCAACCAAAGAAGTTGCCGAACCGCTGCTGCCACGGCGACAGAAATTCGCCACGATCGTTGCTATACCCCGCAACATCTCCAAAGCCATTCCAAGCCGAAGGAAAATGCTCACGAGCACTCTCGAAACTGTGCATCGCTAACATCTGCTGCTTAACATTGTTCAAACAGCTCGTGCGACGAGCCGCCTCGCGAACCGCCTGAACGGCCGGCAGCAACATCCCAATTAAGATACCAATGATTGCGATCACAACCAACAGCTCAACCAACGTGAACGCTTTACGACCTGATCCAAGGCTACGCTTCATCACGACCCCCAATATAGAAACTCAAAATACTTTAACAAAGACGCAGCGACAGCTAAAAGACAACCATCATTCGAACCCACATAAATAGACGGCTAAACAGTGATTCCATTTCAACTCACATCGGTCGCTTATGACCTCATGCCTATCCTGTTTGCAACCTTATTATATACGAAAAAATCCGCCTAGAAAAACTAGGCGGATTCTCGATGAGATAAATTAACACTCAGTTTTTTTAGCGTCTCCGCTTTAGCATCGCCATTGGAGCAAGCACCAGCAACGCTAACAATGAACTTGGCTCAGGAACAGCAACCGCAATCGTTCCTTCAACAAAGAAGTTATCGTAGTAATTACCTGAGGTCAGGTTGGTTGTGCCTCGATCGGCAGAGATCACGATTGAGGCGATGTCTGTGGCTGAGCCACCGTTGAACAGAGAGACGCCAGTATCGGTAAATGTTACACCACCTTGATTGATCCCTTGGAAATCAAAACCATTCTCGTCGACGGTTAGTTCGTACTGAGCAAACGCCCCAGTGTTGACAGACGCCGGGGTACTGTCAGCCCCGTGAAAGAAGTTACCTGGATTACTTGCAAAAGACTGAATGCCATCGGCTGCGGTAGCGAACCTTGGTCGCTGACGTGCATCACCGTCGCTAAGGACGAACTGAAAAACTTCGCTTCCGCTCGAGTCCAACCCAGTTACGAACTGAGTCCGATTAGTGTTGGTTCCTGTTCGTCGACTCAAAGCATCAAATGAAAACGTGGCCGTGTTTCCACCTGTCAACAGAACCGGTTGCACGAAATCAAGAGTGATCTGAGCAAAGTTAGTGTCCGAAGTGTTGTCGTCTACCAATAAAGCATTCTCACCAAACAGCAAAGGCTCAGGGAGCACATCGCTGCCCGTTGACGTGGGAACAATAGCAACCGTGTTGTTTCCGCCGGTAGAGAAATTGACTGACAGCGTACCAGTATCGGCAGCAACTGCCCCCGCTTCAAAGTCGGCTTCAAAGACGATGTCCGCATTGCTGCTTGAAATCAACAACGACATGAAAGCGATCGCCAGACCGCAATTTCCAAATATTCGAATCATTTTGAATCTACTTAAGTGAGATGTGTTACAGTCAGCAAGCGACGAGCGTTAAACTTCATACAAAGCCTTATACCTTTAGTTTAAACAAGCTACGAAGAATACATCGGCTAAATTGGCGACTATTTGCAAATTCTCCCATTCAACTGGAAAAAACACCGCAATCAACACATCGCAACGAGAGACAACCCCTCGCGCAGAGCCCCCCTTTACATGCGAGGAACAGATTCCAACGATAACGAGCGGCCGGCTGAATACTGGCAGCTTCCAAGCCAAAATGGCAACCGGCGGAGGCTTTCACAGGCCGGAAAGTCGAGCGGTTTTGAGACCGTTTTGAAACGGTTTTGAGACGGTTTTGAGACCGTGTTGCTGGCTAGATTTTTGCCGCTGCAACTGCAAGCCAGCCATCCGCTCCACCGACAACAACTATTTAATGTCAAAAGCGATGACGCCCCGGCGTCCCGATCTCCCAGCCATCACCCTGCGCAGCCGACTGGTAAAAAGAATGATTAATCCACTGGGCTGTCACCAAAGATCGCACTAATCGATTTGTGCTGATGAATTCGCTTGATCGCCTCGCCCAACATCGGAGCGATGCTCAACACCTTCATGTTCGGCAGCATCTTTTCTTCGGGCACCGGAATACTATCGGTAACGACAATGCTATCGATCGGCGCTTTTGAAAGTCGCTCAATCGCGGGCCCACAGAAAACACCATGCGAAGCGGCCACGTGAATTTCCTTGGCCCCTTTATCCTTGACCAATTTCGCGGCTTCGCAAATTGACCCGCCTGTGCTGATCATATCATCGAACATCAAAGCAATTTTGCCTTCGACGGAGTCTCCGATAATATTACCCACCGTAACCGTATCATCAGACAAACGCCGTTTGTCGATAATCGCCAAATTGCCACCCAAACGCTTGGCGTGGCCCACGGCTCGTTTAATACTCCCTGCATCCGGGCTAACAATCGCCAGCTTATCTTTGGGAATATCCAACGACCGAAAGTGATCATTCAACACCCCTGCACCGTACATATGATCCACGGGAATGTCAAAGAACCCTTGAATCTGCGCCGCATGCAAATCCATCGTCAACACGCGATCGGCACCCGCACGCGTGATCATGTTCGCCACCAACTTGGCCGTGATCGGCACTCGGCCTTCGTCTTTGCGGTCTTGTCGAGCATACCCGTAATACGGCATCACCGCCGTGATCCGATTGGCACTGGCTCGGCGGCAAGTATCAATCATGATCAACAGCTCCATCAACGAGTCGTTGACGGGCGTGCAAGTCGGTTGCACCAGATAGACATCTCGACCTCGGACGTCTTCGATTTTGCAGTGAATCTCGCCATCCTTGAACGTGGAAAAGTTTATGTTTCCCAGCTCCAGATGAAGCACTTCACAAATTTTATCGGCCAATCCCGGGTTGGCTCGACCACTAAAAATCTTAAGCTCGCGCATGTCACGTTGGGCTTGAATAAAACGGTTTGTTTTGAGCTGAAAAAACCACGCAAACGGTGCTCTTCAGCAGGGGCCGGCAGTTTAAACGATTTGAGATTTCAAGGTAGGCTTAATCGCCACAAATGCCCGCTTCCTCTTCCGATCTGGCCAAGACATCGTGATAACCGCCAGATTCTACCGACTTTGAGACCCGCAAACCAAGCGTGTCTTTTCTTATCGCAGTAATCCCAACGAACGAACGATCGTTCCATTTTGAGCAAAATACCTGCCCGTCAACTAACAGCAGATCCCACAACGTTTACAAGCGACACTTTTCCAGCTTTGTCGCACAGTATTCAAATCAAGCACTTCAAGCACTAAGCCGCACTACATCGTTTAACGATTCCTGCATTCAATCACTCAGATCGGCTTTTTTCGTCGACTCCGACCACTTCGCCCAATCGACTCCCGTCAAAGCAGGCGGGACCTCGTGCAGCACCTGCTTCAGAGTAATCTTGCCATCGTCATCGACCGCCCAGTGAATCGAAAAATACGCCAGCGCGCCGCCATCGAACTCGTCGCCCTCCGGCCAACCTTCCGGCGCGGCGGCCTCGAAAAAATCTGCATAGATCAACCACACCCCAGCTACGACCAAACACACAACGACAGTCCAGAGAATCGATTTCATTGCAAACCGCTATCAGGAAAAACAATCGGCCAAACAACGGCAAGCGAAACATTATAAGCGATCACCGAAACCACCGTGCCGCAAACACAATGCAACACCAAGTACAACAACCCCCACCATTTCCGCGTCACCAACAAATAGATCGGCACGATCAAACCCCACAGCAACACAACCAGCGGTTGCACAACATGAGGCACGAAGGTCCCGCGCAACTTCGCGTCGTTAATCATCCAATAAGCCGGCGGCAGAGCTAACGCCCACCGGGCAAGATTTCCTGCCATCGAATTGGTATCAAAGACAAACGGATCGCAGATCGAAACGATCGCCAACACGACATAGTAAGTGATGCACCACAAAATCGAATAACCGCGACTGCTCAACCTCTTACCCTCTACTCTCCAAACAATTCACGAAAACAACTTTCGCCATCTTTCCGCCCACACCCCTCGCCCTACCGACGGGCCTACAAATGGAAGCCCGACGCGTAAGCGAGGATTTCTACGGCCCCACCGCTAACGCGTCAGACCACCAAAACACCCGGATTCAAAAACTGATTTACCCTGAGGCCTACCCATCCAGCATAACAAAACTATGATCGGTTTGATTTTCAAACCAGAAGTTTCTCGAACCTCGCAAACCATACAAACCGCTCGCCAACTATTCCCTCTTCGCAACTAGTCCCGACACTCTGTCTTATTATTTCAACATCGCTAGAATAAATCCAACAACCCACGCCACGCCAACGCCCCCCCTTCCCATTGAAATCAACATGAAAACCAGCCTGCGGATCTCCTTCTTTACCGCGCTGGCATTGCTGTTGGCAATCGCCGTTGTGGTTGGTTGCTTTCGCCCCGGTCTCATGCGAGCCCAGCCAAACAACGGGCATCAACTCGGCGGCGACTTACTGACCGATGTGCCGGGCAATACAATCGAAGCTTTCGAAATTGGAATTCGAAACCACGAAGCGTCGGCCGAATGGGCGTACTCCGAATGCGACATTCGGGAAACCGTCGACAACAAACTGGTCGTGTTTCACGATTGGGATCTATCCAAACTTCCCAATTCGGAAATCAACCAAACCGTTCTCGGCGAAACCGTCGGCGACCAACCGGTCAACCAACTATCTCTCGAACAATTGCAAGCACTGCGTCTTCAAGGCGGGCAACAGATCCCCACACTGGAAGAAATCCTTAAAACCGCCGTGCGAATCGCTCCCACAAAACCGATCTTGCTCGAAATCAAACTGCTGCACTCCGACGAAGCTCGACGCCAGCTAATCAACCTTGCCAAACAATACCGAGACGAACACGATCTAGAGATTCACTTTTTGGCATTCATTCGAAACGTCAAACGCTCATTCGACGATCCTAGACAATGGCTCGATCGATTCTCAGAATCCGGCTTCCGTGTCTACCAAGTCTACCGCCCCAAGACGCAAGCCTACGATCTTTGCAAAACTTGGGGAGACTAAACCCGGCGGCGACGGACACTACCTTTACAACGGAAAGCTTCGAGGACTTAGCTCGAGGTTCTTCGGGACATCTACCGCAGTATGTAATCAGCACGCGGCCCTGAGCCGCCTTGCCCCAAAGTGTCATCGGCTTGGCTTTGGCCACGAGTGCCACAGGTGCCATGTTTACGCGATCGGAAATGGCCCCATTCTAAAATGCCCGAAAAAAACATGCTCACGGGACTTCCTCAAAAACACTTCGACCGCGCATGCATGCCAACACTCAGTAGATACGCTTCCCCTCATAGCCGTGAAGCATGGCACCCAATCTCCGGATAAAGCACCTCAAATAATCGGCCGAGCCACTAACCATCCCAGATGAATCAAGCTCGTTGCCAGCCAGCCCCTGAATTCATACTCAAACGCACCGGCCGACCAATCCGCACCATCAATCGTCTACTTCTGCGTTGGAACCGTATGCCGGTTTCGCTCAACAAAGTTTTTGACCTCTTGAATCGGCACCGCATAACTAGCGACTCGAATCGCCCGAGCGATATTCAGACCAATCACCTCGCCGTCGGAATTCAACAACGGGCCTCCACACTGCTGCGGCTTGATCACCGAGTCATGCGGGATCACGATCGGGAAGCCAAAACGACGTTCACTAAATGGCCCACCTCCCCACTTGTCGTTGCGTTCATCAGTGCCACTGGGACGCTTGCCGAGAATCACTTCGACATCGATCGACTCCTCTCGTCGATTGACCGAAAGCTGGATGGTTTGATTAGCCTTGTAACCGCTTAACACTTCGATCAGCTTGTTCGTGGTGGTCACCTTTTGGCCTTCGATTGTCACGATCACATCTCCTCGCAACAATCCGGCTCGATCGGCACCCGTCCGAGCGGAAACGCTTCTCACGATCAAACCATCGTCGCTCGACCGCCCCACCACACCAAGAAATCCACGACTGGACGTTGCAGACTGCTGACGAGTCGAAAACCGTCGAGGCTTGGCAGTCACCAAGCCCATCGACATGACTTCGCCGTTAGGATCACAGGAAACCACAATCTGGCCCGCTTCGACAACACTCGGCTTGTCAGCAACTTTGACGGCAACCAATCCCCTAGCATCTATCTTAAGCAACGCCATATCGTAGCTCGTATCCGTCGCAACCAAACTGGCCGCAAACTCGCGATTGTCCGCGAAGACGCAATTTAGCTGCTTCACATTTTGAATCTCGCTGCTCTTGGTTACGATCCAGCCATCGGACGAAAAAACAGTGCCGAACACCAAATTCGTTTCGCCATCGCGGACAATACAAGTCGCCTTCTCAGTTGAATCGGCCAGATCATCGAGCGTGTCTTTCATCGCCCTCGAATTTCGACCATAACGCCCTGAACTGTCCCGACGGGATCGCTGCGCCGAAACAGGTTCTGCCAAAACAATTAGCAACAGCAGACCCGCGGTCCATTTAAATAAATGCATAGAACTAGCTTTGTAAAAAGAGCGTGAGACGACTAGGGGCGTTTGCCGAGAGTTACTTTAAAGTTTAATTCTTCATCGTTTCGGCGAACCTTTAGCGAAACATCATCGCCGGCAGAAAAGTTACTCAGCCGATCCATCACATCAGTGATTTCCTCTGTTCTCCTATTGGCGATCTCAAAAATCAAATCGCCCGCTTTCAAACCAACCGTTTCCGCCGCCGTACCCGATACGACTCGCCCAATCAACGGAGCCATCGACCCTCGACTCCAACTGACGCCCAAGAAACCACGATTCTCACGCGTCGGTTTTAACTGGCCTAATTTGTTGCGCACTTCGTTCTTCGTTAGCGACTCCCAGTCACGCGTAAACACATCAACGGGTACGTGCATGTTTTGGTTTAGTGAACCGCTGACCCGACTGTTGATCCCGATCACCTTGCCATCAAGATCAAACAACGGCCCGCCAGAATCACCGCCCATGATCGTGCAATCCGAAACGATACTACGACTGCGATTGGAGAGGATTCGGCCAAGTCTTACAGGAGCTTCATCCGAGCGAGAAAAAGAAACCGGAAAACCGACGGCCAGGCACCACTGGCCTTGTTTCAAATCCGACGACGTTCCCATTTCCAAAAAAGGAAAATCGTCATCACTCACGATTTTCGCCAAACCGGTATCGTAACGTTCGTTCACCCCAAGCGTCATCGCGGTAGCTCGCCTTCCGTCAGGAAACCGAATTCGAATCCGGCGACCGGGTTCAGTAGTGACATGCCCAGCACTCAGGATGTAACCTTCTTCGCCAACCACAACTCCGGTTCCACCAAAGATCGAAACCGTCGCCGGCCGAACTTTTTCAACCAAGTCTTGAACTCGTCGTTCAAGCAATTTCACTTCGGCTAACGTTTTCGGAGCCCTCGTTTTAAGATCCTCGGGAAACTGGGCCGCTTCCGCAGGAACCGCTACCGAAGGAGCCGCTACCGAAGGAGCCTCAACCGAAGGAGCCTCAACCGGCGCGAATAACACCCCCGGTATCGCCTGCGGCGGCTCGACAATAACGACTTGCCCCCAGACACCAGAGCCCAACAACACGAACGTGACTGGGACGGCCAAAATGAACCCGAGCAATGAACCGTCAAAATTGAACTTCATGACTCGTCTCGTTTTTTTAAGATGGATGCGAATTTCGAAGTCCTCACATCGGACGAACACAACGATTTGCACAACGACTTGCAAAACGATTTGCACAACGCTCTAACGCTTCTTCCCCACCAAAACAAACTTTAAAGCTGCCTCAAATGGTAACCCATCTAGCCCCGTCTTTCCACCTTTTTTTATCGCTCAAGCCGATGTTGCATTCCAACCACTTGCTAAGCACAAAACAAAACGGTGTAGAGATTCAGGCTTACATGGCCATCATCGCATGCTTGATCATTCTGATTTACACCGGAGCCAAACCAACAAAACGCTCTTTCGAGATGATCTGCTTGTACCTGCAGGGCTGGGCCGAACTGGATGAAATCGAAGCTTGCATCGAAAAACTCACAGTAAAATGCAACTCGGAAAAAAGCTAACTTAAACTCCACGCGAAGCTTCAAACTTGATAATGGAACCGTGAACGCTGTGCGGTCGCTTGCCCCAAGTGCACCAGCACTGAAGCTCTCCGACAATCCAGCTTGATTATCGCAGAAATTTCCACTGAAAAAAACAACCGATATGCCACAGCAACCACCGTGCCGAACACTATCAGGGGCGTCCCCAGGTGCCTCTACCCAGATGCCTTTGCGCGGCGTCGCCTTTAACTTGCTTCGGAGAAAACGGGCAGTGTGTTTTTGATAGCAGAGATATGACTTTAACGATTGAAACTAGGGGGCCAAAGAAGGAACGGGGTTATGACGAAGATAGGGTGGGAATGACGCAACGCAACTGATGTTTTTTTATTGAGTTGTCTTCAATGAAGTTCTGCCTTTCAAAGACTCTACTGTTCGTGTGGTTGAGTTTAGTCTTAAGCTCAGCAAGCCAAGCTCAGGTTAAATATCATTTGTCCGACACAGGTTGTTCGGCGGCCAATGGCGGCTGTCAGACCGTCAGCGATGCCCCCAAAGGGAACATTTTTCGTCGCATGTCGGGCCAATCACTAACCGGCTACAGTCGTGAGCAAGTCTTCGCTAATAACTCAACCAAGCCACTAGGCGGATTGTTCGCCCACGACTTCGACCTTACCGCCAACGTGTTTGGTGGCTGGAACCGAATTGTCGGCCTTGGAGACACTGGTGATACCTTCGATGACGACTTCGCAGTCGGTATTGCTTACGGGCGTCGGCACAGTAAACGCTTGCGAAGCGAGTTTGAGTTTACGTACCGCTCCAACGACGCTGACACAATTGGCTCGGTGGACGTTTACTCGATCATGAAGAACGTCTTGATCGACATCGAACTGCCGAACGAGTTTGTCTCACCATACATCGGGATCGGGATTGGTTACGCGAACCTCGACCCCGACTTAAATCCTCTTTCAGGGATCTCCGTCGGCAACGCTAACGCTTTCGCATTTCAACCGATCGCCGGCGTCTCGTTGGAGCTGTTGGAACGAAAGTTCTGCTATTTAGAGTACCGGTACTTTGCGACGTCGGACCTTGGAGTCTCTGTTTTTGGTACCGCTCTGGAAGATGTTAACTATGATGCCCACAACTTATTCATGGGGTTTCGAATCGAGTTCTAGTCCCCGCTACTGATGGAGCCCGGTAAGACGGCCAGACCATTGGGGACTGGGCTATTAAAAATGATTCGGCGTCCGTTTTTGTTAGCTGCCAGAGAATGTGTCCCGCAGGCTCTTCGCGATGGCGATTGGTGCGAACGAACCTTACGGGTCTAGGAACTGCCCCGAATCATTCCCACTTCCCTCCAGCACGAAAACCGGAAACTTATCTTGTTCCCGGTCCTTAACAACTAGCCGGCAGGCGTCGGCGAAACGCCGCATAAACAATCGACGCCATCCGCTAACGACCGTGTCGACAACTGTCCCGCCGTTCTCCAATGCCTACTGACGACGCGACCAGAGCCAACGCTGCCTAACCAGCTCTGGCTATTTCCGCTGGCTTACCTTGGCTTGGCTTTCGCCGACTACCCCAGGCTCGGCTGTCCGCCGGCCCGGGAAAAACCGCCTCAGTTGCCTCAACTGTGGCCACAATAGCATGGCGTTGTCCTTCAAGTATCTTGTTCGAAAGTAGAACTTTCCAAAACACTTCCCGTGCAGTTCTGCCACTTCGCCGGCCGTCAGATTCTGATACTTCATGACCGGCTGATAGACGCTGTACTTGCTAAAATCATGCTCAGCAATCTCGGATTTAACTTCTTCGTAAAAATCGGTTCCGGGATAGGGGGTTACAATGTTAAAATTCGCATACGTTGGATTCACGGCTCGCGCATAATTCAAAACACTCAAAATGCTCTGCCGAGTATCAGCCGGGAAGCCAACCATAAATCCAGCGACAGTGCGAATCCCTAGTCGACGGCAGAGCGCCACAAAGTCCCGCTGTCGATCATCGTTGATGGCAACGCGAGAATACTTCTTCAGTGTCTCTTCGTCCGGTGTTTCAATACCGATCGTGATGCTCGTCAGCCCTGCGTCGCGAAGGGCCACCAGCGTCTCCTCCCGCATCAAGTCAACGCGCGTCTCGACGGAGAACTGGACGCGGCGTGGCAGCCGACGAATCCCCTCGGCCAGCTCGAGAGCCTTTTTTCGGTTCAGGCCAAACAAGGGATCACGGAACTTGAAGGACTTAAATCCATAATGCTCCATCCCAAATCGCATCTCGTCAACAACGGCTTCAGGATCGCGAAAACGTGTTTTACTTTCGACGATAATGTAAGGACAGTAGTTGCACTTAAACGTGCAGCCGCGACTCTGCTGAATGAAGGTCGTTGGGAACCGCCAGAAATCGTAGTTGATGCGAAACCGCGAATAGGCAAACTGAGACCAATCAGGAATCGGTAATGCGTCGAGATCCTCAACGCTGCCAATGTCGACAACGGCTTCAGAAGAATTGAGAACTTCATCCCAACGAAACAGCAGTTGCTCGGCTTCGCCTTTGACGATCGTGACGTTCAAATCCTGCGTTGACTCGGTCAACGCCTCATGCAACGCGAATGCGACTTGGCCCACAATCAGTATTTTGGCGTTCGGGTTCTGTGATCTCAAACGACGAATCGTCTGCAATTCAATATCCAGCGTCAGCAGCGATGGATTAAAAATAAAAACATCAGCCGCAGGTGGATTTTCATCCAACACATAGATCGGCTTGTGCCCCAGCTTTTTGATCACCGCTACAAGGTAGGCAAAGTTCAGCGGCGTGGGCCGATAGTCTCGCAAGTACAGATGGCGAATGATTTTCCCACGCAATCCGCCAGCGCCAGAAGGCATCCCGACCCCCATCCCACCAGCAAAATCTTTTTGAGCCTGATTGCGACGAGTATCCCAAAGTACGACGTTCATGGTTTCGGTCCGATAGTTGAGGTAGTTCATAGGAGTGAGAGAGCGGGCGCTGATGACAAACAAACCAAACGTTGTTTGGTTCAGCTTTGTTGTTGCCCAACCGATTCTGCAGGCAGCGCTGCACGCGAAGTCATTTTGGGCTGGGGAACTGAACGGGTCGTCCGTACCGGCCAACTTTCGGATTCGATGTTACGGCTCAAAATCATCGTTCGCCCACCCGATTCAACTCGATAGTGTATGTTGCTCCATGAGACACGCTTTCCGATCGAAGAAATCAAAAGCAGGACCAGGGCGAACAGTCCAGTGACAGGCCACAGAAACAGATCGAAGTAGCGAGCGATGGGTTGCCTTCGCCACTGGGGGAAAATCCGTCGAGCCATGCTTTGGCGAATCGAGGCTCGAGCCACACCCAGCAAATAAATGCTCACGAAAGCAAACATCAGCAACGTTGGACGCGTCCCACGTTCACCCGTTAGCATGACACTGCTCCATGCCACAACACTGCCCCACAAACCGACTTGCGTCACCAGCAACGCCAGCAACGCCATCGCCCAATGACCAAACGCGTAGAGCCGAGTAATCTTCAGTTGGCGGATTACAAACTCAAACAGGCTCGACCACGTGAACTCGGTGTCGGTCTCGCAAAGGCACTGAGGTACATAATGAATTCGAAGTGCCTTGCCGTCGAAGCTCGAGTTTCGAATTGCTCGGCTCGCCGCAAGATCATCGCTTAGGACGTGAGACCAAGACGCGCCAATGCCCGCCTGCTGAAAGACCTTGCGATGGACAGCCCACGACCCACCCCAGACAAGATTTTGACGATTTTTGCCAAGACACGTCGCAATCGAATTATTAATACTGACGCCGATCAGCGTTGGAATATTGTTGCACGCCGGCACCATCCAGCGATAACCCGATCTTGCACCACAGTTTTCTCGACCGACTCCAACCGCCAACCACCGCAGCCACGATGGCTTCACCAATGCATCCATATCGGCAAAGGCAAAGATATCAACATCGTCTTTGATTTGCTCAACGGCGGCCAACAGGTTATGAACCTTTTGACCGCAAGATCTTGCCGAGCCAGCGATAACGATTTTCGATTCGATGTGGCGATACTCACGCTGCAACTCACGGATCAGTGGCGTGATTGGGTCGGCGGTCGACTCGATCGAAAACGTAATGCGAAAGTTCGGGTGGTCTTGCAACAGAAAGGCTTCAATGTTTTTTCGTGCACCTTCAGGCTTGCCTTTGCAGGGAATAATCAAATTGACTTTTGCCGGAGTGGCTTCTGTCGGTGCACCACCTTGCTCGAGATTCTTCCAGAACCTTCTGTTCTCGACAAACAGCAACAACAGCACGCTGCCAACGAACATCGCAGCGACAGCGCAGATTGAAATTGGAATTATATAGAACATGCCCACTGGACTTCCTGTCAAATTGTGGCGGCGAGAGGATCAATCGATCTCGCGATGATGCCGCAGAGTTTAGCAACTAAGCAGAAATTCAAGAATCGATGTCTAAAAGAAAAAACGCTGGCACTATTTGCGACCTTAAGCGATGCACTGGGATTGGCAGAGTTGCAAAATCGAGCGGAAACGATCTGAAAAAACGATCCGGAACAGGCGGCGCGCCGAATGTCCGGCATCCAAATCCGGCGGCTGTCCCTCGGAATCCCTTCACAACATCCAAAGCCGCCGCACAACGGGTCTACCGCAGCGTCAAGCGTTTCTTAGGCGAGCGATTGAAACTGATCGTCACCCACGTCAAAAGCAGCATCCGCACAACGGATGGGCTGGAATACTTGGGCTACGAATTTCGTGGCCTCAGCGGTCAGATTCGCATGAGTCGAAAGAAACTAGCTGCCTTCAGGCAGCGTGCCACGGAGATCCTTCGCAGGAACCGCGGCATCTCGATGCGGACTCGGCTTAACGAGTTCCGCTATTACGCGCGGGGCTGGCCTGGGCACTTCGGACTTGATCAAGGGAAGTCGACATTCAGAGACTTGGACAAGTGGCTTCGGCGACGCGTTCGAGCCTGTTATTTGAAGCAGTGGCGGAAGTCGAAAACTCGGCTGAAACAACTGATCAAACTGGGGGTCCACAAACGTGACGCTCGGGGCGCAGCCAAGAGCGGCAAAGGACCATGGCGTCGGGCCAGAAGTTACCGGTCCAGCGTGTCTTGAGCACCGAGCTCCTAGCCGAACAAGGATTGTTTAATTTAGAAGAGTATTGAAAATCGCTTGCACACTTGAGACGAAACGCTTGAGTAGCAACCCCGCATGCTAAGTGTTGTAACAACGATCCCGGGAAACCGGGCCACTATCTCGATTCACTTTGCTATTCCGCTAGCGTCGCACAGCGTTACAGTGCCTGTACATCCGGATGCAAGGTCGAGCGTCTCGGCATCCATCGTGCCCTTTTGCGTTGAGCTGTCTCGAACCATTGTGCCAACATGTGGCAACCCATAGCAAATGCCCTCGATTGAGTTCACAACGTTACCGGTGGTTGAGTCGAGCACGATGGTGTAGTTGCCACTATTTGCAGATACAGCTGCACCAAAAAGTGATCCATCACCACTAAATTGTCCAACGCCAACATGCCCCTTGCCGACGTTCTTCTTTAGCGACGTTGACCAAACTAACGACCACGATTCGAGATCAATACAATGAACGACCTTCTTTTTGTCTATCGCAACTATCGAGTTGGCTATGGGATTCCGTTTTAGATCAAAGACCGTC
>JALZWN010000027.1 GCA_023300235.1 Mariniblastus sp.
ATGACTAATTCAACTGGACCATTAGCAAGGATCCGAGTGTCGCCTTTTACTCCGTAAAAGAGCGCTACCTTCGGTGGACATTCGCCCAATCGATTACAGAACGAACTTTTCGTATTAAAGCAATTGAACCAACAGGCAAGACGATGACCAAGCAAACGAAGCGAGCAGGGATCACATTGGTGGAATTGTTGATCGTGTTGGTGGCCGTCGGGATTTTAGTTGGGATATTGCTACCAGTAATGCAATCTGCAGCAGGGCGAGGTAGACGAACAACCTGCCTAAACAACATCAGAAATTTGGCGTTAGCGGCGGCGAACTACGAAAGCTCCAACATGGAGTTTCCAATGGGTGTAAGGGCGAGTGGACAGGCGACACAGATAAGTGGTTTTGTTCGGCTGCTGCCAATGCTTGAACAACAAAACTTGTACGACGAAATCCGAAGTCCCACAGCGGTCAATGGGATTGAGTACAAGTCATACGGACCGCCGCTATTTGACGCGAACTATTCGCCATGGAAGACACAACTCGAAGTAATGATTTGCAAACAATCTAATCCGTCCAAAAGCAAATCCGGCCGAACTTCTTACGCGTTCTCCATCGGTGATGTCGCAAGAAATCTAAGCGAGCAAGAAACGCTGCGAGGAGCATACGGGTACTATAAAGCAAATCGTTTGGAAGACATTACTGATGGTTGCAGCAACACGATCGGAATAATCGAGATCGGAGGTGAAGTGATGGCGCGTGTCAAAGGCGGCTGTATAGCCAATGGAAAATCGGCGTGGTTAGACAAGCCAAAATTGGCGTACGGCTTCGTCAAAGATGGTAAGTACATTGCCGGAGCCAAACTGATTGATCGCGGTTCCCACTGGGCCGACGGACGAGCAGGAGTCGGAATGGCCAATACGATTCTGCCAGTAAATAGCCCGAGCTTTCAAGTGCAAGGCAGCGCAACCGCCGATGGGATTTACTCGGCTGGTTCAATGCACGCAGGCGGAGCAAACGTTGCCAATCTAGATGGGTCCGTGCATTTCATTTCGGATGACATCGACACCGGCGGCGATGCAGCCACCTTAACGGCCGAGCAAATGGCTGACGGGGTTTCAAGCCCTCATGGCGTATGGGGAGCCGCGGGGACGATCGCAGGCGAGGAAGAGCTGTTTCTAGAATAGGCTCTTCCGGGAATTTAGTAGCAGAGTTTAACGACGAGCCGGAAGGCGGAGGCGACAGCGCCACTCTAAATCACACCGCCTCCTAACAATCCAGTCCTTCCTAGATTTCAGTGGCTTAAAAGGGCAAGGGCCAGACCGGTTTTCTAGCCCAGCCCCTTGGGCTGACACGCTTCGCCAAAACGGCTAAAGACAATACCGGTGTTGACCACAGATTAATACTTGTAGTCCGCACCGTCGCGGCTGAGCTGGCAGCTTGAATCGAGAGCTTCCATTTGGCGTTTCATCGATTCGGCGATCTCAGGTAGTTCTTTCATCAAATCCTTTTCCTCATACGGATCCTTTGACAGGTCATAAAGCCGCATGCGGCCGCTGGCTTTGGCTTCGCGTAGCAATTTCATATCGCCGGTGATGATTGCTTGCCCATCGATTTCCCCAAAGAGCCTGCGATAGCCAAAGAACATCGGCTGCGATCGTGTGTCGGTTTTGCCTTGGACCATCGGCATTAAATCCACCCCGTCGATTGGGCGTTTGTCTTTGGATTTAAATTTGTAACCGGTGATGTTGGCGATCGTAGGAAAGAAATCCACGGTCGAACAACGAGTTTTGACGGTGGTTCCTGCATTGATCACACCAGGCCACTCGGCACAAGCGGGAACAAGCAATCCGCCTTCGTACATGCGGTGTTTGTAACCTTTAAACGGGCCGGCAGAGGCGATGCCTTTTTTGGTAAGCTTGTCTTCGGGGCCATTGTCACTGCAGAAAAACACGACGGTGTTTTTTTCGATCTTCAGCTCTCGCAATTTTTCTCGAAGTCGTCCGACTTGCTCATCCATTGCGGTGATGCAACCGTACAGATGTTGCTGGCTTTCCTCGAGATCGGAGTAGCGTTTGCGTTGTTCTTCACTGGCCAGGACCGGTTCGTGAGGGGCGTGAAACCAAACCGTTGCCAGGAACGGCTGGTCTTTATTTTGCTCGATGAAGGGAATCACGCGATCCATGATGATGCGGCTGTCGTCGCCGTCCATGTTGTCGGTGACTTCTTTGCCGTCGAGTACGTACGGTGCTCCGCCTTTCCAAGGGTCGCCTGGTTTGTTGCCCCACTTGGTCCATCCTTCGGGGGTCACCGTTGGGTCGTAAGTCGGCACGGCACTGGTGGTGGCAAAGTGCGTGTCAAAGCCATGGTGTGATGGAGGGGAAAAGACGCCACGCGATCCACCGTCGAGTTCTCGCACCCAGCCGATATGCCACTTGCCGAAGAAGCCCGTGTGGTAGTCCTTCGACTTGAGCATCTCAGCGACCGTGATCTCGCCAACTCGCATGCCGCCGGTGTGTGCGGCCAAGATACCGTAGCGAAACGGAAAGCGACCGGTCATGCAACTGCCACGCGTCGGCGAACACAACGGAGCCGCGGCGTAAAAACGATCGAACTTGACGCCACCAGCCGCCATGGCGTCTAAGTTGGGCGTGTGAATTTTGTCATTGCCATTGAAGCCGATATCGCCCCAGCCTTGATCGTCGCTCATGATCAAGATGATATTTGGTTTATCGGTTGGTTCGTTCGCGAGCGAAACGTTGGTTTGCACAGATGACACCAATGTCATCAAAATGCAAGTCAGTGAAAACAACGGTCTCATAAATTTTTCCATTGGGTTGCTCATGTTAACAACGGGTTGTTTACGAACCCGGTGGTTGGTTTGGAATCGTGAAATTGTTGTGGAACGTCCGAGGCCGCCGAGGAACAGCTTGCGTTGCCGGCAAACCCTAGACTCGAAGAGAATTGGCACAGCTTCTTTACTTCTTCCTCAACTCCATCCGTTTTTTCAAACGTTTGGTGAGTTCGGCGACCAATTCTGGTTGGCTGCTGGCTTCGTTGACGAATGGTTTGTTTTGCTGGGCATCGTGGGCGTAGAGTTCGGTTGCTCCCGATTTATGCAAAATGAATCGATGCGTCTTCGTGCGGAGAGTGCAGGTGGCTTCATCTTTGTAAGAAAACGCATCTCGCCCTGGCGCGTCCGCAGAATTCAAAATCGGTTCTAGTGAAACCCCATGTAGTTCTTGAGGTGTCGCCAAACCCGCCAAATCGCAGAGCGTTGGAAACAAATCGATCGTCTCGACCATCGCGTCGGTTTTCTGCCCTGGTGAAGGCATGCCCGGATGGCAAATGATCATCGGCGCGTGTAACGATTCTTCAAACAACGTGTGCTTGCCCCACACCGCGTGCTCGCCAAGATGCCAACCGTGATCGCCCCACAGGACGATGATCGTGTTTTCTCGCAGCCCCAGATCGTCCAATTGCTTGATCACTTTCCCGACCAACGCATCAGCGTAACTGACACAAGCTCCATAGTGCTTCCGAACGTCGGTGGCAAAATCAGCATCGGTATTCGGATCGCGGCCCCAGGACTTGTAACGGTTGAATTCACTGGAGTTGTGCCAAGTGGTTTTACCCTGCGGTCGTTCTGGATGAACAATCGCTGGCAGCTTCGCATCGCGGTAATGCTGCATGTACTTCGCCGGAGCACCAAAGGGCAGGTGCGGCCGGATGATTCCCACGGCCAGAAAGAAAGGCTTATCGGGCTCGGCGGCCAACAGTTTCATTTCCGCGATGGCTTGATCGGTAATCATTCCGTCGGGGTAGATCGAATCCTCGCCTTCCGCCGATTCAAACACGGGCATCGTATTCGGCTTGCTTGAGCGAACTTGTCCGTTGGCCAAACCGTGCATGACCCCGCGAGGCGTTTTCCACGGACCTGCCGGTATTGGACTGCGGTCCCAAGCTCCGGGGATTTCAACTTGAGCGTTGTCGTTCCAATCCGCACCGCCGTAGCCGCCCGGATGATGCGAGACCTTGCCGACCGAAACCGTGGTGTACCCGCTATCGCGAAACCACTTCGGCATCGATTGCGGAATCGGCTTCCCGGCTTTTACTTTTCTTGCTCGATCGAACAACGCTCCGTTTCCACCGCTCCCATAGCGACCAGTCAGCATTGCGTACCGCGAAGCACCGCAAGTCGGAGCCTGCGTGTAGTGCCGGTGAAACGCTCGGCCACGATCGGCCAAGGCGTCGATATTGGGCGAGTGGATATAGTCTTTGCCGAAACAATTCAGCTCCGGACGTAGATCGTCGACGCAGATCAACAACACGTTTGGCTTAGCCGGTTCATCCGCTAGAGCATCACTAGGCTTGGTGATCGCGATGATGATGGTGCTTGAAAAAGCAGCGAGTAAAAAGAAAAATCGCGTTGTCGATGCCATCTAGGTTCTCGTCTAGTTAAAGGTCAAAGCCAGGTGAACGTTTCACCTTTAAGCTGCCAAAACAAAAAAAGCACAGGCTCGAATCGCTCGAAGCCTATGCCACAGTTTAACCCTACAGCTCCGACTTTTGCCCTAACAAGCGGCAGTCCAGGAAAGCCTATTCTTGTGAAACCAGTGCAGCCTGAACAAGTTCCTTTTAATCCGGGTCGGGTTCAACAATTAAGCCGACTGAATCGGTGCCAAGTTAAACCCGGTCAGGATTTACAAAGTTGCTTTCGCCTACTTTGACAGCTCCACATCCAGTTTTGTTTCCTGGTCGGCCTTTACCGTAACCGACAAGTCGGTGGTTTCTTTTCGTTTCAGCTTTTTAGGAATCGGAATTTTACGGAACGCTTTGTCATCGTCTAAAGCGCGAGGCACAACCAAGACAACGTAATCGCCTGGCGGAACCTCCGAAAACAAATAATTGCCAGCTTCGTCCAAGCGGGCGCTGCGATTCAATCTCGTCTGTGGATTGTGGAGCCCAAGGTAGCCGTCGACGAACGGTTCACCTTTATAGGTGATCTGCCCGGCAACGGTACCGACTGGTTCTGTTGGCCCTGAGCACCCGACTAAGGTGGTGACCAGTAACGCTATGCACAACAAGTTTTTAACGGAAGCTAGAAACATCACCATCACTTTTGTCTGCAAGGTCAAATAACGCCGAAAGGCACAAGGAGTCCGACAAATTCTGTACTGAACCGTCCCCCATCGCAACCACAACCACGCCTGGGTGCGCCGACACCAAAGGCCGGTTAGCGCCGAGGGAGCCCCAAGCACCGGGCGACAACTGTCCGGCTTGCTTAATGTTCAGCCCAACATCGATCGTAACGGTATTGAATCGTCGACGCGTATTGGCAGAACCGGCGTCAAAGTTTTCACCGTTAGTTTCTCCGAGTGAGAAACCAGCGTTGCCATCAGACCGCATGTCAAATTGAATTTCGCCGTTGGAGTCGCTGAATGTAAAGAAGTCTGATTGCTCACCGATCATCATGGTGTTCGATGTGCCATCAGAAATCGAACCGATTGAGGTGGCTTCCCAAGTCAAGATTCCGCCATCACTAATCATGCTGTTCGCATCACCTTCGGTGCTCCGAATTCGGCCATTGTCAGTGTGATCCAACGACCCCGACACAGCCATGTAACAAGGCCTCATTGCAGTGCACACTACGCTGCCGGTGTTAGAAAATCCAACGCTATCTGGCAACCCTTCAGCTGTGGCATCAAACGGCTGCGGAAAAACCTCCAATGGTGACGATGGACAAATTAGAAAATCGAGCACCGCACCATCCAGAATGTTGCGGTTGATCGTATTACTACCACCCGTCCAGCCACCTCCATCGATATCGTACTGACCCTGCAAGTTTCCCTGCTCGATGAACGGCAAAACAAAAACCCAGAACGAGTTTCCACGACCGTTACCATTCACTTCGCTGGGCGTATTGGCGGCGGGGAACTCCTGGTGAGCTGACTCATAATTGAGCAATGCCAATCCCTGTTGCTTGAGGTTGTTGGCACATTGAGTACGGCGGGCCGCTTCTCGCACAGCTTGAACGGCCGGCAGCAGCATTCCGATAAGAATTCCGATGATCGCGATGACCACCAGTAGTTCCACGAGCGTGAAACCTTTATGACGTCGTTGGTACATGAGAGCTCCCAAAACATAAGAATAAATAATTCAACCGATGCCCAAAACTGGGAACTGGCGCGTAACATGATAGCACCCCAACGGCTAGATATCCAACCATATATACCAGTCGGACGTTCAAAGGGGCGAAGCTTTAAGAAATTGCAAGTTGCCCCCAAAAATGCCGTTGATGCATGGTGATTGCTCCAATTCTTCGCGTCAAAGCAGATAAGCCCGTACTCAAAACGCTCTGGAAGAAATACCGCAAGCAGTGCTCAAAGGTTGACCATGCTACTCAAAATAAAAGTTAGCTACCGCACAACTAACCTAGCCCAGGCAACTTCTTCTCGGGCATCACTAATCCTGTCGATTCGATCGAGGCAACAGGAAAAGAGCAGTAGTCGACTGCGTAGTAGGCGCTAGGGCGATGGTTGCCGCTGAGCCCACAGCCGCCGAAAGGGAGCTTGCCGCTGGCGCCGGTGGTTTGTCGATTCCAATTCACAACGCCCGCACGGATTTGGTGAATGAACTGCTGGTAGAGCTCGGAGTTGTCCGACAGCAACCCCGCGGACAGCCCGTACTTCGTGCGATTGGCTTCGGCGATCGCTGCTTCAAAACTGCCGACTCGGATGATCGTTAGCAGCGGACCGAACAACTCTTCGTCCTCCCGAGCGGTCACGTTAGTGATGTCCAGCAAACCCGGTGACAACAACGCTTCGCAATCGCCGCGCTGCTCCATCTTGACCAACGGAACGGCTCCGCGATCAATCAGTTCTCTATAGGCCGACATCAATCGGTTGCCGGTTGCGGCGTTAATGACTGTGCCCATGAATGGCTCGGGACTGTCACCGTTGAAGCCGATCGCAATGCCTTGGACTTGCTGTTTGAGCTCGGACAAAAACGCTTCGGTTTCTGGGCCATCGACGACGATCAAACGGCGAGCACAAGTGCAGCGTTGGCCGGCGGTCATGTAACCTGACAGCACGGTCAAGTAAGCGGCGGCTTGGAGATCTTTGGTTTCGTGCACGATCAAAGGATTGTTGCCGCCCATCTCCAACGCCAATATTTTTTGCGGCGTGGCGGCCAGGGCTTTGCTGAGCGCCACACCGGCGCGGCTGGACCCGGTGAAGAACAATCCGTCGAGTTCGTCGTGTTTGGAAATCGCTTCGCCGACATCGCGACCGCCGTGGACGAGATTTAAAACGCCAGCGGGCAGGCCGACGGCTTCCCATTGCTTTACCAACCAACCGCCGACTGCGGGGGTCAACTCGCTGGGTTTGAACACGACGGTATTGCCTGATATCAACGCGGGCACGATGTGGCCGTTGGGAAGGTGAGCCGGAAAGTTAAACGGCCCCAAAACGCCACAGACTCCGTGCGGCTTGAAACGCGTGACCGCCGTCGCGGTGCCAAGTTCAAACGACGTCGTGTCGCGGCGAGTTTTCAAAGCGTCGATGGAGACCGCAACTTTGCCAACCACGGCGGCGGCTTCGGTTTTGGTTTCCCACAGCAGCTTGCCAGTTTCGGCTGCGATTAGCTCCGCCAGCTCGTCCGCGTTTTGTTTGACTTGATCGGCAAACGCGTTGGCGAAGTCCAAACGAGCTTGAAGGCCGAGATCCCACCAGGGGCCAAAAGCTTCGCGAGCGGCCGTGAAGGCTTGATCGACTTGCGTTGAACTGGCTGCCTGACCGGCAGCGACGACGCGACCAGTGGCAGGGCAAGTTGTTTCAAGCGGTGCTGCGGTGCCGGCAACCCATTTGCCTGCGATGTAACTGTTAAGATGATTCATAGGACTGGGCGTTTGGTTGGAGTGAGTTGGAGTGAGTCAGTTTAACTTTGTGGTTCTTCCGGCACTTTAGTGGCAAGAGCCCGCATGGTGAGATTCAGAAATGTTACTCGAAGGGTAAATCAGTTTTTAAAACTAGGCGTTTTGGTAGCCCGACGCGTTAGCGAGGAAATGTGGTGATGGGCTTCCAGCCTGTCATGCGCGCAGACAGGCTGGAAGCCCATCTCCACATTTTTCAGGCTTCGCCAAAGCATGCTAAATCAACGATCCCGTTAGCGAGGAACCCGGCGAAATCCTCGCTAACGCGTCGGGCTACCATTTCATAGAGACTAGAAAGCCAAGCTTTAAAGCCAACTGCCGGTGATGGATTCAGTGACGCGGTTCAAATCTTCCGGACGACAGGCAGCCACTAACTGCCCTCCAGCTTTGCCGCCATCGGGGCCCAAGTCAATAACCCAGTCGGCAGCGAGGATGACGTCCACGTGATGTTCGACCACCAACACCGAATGACCTTGCTGCACTAATCGGTCTAACAAACCAACCAATAACTGCACGTCAGCCGAATGCAATCCTGTCGTCGGTTCGTCCAGCACAAACAACGTCTTACGAACATCCGTCGCCGGCCGAGCCAGCTCGCGGGCGAGCTTGAGTCGTTGGGCTTCACCGCCCGAGAGCGTCGTGGCGGGCTGGCCGAGCTTCAAATGTCCTAAGCCGACTTCCGACAAGACTTCCAACACCGTGCGGACTTTACTGAACCCGTCAAAAACCTGTTTAGCTTGATCGACTGGCATTTCTAAAACATCAGCAATGCTATACCCGCCAAACTTCACCCGTAGCGTTTGCAAATTAAACCGCCGACCGTGACAAGCATCGCACTTCACGTAAGCATCGGGCATGAACGACATCTCGACCTTGCGATGCCCCAGCCCTTGGCAAGCAGGACACCAACCCGATTTCGCGTTGAAGGTAAAACGCCCTTTTTTGAAACCAAGCTGCTTGGCCAATTTGGTCGCCGAAAACAACTTACGAAACTCTTCCATCAACCCGCAGAAAGTCGCCGCACAACCACGCGGCGTGCGGCCGATCGGTTTCTGATCCGCGACGACGCAATGTTCGATTTGATCGAGCCCCTCAATTGAAACGTGCTTGGCTGGTGTCGGTGCGGCCAATTCAAGCTGATGCCGGATCGCAGGGACCAGCGTTTGGCCAATCAACGTGCTCTTACCGCTGCCGCTCACACCGGTGACCACACACATCACGCCCAACGGAATTTCGACGTCGATGCCTTGGAGGTTATTCCCGGCTGCACCGTTGATTTTGATCGACTTGGCGAAGTCAGCCACGACCTTGTTTGGCCGAGTGATGGATTGCGACCCGTTAAGAAACTGCCCCGTCAAACTGTCGCTGGTTTTGATTTGATTAGGCGATCCCTCAAAGACAACTTCGCCACCAGCAACCCCAGCACCGGGGCCGATTTCGATCACATGGTCCGCAGCTTCGATCATCGTGTCGTCGTGCTCAACCACCACAACCGAATTCCCGGCGGCCTGCAGATCGCGAAGTGTTTCAATCAAACGGCCCGTGTCGCGTGGGTGCAAACCCGTCGAAGGTTCGTCCAAAACAAAACAAACACTCGTCACCCCCGAACCAATCGACGAAGCCAACCGCACTCGTTGATGTTCGCCGCCGGAGAGCGTATTGCCGGATCGGCCCAAAGACAAATAGCCGACACCAACGTTCAACAAAAACCGCAACCGATGCTTGATCTCGCTAACGATCGGCTGGCCAATCTCCGCTTGCGTCGGCTCAAACGTCAGCCCCTCAAAGAACTGATCGAGTTCTTCAATCGATCGATTCAACAACTGGCCGATATGGTGTTCGCCAATGAAGACCGATCGCGCCAGTCGCGAAACGCGAGCACCCTCGCACTGTCGGCAATCGATCTGGTCTTGCATCGCTTCCAGCTCGAACTGTCGGGCCTCCGACGGCGTGGTAGCGAGTTCTTTTTCCAGCACCAACGACAGCCCCGGAGCCGCTTTGTCGTACTGATGCATGAAGCGTTCGAATTTGTCATCCGACAGCGAATTCAGCGGCGTGTCCAAATCCGCGTCGATCGCTTTCAAGATCGGCTTGAGAGATGCGGTTAGTTTGGTTCGTTGGGTTTTAGTCAATGACTCCCAAGCGATCACCGCTCCGCCATTGATCGATAGGCTGCGATCAACCACCGAAGCTGGATCAAACTGAATGAACGAACCCAAACCAAAACAATTCTCGCACGCACCCAGCGGACTGTTAAAGCTAAAAGTCCGCGGTTGGATTTCCGCATAGTTAACGTCGCATGCCCGGCAAGAAAACTTGGTCGAGTAAAGCTTGTCATGCCAGTCGGTCGAACCGCTTTCCATCCAGCAGCTGACGACTTGTCCATCGCTACTGATTCGCACCGCGTTATCAATCGCTTCTAGCAGGCGATCGTCGATGCCCTCGCGAACAATGATTCGATCGGTGACCGCTTCGATCGTGTGTGGCTGTTTGGGATCGAGCACTGGTGGTTGATCGATGTCGTGAATCTGCCCATCGACTCGCATGCGGACAAGGCCTTCTTTGCGAATCGTTTTGAAGGTGTCTTGATGGGCTCCGGTTTGCTGCAGTGCCAGCGGCGAAAGGATCATCACTTTGGCACGTTCGGGTAGTTCAAGGATCCGATCGCGAATCTCGAGGGGAGTCTGTTGCTGAATCAACTGTCCACAACCCCAACAATGAATCTCGCCCACCCGCGCCATCAACAGCCGCAGGAAATCATAAACCTCAGTGATCGTTCCCACGGTGCTACGACGATTAGATCGACGACGCAATTGTTCGATGGCTAACGTCGGCTGGAGCCCATCAATGCGGTCGACATCCGCTCGCGGGAGTTGCGAGAAGAACTGCCGCGAGTACAGCGATAGGCTTTCGATGTACTGTCGTTGCCCTTCGGCAAACAAAGTGTCGATGGCGAGGCTGCTTTTTCCGCTGCCACTGCGACCGGTGATCGCGACGATCTGTTGCCGCGGGATTTGCAGGGAGATGTTTTTTAGATTGTGCGTACGCGCACCGTTGATTTGGATGAAGCCAGCGGATGTGGTCGGCTTGGCCTGCGGCGAGGAACCGTTACTCATGGGCTGCACCTTGGGCGGTCAGCACCGCACCTTGGGCGGTCAGCACCAATCGACGTCGACCGCCGCGGTTTCTGTGTTCACACAAGTAGATGCCTTGCCAGGTTCCCAATTGCAATCGGCCGTCAGCGATCGGCACCGAAACGCTGGATCCAAATAGCGATGCCTTTACATGAGCGGGCATATCATCAGGACCCTCGCAAGTATGAATAAACGGAGAGCCCTCTGGGCAGAGCTGATTAGCGGCGGTTTCCAGATCCACTTGGACGTCAGGGTCGGCGTTTTCGTTGATCGTCAAGCCCGCAGAAGTGTGCTGGATGAAAACGTGCAAAATCCCCACGCGAAAGTCCTGGACCTCGGGAAACTCCGCCAAAATATCGCGGGTGATCAAGTGAAAGCCTCGGCACTTGGCCGGGAGAGCAATCGTTTTTTGGTGCCAGAGAGACAAATCTGCTCCTGCTAGTTGAGAAAAATGTTGACAGCGCCACAAATACAATTCGTGCACTTGAGGTTGATACCTAATGTTGTTGCTGTTGCTGTTGTTCCTTTTCGGCCCAGCGGTCCAGAAAGCGACACGTTCTTTGGGGCTACCGTGCTGACCATCTCATAGGTCGCGTTGATGTTGGGTAGCTTAATGCATTATTGCAGTTGAACCGTTACTGCCGAGGGTCAGCGGCCTACCAACTAGCGAATTGTTTCCGCATGGACGGGTTGAGACCAGACCACGTGAAAGTGACAGCCGTTAAGCCAGCCACTAAGGCAGCAAAGCCGCCTTAGGGCAGGTTGATCCGATTTTTGATCATTTGATGCGAGTAAGCAGGTGGCTTAATTCCATTGGCGGCAAACGTCCAAATAGACCACGTGCGATAGAGTGCCAAATCATTCTTGGTAAGCACCAGAAATATGAGGTATTTTTCTTGACATTGAACGCATCCAGCTAATAATTGTCAGACCAACAACGGAACGTTTAGGTTTGTTGGTTTTTGATAGCTGAGCTTCTTTATTTAGACCCAAAATTTTGAAACCACTCTGGTTAACGAAATCCCTTTCTCAGCTTAACGTCTTTCGATAGGTAGAAAAATTGAGTAACGCAAAGAAGAACATTACGAACGTATTTGAGGCAATTCTTGAATATGGGCACGACGAAGATTTTGTGCCGTACGAATCAATCGACTTTTCTGCGACCGACGCACCTGCCGGATCAGACGAAAAGATCGAAGCTCTCCGACGCAGAGTTCTCAAAGGCCAGCCACTATGGCACGAAGAAGACCGCGAAGATTACAGCGGCTTGTCCGGTGCTGTTCGCCCACGCGACTAGGCCAACAGTCGAATTTTAAAAAACTAAAAACGCTCGTCATTTGACGGGCGTTTTTTATGCGCTAGCCGATCGCCTCGAGCAACGAACAGAGCAGATTGTGCCGAGTGAACCCGTTCGCAAATCAGGAAGTCCCTATAAATAGTAGCCCGCCGCATCAGCGAGGATTTTCACGGGTTCCTCGCTGAAGGGCTTGTTGATTTAGCATGTTTTAACGCAGCAAAAAATGTGGAGATGGGCTTCCAGCCTGTCTTACTCGCTGCCCCCATGCAAATGACCGGCTAGAAGCCCATCACCACAAGTTCCTCGCTGACGCGGCAGGCTACCATTAAATCCAGATTCAACTGATTTGCCTTGGCGGCTTACGCCTGAGACGTTTCCCCCGAAAGTGAGAGCGATAGGCTGCTAGCGATTTGTGAACCACTGAATCCACTCGATTTTTGAAAGCGTTCTCAACGCCGGTTCGTCTTGACCGCCAGAATCGGTTTTTCTATCGTCCAGCATGCTGCATCCATGTTCAAACCAAAAATTCGTTGCCGGACTGTCGTTCGTGATTGCGCTGTTGTTAATGAGCAGCAAAAGCGCATTGCTTTTGGGCCAATCGAATCCGCAAGCACCAGACATGGCCAGCGGCGAACAGATTTTGGTTTTAAAGAATGGCGAAATGCTCGTCGGAAAGATCGAGCAAGATGCAGGTTCTTTGATCGTCCGCGTGCGACAAGGCAGTCGATTGGTGATCTCGAAAAACAAAGCTGAATTTGTTTGCGATTCCAAGTCAGAGGCCTTTTGGGGCAAGTCCGCTCGAACTCGAGCTTCGGATGTTCGACAGCAAGTGGACTTGTACCGCTGGTGCTTGAAACACAAATTGTACGAACACGCAGAGAGCCAATTAAACATCGTAATGAACTGCGATATCCCAGCCACAGAATTGGATTCGTTGAGCCGTCAGCTAACGGTGCTGCGAGCCAGTGAAGCGAGACGGAAGCAGCGGCAGGTAGCTCAAACATTAAAAGCGTGGCAGCCAGAAACCACCGAACCGATGCGGCGCATACCAAAGCCGCCCGAAACAAAGCCGGTCCAAGGTGAACTGGCCGCCGACTTAATCGTGGACTCTCAGGTGCAACAAACAAGCTACGCCTCGCCGCTAGATCCAGCAGAGAGCGAGAGTGGTTTTTCGAAGGTCGCCGCCATTCCCGATTTGAAACAAAGCCATCGCTTGGATACCGTCGCCCCGACTGCGGTCGACCCTTACGATGCATCGCGTTTCAACGCAGAGACGGATCGGCGCAACGAAGCTGCGAATTTCTAATCCGTTTTCAGCGAAGCTTGTGACGCATCCGGCCGGCCAATACAAGCACGAACGCGAGAGCGAGTGAAGCGAGTGAATTGACAGCGCCACCCCAAGCCGTCAATGTCGCCTTTCACGGAAGCGCAAGGCGACATGACTAAATCACCAAGACTCTAGTGGTCTGTCAATGTTGAACTTTAGGGTAGCTGGATTCGCCAGAATTCAGTTTGATTCAGAGAAAACCGAACT
>JALZWN010000028.1 GCA_023300235.1 Mariniblastus sp.
GTTGCAGTTGAATGCGACGGCTGCTGATGGATCAGCGTTTACCTATCAATTGTTGCCAGGCCAAGACAGTGGCTTGATTGATTTGGACGAATCGACCGGAGTGTTCTCTTTGACCACGATTCCGGACTTCGAGAATCAAGCCGACCGGAATTCCGATAACGTTTATTCGTTTGAGGTTGAGGCCACTTCTACCACGGGATTCACAGTTGTCCAGCAGATTGATTTGGCCGTAACTGATGTCGTGGAGGTAGTGGAGTTTGTAACGACTGAATTTATATTGGAGGAAAACACCCGGCGTTTATTGGAATTAGATGCGGTTACATCAGACGGCAGTGCGTTGTTGTACTCAATCGTCGGCGGTGACGATGTTGCAGAGTTTCAGTTCTCGCAAGATTCAACAACGTTCGGTTTGCTAGTACGCCCGGACTTCGAAGCCGCCGCAGACTTTAGTGGAGATAATGTTTACGAATTCGCCGTCCGTGCTCAAAGTGTAACGGGGGCTGATTTTACGCAAGTCATTCGAGTGGCCGTTGAAAATGTTCTGGAAACCGTTATTGCCAACGATGACACAGCGACGGTTGACGAAGGGAGCACGGTTCAGGTCGATGTCGTTGCAAATGACATTGTCGATTCGTTCGATCAAATAGATTCAGTCGAGCTAGTTGAAGTGACTAACGGTACTGCTGTGCTGAATAGTGCCGGTCAAATCGAGTTTGTTCATGATGGAAGTGAGACGACTACGGCTGAAGTAACTTATCGAATTGCGAATCAAGAAGGCAGTTCCGATACTGCGACGGTAGTATTTGCCGTGAGCCCCGTCGATGACTTGGCTATTACTGGTGATGACAGTTTCGTGCTCGAATTTGCTGTGCCAACGAGCCTAACAACTGCCGAACTTATCGCGAATGACTTCGATAGTGACTCAAACTTAAACGATTTTGAGTTGCAGATTGTCGATGGGCCGTCGCAGGGTACGGTTGTTGTTAGCAACGGTTCGGTCGTGTTCACACCTTTCGTTGGTTTCGAAGGTACAGACACATTCTCTTACCAGTTGGTTTCATCGGATGGACTCGTCCGCAGCGATGTGGCGGCAGTGTCTGCAACCATCGAGTCCCCAGCCATCGGGAATATTCCGGCCGACAATGTTGAACCGGAAAATGAAGTCGAAGAAAGTGATGGTGATGACGCGAATGGCGATGAAAGTAATGGCGATGAAAACCTTGCTGACGGAGTTGGTTTGAATCGATCAATGGATAAGTTGGAGGAGGAATCAAACAGCGACGGACGAACGCAAAGTATTTCACCCGTCGATTTCGGCTCTAGTCAGCAGGGCGTATCTGAAGCTGCGGATTCTGATTTAGAAGATAGTCAGGGATTGTTGTCGTTGGAATTTAATAGCAGCGTTTACGAATACTTTGGTCGCGCGCAATTTTTAGATTTGGCCAAGCTGGAGCATGCGGAATCGCAAATTGGTGAATTTGTCGATAGCTACGGTCACTTTACCAGCCAACTAAGCCTCAGTCAGTTCTCCGGTAGTGCTGCAGGTGCTGATTCCGATTCTAAGCCAAGTTTATCCTGGGACGTTGGAGATTTTGTCTTCAACAATTCCGTTGGTTGGATGACGGCACTTACTGGCTTCACAGTCCTAACAGGATTTACCCTGACCACTTCGCAAATTCATCGCGTCTTGGATGTGGGGTTGTTGTTGGACGGTGAAGAGTCAATCGAAGATATTGTTTCAAGTTGATCCATCTGTTTTAAGTTTTCTTTATACAAAATTACCCTCCCCGTTGAGTTGTTCCGTGTCTTGGTTATCCCCTAAAATTCAAATTACGTTTGGGCTTGTTGCGATCGTTATGGTCGTGATGATTGGCGCTTCTTGGTTGAAGTTACTGCCTTCGGCTCAAACCAATGACGGTCAGGCTCGTAAGCATTTGTGCGACGCGATTGCAATCGCGATTCTAGAACCGCTCCAGCAGAATCAACCTGCTAAAGTCGATTCGATACTGAACGCGATCGTTCAGCAAATTCCAGAAGTTTTGTCGATCGGAATTCGCTTTAAAAATGGTCAATTAGTCAACAACGTCAACGGACATGCCGAAATTTGGGATTCTGGACGTGGTGTCGATCGGCTTCCGCCGGTCCCTTTGACGGTCGGCGATCTGAACTGGGGATGCATTGAGTTTGCGTTCGTTCAACAGAGTCAAAAGGAAGGGAATTCTCTGGGCTTGAGTGACTCTGCGTGGCTGATGATATTCGTGGGAGCCTCCGCTGCAATTTTCTTTATGGTTTATTTAGGCATGATGCTAAATGCGTTGACACCGACAAAGAAACAAAGCGTTCGGAAGACTTTAGACATCCTGACCGAAGGCCTGTTGGTGATCAATGTTGGTGGTCGGATTGCGATCGTTAACCAAGTGTTTTGCAATATCACGCGTACGAAGCAGGAAACCCTCCGCAATAAGTTTCCGCATGAAGTATTTGATTGGAAGGGGCCCAATGGCGAACCCGTGCAAGAGTATCCGTGGGTGCGTTGCGCTCAGACGCAGCAGAACGTTGTCAAGCAAGAGTTGACGCTGGATGTGCCGAATGAAAACGGACAAATGGAAAGGCTAGTGTTTCATGTGAACTGCGGCTTGGTGAATCCAGACTCGGTCACGGGCCATGGCGTTATGGCTACGTTTGAAAACGTCACCGAACTTGAAAATAGCAAGCGTGTTGCTCAAGTGGCCAACCAAGCCAAGTCAGAATTTTTGGCTAACATGAGTCACGAAATTCGTACGCCGATGAATGCGATCCTTGGTTTCACCGAATGGTTGCAACGCGGATTGGCGACCACGCCCGAGGAGCAGCAGGAATACCTTTCCACGATTCATGCCAGTGGAAAGCACTTGATGGAGTTGATTAACGATATTTTGGATTTGTCCAAAATCGAAGCTGGTCGGATGGAGTTGTCTGCGATTGATTGTTCGCCGTTCAAGATTGTCGGCGATGTGGTCAACGTCCTCAAAGGAAAAGCGCAAGAGAAAGAGGTTGGCTTGAGAGCCAAGTTTGTTGGCGCGATCCCTGATAGCATCTTGGTTGACGATGTTCGCCTACGACAAGTTGTCACGAACTTGGTCGGTAACTCGATCAAGTTTACCAGTGAAGGTGAAGTTGTCGTGTTGGTTGAACAAGATCGAGTAGGAGATAAGATTCAGCTGGGGTTTGAGATCTGCGATACGGGTATCGGTATGACCGTAGAGCAACAATCAAAGATTTTCGAACCGTTCGTCCAAGCGGACTCAAGTGTGACGCGTAACTTCGGTGGCACGGGGCTCGGTTTGACGATTTCTAAACAAATTATTGAATCAATGGGGGGCGAGCTAAAAGTTGTTAGCCACCCTGGCGAAGGAAGTATCTTCTCGTTCAAAATTGATCTGCAGCCGTCCGAGAATTCTAGTTTGATCACGCACTCGGATTACCATGCCAGAGCGAAAGCAGTCGAGGGCGTTACTGGTGAAATTACTTCGTTGCCGGCAGGAAATGTTCTTCTGGTGGATGATGGTAAAGCGAACCGGAAATTGATCAAGCTGATTCTAGAAAAAGCCGGTTGCACGGTAGTAGAGGCTGTCAACGGTAAGGAGGGTCACGATCAAGCCTTGACAGGGGACTACGATATCGTCCTCATGGATATGCAAATGCCCGTGATGGATGGCTATCAAGCTACCTCAAAACTTCGCAAGGCCGGCTACCAGAAAACCGTTATCGCGTTAACGGCCAATACTATGTTGGGGGACAAAGAGAAATGTCGCGACGCCGGTTGTGACGATTTTATTGCGAAGCCGATCGAAATCGATTCGCTGTTGCGAACGCTTGCCTCTTACCTTAGCCATTTGCCGCAGGTCCAGGAGACAGAACAGTATAAAACGACCATTGCCCGCGTAGATTCGGTTCCGCAGTTAGATGCAGAGCTCACCGGAGTCCATGGTCAACCTGTTCTCAATGCGAACGATATTGAAGCAAAAGCAAGTTTTGAAGCATCTTCTCGGGCAAACTTAATCGAGTTAGAAAAAGCATTTTCAAACAATGACGTAAGCGAGTTTGCTGAAGCGATTTGCGAAATGTACAAACTTGCCCTCTCGGTTAACAATCAAAATTGTGCCAATGAATGTCAAAGTGTTCTGGAGGAGATCGGTATCCAGGGGGCTGATTTGGAAAGCTCGATGATCAATCGGGTTTTGAATTCGTTACAGACGGTTAGTGCACCGGCAAGACATGAATCAAAAACGATACAGATAACTGAGGAGATCGTGGTCGAATCATCGCCAATTCGGTCGACGCTGCCCTTGGATGAAATCGAGTTTTACGAAATCGTTTGCGAATTTAGCAATGCTTTGGATGCGAAGTTCGCTGAAATGGAAAGAGCGGGCGAAGCGCAAGACTTCGCCGAACTGTCGAACCTTGCTCACTGGCTCAAAGGCGCCGGCGGAACTTGTGGCTATAACGAATTCTCGATGCCCGCTAAGAAAATGGAAAACGCCGCCAAAGATAGTCAAATCGAAAGCGTCCATGCTTGCATTGCCGAAGTCAAAAACTTGATCGATCGGATCGAGTTGCCCGCGGCGCCTGAAGCCGTTACTTAGTGTTTGTCGCAATGCTTCGCAGCCAAGCACAAAAAGGCGTCGCTCAAAAACGTAATGGAATAAGCTGTTAGAAAAACAGTTGATTCCAAGCTAGGGCTGTAGGTCTGGACGAGCGGAGTTCGTTTCTCGCTTTAAAATTTGAATCAACCGTTGGACTTTGTCAGGATAGTCAGCGGCCAAGTCAGAACGCTCTTCGTTATCTTCCTTGATATTGTAGAGTTGAAAAACTCCTTGCTTTCGGTTGGCTTCGACTAGCTTAAAACCGTCTTGCATGATCAGTGCTCGGCTGCCCATCTTGTCAAATTGGTTGTTAATGAAAACAAAATCGTGTAACGATTCTTGTGGCTGGCCCAGGAGCGTTGGCAGGTAAGAGATGCCGTCTTTGCCGGCGGGTGTTTGAGCGCCAACGATCTCAGCGAGTGTCGGCAGGAAGTCATAATGCGAGCTCAAGATCCCAGATTCAGTGCCAGCCGCAACGTTGCCAGGCCAACGTACGATCAGCGGGCACTGCATTCCGCCTTGGTAAGCGTTTCGCTTGAGCCCGGCTCGACCGCCTGCTCCGTCAAAGACGTCGCCATGTTCGCGGGTTCGCCATTTCTTGTCGGTAAGATTTGCGGGGTCGCCATTAGGTAAGACTTGCTTTTTAAATTCGGGCTTAGGGCCATAATACAATTCGTGCCCATTGTCGGAGGTAAACACCACGATCGTGTTGTTGTCGATGCCTAGCGTTTTCAATTCTTTCATGATTAGCCCTACATGATCGTCGAGCATCTTGACCATCGATGCGTACTTCTTTTCAGCCAAGGAGAACGTTGGATGGTCGGCGAAGTCGGGATGCAATTCGGGGGTCGAAACGGGGCCGTGTGGCAGTTGGGTGGGATGGTAGAGAAAGAACGGTTCGTCTTTGTTGTCCCGCAAGTATTTTTGAATGCTTTTGATGAACACATTTTGCGAGTAAGTCCTGCCGCCGTAACCAATCGGCTCATCGCCTTTTTCGGAAGTCACACCGCAGTCGGGGCGCGTGTTGCCCGGTAGATTAAACGCTTCTCCGTTCCGCCAGAGGTAAGGCGGGAAAAAACCGTGGCAGCGTCGGTGATCGAAATAGCCTTCGTAGAAATCCCAGCCAAAGCGTTTGACTCGCTCGTGCCAAGTCAAAAAACCGCGGTCGAGTTTTCCAAACTGAGCGGTTTTGTAGCCGGCTTGCTGAGCGATTTGCGCGAGGAAAATTTCGTTGTCGGCGATTGGATTGGCAGACGATTTGAGCTTTTCTAATTGGGTTTGATACTGGTCTTCGGTGATCGTTCCATCGTCGCGACGGATCGGTAGGCCGGGGCGAGTTTGTTGCCAGCCGCCGGTGCGGCCATCGTGCATTCCAGTGAGTAGCGTCCACCTTGCCGGCGCGCAGTAAACGGCGCCGTAGTAGTTAGTGAACGTCATGCCCTGTTCGGCCAAACTGTCGATGTTTGGTGTCTTGATGACTTGCTGGCCATTGCAGCCGAGCAAACCAGGCCCGAGGTCGTCAGCAAAGATCAAAATGACGTTCGGGCGCTGGTGGGCTTTGGTTGTGCTAGATGCCTCTTGGCCCCTCGCAAACTGATTGCTGTAGATTAGCACGGTCAGGGCGAGTAGCACTTTGTAGATTTGGGTCATCTAAGTTCACTTCGTATTTTTGCGCATCGCCAACGAGTTGGTGCTGGAGGCAGGCATCGATTTAGAATGCTTGGATGTGACGACCTGATTGCTTCGTTACAGCCTATGTGCGATCACTTAAGTCTAGCCATTTTGGGGCTCGCCAAAACGGTTAATAACGATTTTTCAAATCTAGCTAAATCAACATGCCGCTATCGTCTAAACGGCTAAACGGAGCTTACTAGTAAGCAACTTTAGATCCTTTTATGGGGGATTTACGCTCGCTTTCCCACCACTGATTGGGGCCTTCTTTGACGATGTCCTTCCAGGTTTTCAGAAGAGTCGTCTTCATTTCTTCCAGTTTCTCAGGTTCGGAACTGGCTAAGTTGTTTTTTTCTTGCCAGTCTTCTTGGACATTGAACAGCATAAACTGGGTCAAGAGATCGTTGCCGACGATCTTCCAATCACCGACTCGAACCGCGACGCGGTCTTGTGGATTAGAAACATGAGTTCGCCAGAACATTGGAATCTTGCGATCGGCTTGCTTGCCTTCAAAGACTGGCAGCATACTGGCTCCATCGATTGTTCGATCGGTTGGAAGCGGGATGTTTACCATGTCCAGCACAGTTGCAAAGATGTCAGACCCAATCACTGGAGTATCGCTGACACTGCCGGGTTTAATATGGCCAGGCCATTTGGCAAGAAACGGTACTCGAACGCCGCCTTCGAAATCGCTACGCTTGCTGCCTCGCAGTCCGCCGCTGGAACCGCCAACGCCGATGACCGGGCCATTGTCCGAACTGAAGATCAGCAAAGTATTATCGGCGACGCCTTGAGCTTCGAGCGTTTCCATGACTTTGCCGAGGGCATAGTCTAGCTGAGAAATGTTGCCGAAGTAGGTTTGGTCTCGTTTGTTTTGACCTTCGTACTGCTGCGAGAACTTAATGTCGGTTGCAATTGGTTTGTGAGGCTCATGCACCCAAACTGAAAGGGCGAACGGTTTGGCTGGGTCACGGATCTCCGTCAGCCATTTGATTGCCTCGTCGGCAACGAAAGGGGCTGAGTAGCTGTCGGTTGCGCCGACTGGTTTGCCGTTGCGGAAAAAGTTGTTGGGGTGTTTGTGGCTAGGGATAGCGTTGTTTTGTGTCGCCATCCAATAGTCGTATCCATGTTCGTCAGGATGAGGGAATTGTTTGTTGTTGAACTGTTGTTTGGAAAGCAGGTGCCATTTGCCGACGTGACAAGTCGCGTAACCGATTTCTTTTAGTAATTCTGGGTAAGTGATTTCGCTGGTTCGTAAATGGGCCTGATGATTTCCAGACAGGTGTCGCCAAACTCCATTTCGATAGGGAGTGCGCCCCGTCAAAATCGCCGAGCGCGACGGCGAACAAACTCCGCAAGCCGAATAGCCTTGGGTGAACTTCATACCCTCGGCGGCCAGTTTGTCCATGTTGGGTGTTTTGATGAACTGGTGGCCGTAAGTCGCTGAGTCACCCCAGCCCATGTCGTCCGCAAGAAACACGACGATGTTTGGTTTTTGATCGTCGGCTTTTGGAGGTGTCGTGTTGCTTGTTTCGGTGGCACGAGTCTCGCTGCCTTGGAAGGCATCTGCTGGCCTGTTTAAAATCGCGATAGAAAAGAATACAAAGGCGAAGGCTAGAATGAACGATATGGTTTTCATTATTTTTTGGGTTTGTTAGTGTCGGAGTGATTGGTGGTGGAGATTTTAAAGCGATTGTTGATCAAACGCAAATCATGTGTGCCCTTATCTGCATTCGCTTTGTCGTAGGCGTCCGCGTTGGCGGTTGAGGGCGGATAAGAGTTTGTCAAGCAACCGTTTTGCGAGATGTATTTTCTGTTTTGCCTGGAGCAATGGGAAAACTGGTTAGGGGAAACCGGTTAGGGATAAGCGGCAAGCTTAACGTTTATAAAGCAACAGTTTGGAGCTGCTTTATTAAAAAAAATCGTCTCGCGATCGGAAACGTTTGTCACTTACTGGTAAAGTATTGATGTGCCACAAAACAATTTTATTTGATGGCAGAACTGTAAAAGAGAGATAAATCATTATGTTTCAAATTGCCGCGTCCCAAGCAAACCAAAAAAACGTCAGCCGTTATGGTTTTTCAGCAATTGCCTTGAGGTCGGTGCTGGGCGTTTTTATGGTAGTTGCGTTTGCGTTTGGTAGCCAGTCGACGTGTGTAGGTGAACACTTTGAAGTTTACCTGTTGGCGGGGCAGTCAAACATGGACGGCCGCGGGAGTGTCAGCGATTTGTCGGCGCAGCAGCGAAAGCCGATGGGCCAAGCGATAATTTTTTATCGAAACGTTTCGATTGCAAGTGACGGATGGCAGCCATTGCAACCTGGGTTTAGTCGCCCCCCGAAGTTTAAAGGTGATTTACCTGCACCGACATTTGGTCTTGAAATCGGGTTCGCTCAGTCGATGCTCAAGAGTCAACCGAACACCAAGTTGGCGTTGATTAAAGGTTCCAAAGGCGGGACAAACCTGCGTGCTGATTGGAAGGCTGGAGTCAAAGGTGACAAAAAAAGCCAGGGGCCGCAGTATCGAGATTTTGTGAAAACCATTCAGGCAGCGACTGCGGAGCTCACCAAACGCGGTGACACTTTCACGATCCGGGGGTTGTTATGGCACCAAGGTGAATCCGATAGCAAGTCGAGTGTCAAACTTTATAGCTCGCGTTTAGAAAATTTAATCGAACGGATTCGAGAGGATGTTGGTATTCCAGATTTGCCAGTCGTCGTTGGCGAGGTATTCGATAATGGAAAGCGTGACAATGTTCGACAGGCAACGCAAAACGTTGCCATTTCGAGTTCTACGGTCGGTCTGGTGACGTCCGAAGGTACGACAACTTGGGATCCAGGAACGCACTTTGACGCGGCCAGCCAGTTGTTGATGGGGAATCGCTATGGGAAACAAATGCTGAAGCTGCCAAAGCCGACGTCGAAGCAAACCCCGCCCGTGCCTACCATCGTCCCGAGCAAAAGCGGTTCGGCCTCGAAGCCGAGTGGGCAACAACGCCCTAATATCTTGTTCATTACCGTCGACGATCTCAACGATTGGGTCGGTTGTCTAGGTGGCAACCCGGACGCTCAAACTCCCAATCTTGATCGGCTCGCCGGTCAAAGCGTATTGTTCAATAACGCTCATTGCCAAGTCGCATTGTGCAGCGCATCACGTGAATCATTCATGACCGGTATGTATCCATCCAAAACGGGCATTTATGGAAACTCGTTAAAGTCTGCCACTGAAGCATACATTAACGCCAAGCACTTACCGGTTTGGTTGGGTGAGCATGGCTATCGAACGATGTGCATGGGAAAAATTTATCATAAAGACCACGGCAAGAGAACTCGCTGGGACGAAGTCGGCCCCAAGACATTGCGTTGGGGGCCTGAGCCTCCTGAGGGGCGTCAGTTTATAAAGCGTTTTGGTAAAGACGCGAAGGATTCGTTGGCTTGGGCGGCTTTGGACATCGAAGTCGGTGGCATGCCCGATGAGAAAATCGCGGCATGGGGAATTGAGAAACTAGAACGTGATTACGATCAGCCGTTCTTTTTGGCGTTGGGGTTCTATAAACCTCACGTACCGATGACTGCCCCTAAACGATATTTTGAGCAATTTGATCGAGACAATTTGACGATGCCGAAAGTTCTGGAAAATGATTTAGACGACGTTCCTGAAATTGGTCGCAAGTGGGTTTTGGAGCGTCAAAAAATTATTGCCGAGGACGCCGTCAAGCAATATAGTCCAACCTATCGCCGGGAATTGGTGCATGCCTACCATGCCTGTGTGGCTCTAGTGGACGATTGCGTTGGGCAAGTATTGGAGCAGCTGGACAAGAGCCCTTATGCTGATAATACGATCGTGATTTTGTGCTCGGATCACGGTTGGCACTTGGGCGAGAAAAATCATTGGCGAAAATGGATGCCTTGGGAGGAATCGACTCGCAGTTTGATGATCGTTCGGGCGCCTGGTGCTCCGGGCAATGGAAGCGTCTCCGGGCGAACCGTCGGGTTGATTGATATTTACCCGACGATTGCAGACCTGTGCAAACTTAAAGCCCCCAGGGCCTTGCAGGGCGAGAGTTTTCGTCGGCTGCTGGAAAATCCGGAAGGGTCGTGGAAACGACCGGCCATGACTTCGACGACCGAAGGTAATCACACGGTAAGGTCAGATCGCTATCGTTACATTCGCTACAGCGACGGATCGGAAGAGCTTTACGATCACGAGACCGATCCCCATGAATGGCATAATCTAGCCAAAGATCCAGCAAATCAATCAATCAAGCAACAACATGGCCAGTGGATTGATCGATTGAATCGCGTAAAGGTCGAAGCAGAATAAAAGGCTCTTCGGGAAACCTGGGAAAACCCCCAAGGGGGTGCTTCTGGGAATTGATCGGCAGGACTTAGAGCCGTTCCCAATGGCGGCGCTGCCAATTCACACCGCTCTTTGATGTCTCTTCCGCGACCACAATGGTTACTCGCGGCTTCGCGTAAGAGATCGCTCAATGACGTAAGGCAGCGGCTGCATGTTCAATTGAATATTCAGCGTGACTTCTGGCGTGACATCGGTGATGATTGAAGGAGATACCGTAATGGTGATGTCGTTTTCGTCAAATCCCATTCTTGTCAAATACGACACGGCTGCTTCTTCGCCGTCTTCGACGACTGATTCTTTTAACGACAAGAACCGTGTGGCTTTGATCAACGCGACCTGTGTCGAGTTCACCGCAAAAGCCAGACGCGAAATTTCGATAAAGGAGAACAGCAGGCCGAGGAAAATAGGCAGCACGATTGCCATTTCAACCGTCGTTACGCCTCGTCGTCGTCGTTTGTTTCTAATACTCATTGGAATGTCTTTGGTTGGGCAGGGGGGGGGATGCTTGGGCAGGGTTGTGGATGCTTGTTACTCGACGAGGCTTACCGAAAGCAACGCAAGGATACGATTAAAAGCCTCGTCTAGTTGTGTTGTGCTGTCGGCGTGCAAAAGCATGCCGCCACCAGCGTCTGCGACGGATTGTAGTTGTGATAAGCCTTTTACGTCGCCTGCAAAATAGATCCCGTGGATGGTAATGCCATCGAGGCCTAATGCTTCTGCGACTTCAAGAGGCGAACCCGTAGTTGCAACACCGTCTGATAGAAGGATGCAGATTTTTTCGGTTGTATCGAGGCTGTCATCTCGGAACATTTGGTGGGCTAGCTCCAAACCTTCTAAGACCGCCGTTGACCCCGCAAGCACCTCGCTTGAAATGAATTCCAAAGATGCTTCAATCGGTGCCCGAGCGGCGCCGATGAATTCGAACTCGTTTTGAACACGTGCTTGCTCATTATCCCACACCGTAACAGTTTTCCCACGTATCCCACCGCCGAAAGTGATCAACGAAATCCTAAGTGAAGGGGCTTGCTCTTCGGCTTGTTCTAAGAATTGGTTCACCGATTTGACCAAAGCGATCCAACGTGAGCCCTCGACGGGTGGCGCGAGAATCGTGCCGACGGAAGCAGGAGGTCGATTGCGGTCCAAACGCCATGCCATCGATCGTGAGATGTCCAGACAAAGCACGACATCGATCGGACTGAAAGACACCGTTGTGCTCGCCGAAGTATTGAATGTATCGACGCCAAACAACGGACCTAAAAATAGTCCGAACCCATCAGGATTCAAATTGGTTAATTGAACTTCAACCGCGTTCGCAGTCCCCCGGGTGCTATTAGAGAACGTTCCATCCTCCGCTCTGACACCAAAAACAAAAGCTTCAGGGTCAACCTGTAAAGTGGCTCTTCCAACGGTTGTGTTCTCGAAAAGAGTTTCTCCAACCGACTGGGCTCGACGGACTCGTGCGTCGTAAGAATCTTCCGATTTATCGTTAACGAACGATGTCAACGCGCCGCGTGCCGCTATATCTGACGCCAACTGAGCCTCCGACTGTATCGTCGACATCCATGCAACGTCGATCAGCAAGGCGGCGAAAGCCAGCAAGATCACCATCGAAACTGCAGTGAGCACGATCATTGATCCGTCGCGTTGTGGACTGAGCCACCTTGAACTCGTTCGAGTACGTTTAGAATGTTTCATGATAGAGCTTGTGTTTTAAGAGTAAAATAGTCGTTTGAAAATACTTTGTGCGTTGTTGTGGAAGCGGACGCGGAAGTACAGCCAATAAGTCAATTCGGGCGGTAAACCAGAAGACTGGTCGTGAGCACACGTGGGCCGCCTATGAAAATCGGTGACGTAATGTTTTCTGAAATAGGTACGTGCAATTGGACTCGAAGGTAGCCGGCGCCGTCGATCATTTCCTCGGTTACCTCCGCAGTGGTGTCGACCATGCTGTAGTCTTTAGCGAGCCCCGTCAAATGATCCGCTACGTCTTCTTCTGACAATTTGCCTAGCACATAGTCGAGCGTTGCGATCTCAAGCGTCGCGACTGCTCTGTGGCGTAGCAAGATGGTGCTACTGACTTGAATCGAACCGAAACAAATCAAGGCGAGCAATGGCAAACACAGTGCAAACTCGACGGTCACAATGCCGCGGCGTTCAGTACGTTTTGTGGTGGTGGGGTTTTTGTGGCGCGATTTTTGTCGGCTGAACATTGGTTTAAATGGTTGTAATGTTATGTTGAAAAGGAGGTGTGCCCCGGAAAGGGAAGGAGAACGCAGGCACGGGCTCCAGTTCTGCACTCTATGTCATGAATCAACCGAAGTTCGAGGTATTTTTCAGTTCGCCAAAAAGATTGATGATTGTGAATGCCTCACTGCTCCTAAATCACTCGGTGGAGTGGCTTGATAGGTGCGAAAGATGGTTTTGACCGGTTCGTTCCCCCCCCCCCTGCCAATTTTACGATATTCGGGGATATTCGGGATATTCGGGGACAGCCGCCAGTTTTTTGTTCTGCGACTGGGTAGTCGCGGACGTTAGCCCACTCAAATGCCTGCCAACCCTTACACGCCGCCAGACCATCGTTCAGTCGCTGAAGCAATGCCGGCGAAGCGTCATCCGAACGCATGCCCCGTCTGCGGTCTCACGCTCAGGTGGCACGATAAATTAAATGGGATCTGTCGTTGCCGACGCTGTAGCGAGCGAATTGGATTCCGGCCTCGCATTCTGGTTGCTTTGCTGGCAGTCGCTTCTTCCTTAATTCCCTGGGCGCTTTTGTGGTATGGTTTTCTTTTGCCTCCAGTTACGTTCGTTCATGTTGTGTTGGCGGTTTTTCCGCTTGTCTTCGGCCCGTCGATTACTTGGTACGCGGGAGCGATATTTGGAAAGCCCGCCCTGCTGGGTAGGTGGTGGTGGGCTTGCGACGATGTGGTCGCTGCCAAGCAAGCCGAGTGGAGAAAAGCGTCGGACAGCAAGGCGATGGACCTAGGCCATATTTCTCGTCGGTCTAATGTTTAGTATGTTTGCTGCGGTTCCATAGTTGGGGACAGTGCCTAGTTTATTTGCTGCGACGGGGTCGTCGCAGACGTTATCCCACTCAACGCGAGCTTAATTTACATGGCAGATTTAAGTGTCGAACGATGGCGCCAACAAGGCAATGTCGCGATGTGGCAAATCCGAGATGACCGAGATCCGCGTTGGAATTTATCGGCGGATGAATCCGGATGCAAATCGCTGGAAAATTTGTTTGGCCTGATGCAAGTCGCTAAATGGCCCAGCAAGGTGACTGTCGAGTTGACGCAACCGACGGTGACGGCAAATGGAGCGGGTGTTGATCTTAGATTCGCAGAATCTGTTGTGCTTAAATTCCCCGTCGATCGCGTGCCGGACGATCATTGGCAAATTGCTGGTAACGATCAACCGGCGATTAGCTTCGGGCGTCAACGACTGGCTGAATTCAAATCAGCGATGGTTGACATCTGTTCGGGCAATGGCGACTATGCGATTGGCACTGAAACCGATGGACTATGGCTATGGTGGTGGGTTGCAGGTACCTAGCGATCAGCAGTAAACAGAGTGATGGCCCCAAATCGCATCTGTCGTCGGTTTTAATGTTTAGTTTACTTGCTGCGACTGGGTCGTCGCGGTCGTTGTCTGGCTTGATTTTTGCACCCGAGATAGCATGCGGTTCAAGATCAAACACTTGCTTGTTGTGACCTTGTTGACTGCTGTTGGTCTAGCTGTGTTTTTCCACAGAACACCTCCAAGATATAGCTGCCCAGACGTAGAGTCGGCGATTCAGAATACGCGGCCTGGGTGGGAGACGATTGAGGTTCTCGGTGACGAAGAGGGACCTTTTCGCGTTTGTGGTGCCTTCTGTTTCGGTATGATAAGCCCGATGAACAAGCCTTTCGTTACCTACGTTGTCGATGGAGACGTCGAGAAATTCACTCTGCCCCGCAAGTTCGAGGGGCATTATGCTAAAGCGTCATTCTTCAAGAATCGAAAAGGCAATACCCTTTGCGTCTTGTACGTAAGAACCGGCGAATAGTTGACAGGTTGAAATGTGATGTGGGCCAACTATTTAGGTTGGCGGCATTGAGTAATTACTGCAGGGCCACTTTGGGGTTGGGATCTCCACGATGGTTGGAATCCTATCGCAGTCCTGAGATGGATCGAGGGCTGAATTCAAACTTCGATACAACGCCCGTCGAGAAACGTGGTCACGTTCCCGGTCGCTTAAGCTGGTTTTGGTCGCCGAGTGTGACTCGCGTGTTATCGCGCGATCTGTAGCCGGCTTACGATTCCATAAACTCCTGGCTGCAATTTCAATTGCCGAATCAAGCGATCGGCGTCGGCTTGACTGTCAACAAAGCCAGTCACGGTCGCGGTTCTATTCTCGATCGTCACCTGGTATCGCCCGACGAGCGACTGAGCGGACGGTTGGCGAGAAAGGTTGTCGTAGAAGTTGCTTTCAAGAACCTGCGGTGGGATTCGTGGAGCGGCGAAGGCGGGTCGTAACCGAGTGCGGATGCTACTGCGGATGACCGAACCGCCAGTCGTGGCACCATTGAATCCGCCGGCGCCACCGCCACCGTCGATTCCTCCACCTCCACCGCCGCTGGGCAGGCTTGCTCCTTCACTGTCGTTCACACCGCCACCGAACGTTGCGTCTTCGGCGAGTGCTCCGAATGTTTGCGACGCGGCACCGATAAATGTATTTTCGACGACCCCCGGAGCTGTCGCACCGACGAAACCTTGGTTTCGAGGATCCTCGTCCGATCCGCCAAAGTCCAAGTTGGCAGCGTCAGTGAAATCAACCGGAGCGCCACCGGTTCCGCCGCCACCACCACCGTCAATTCCTCCTAAGCCGCCGTCATCGATTCCGCCATCTTGGGCTTGCGTCTGTGCGGATGCGGTCACGATCGCCAGTCCAATAACCAGCAAGCATGAGCACCATCGGAGAAGACTATTTTGCTGATGAGTTATCATGGAATTCAATCGCTGTGAAGAAATATTGCTTGGCCGGCCTGCAAAAATTCGCTTGGCTAATAACCATCTAACCACCTGCAAACGACTCGCCGTTCAAGCGGCTGCGTTATCGTTAATTCTTTTTTTCGACCAATTTCGGCTCGAATGCCGCTAAGAAGCCGAACAATCGACAAATATACCCGAGGCAGCAACTCGCCAGCGTGAATAATCCGCATTGTCTGTGTAGCTTAATATCAGAAAAAGAACATCTGCCTGTCAAAAATTCGAAACTAAGCCAGCAAAAAACGAGTTTGATTGTTCGTTGGAGGCCTGAACGCATTGAAAGCCGCAAACGAAGCAGAGGCTGGCGGAGCTGACCAGGACTGAACTCTTGTTATCATGAAGCCGGTTTGCTCCAAGGGTTTGCTGGGCTTCGTCATGTTTTCAAAAACGCGGGCTTGAAGTACAACACAATTTTGGCCGTTCCAAATAAACTTACCATCACTGTTAGATAGTATTCAATGAATTCAATTTCAAAACTCTCTTTGGCTCTTCTGCTCTCAGTTTTGGCCGTGCCGATTGGTTTGGTTTTTGCCAGCCCCCAATCGGACTCGATTCCGGATCGCCCAAAGACAGAATTGATTTTGCCCGAGACGACGGTGGCTTTGCTGCAACTGCCAAGCTTTCAGGATGCGGTTGAAAAGTTAAGAGAAACGGGCATGGGACAAATGATCGCCGATGATTCCATCGCACCGCTAGTGAATGGGCTCTGGGAAGAAGCCGGAGTGGCTTACGACGATGTCAAAGAGCAAGTCGGCATCGAACTATCGGATCTTACGTCGCTGCCCGATGGTGAAATCACGTTCGCCGTGATCGCTCCTCGTCGCTCAAAACCGGAGTACTTGATGCTGATGGACTTGAGTGGCGAAGACGGTTTGCTCGACCGAGTCATGGAGCGCGGCCGTGAGTTGATTCCAGAAGACGCGGCGGCCGAAGAAGGCGGCGGTGCAGCTTCAGAAGATGAAACGGTTGCGAACGAAGACGGTTTTGAGATCGAAGCGTTTAACGTCGACAATAAACGCATCCACTTTTTTCAACACGAAAACACCGTCGTCGCTTGCACTTCGCTTGGCGAGCTCAACGATCTGATCGAACGTTGGATGGGTCGCGAAGTTAAAAAAACTCGCCCGCTTACTTCCAACCGCAAATTTGTCACTATCATGAAGCGTTGCACCGGCAACCAAGACTTGGACCCGGAGTTTCGTTTTTTCGTTGACCCGATCGCGGTTGCCAAAAGCAGCACGCAAGGTGACGCCGGTGCTCGGTTTGTGATCAACATGCTTCCGCTGCTGGGCTTGGACAGCCTGTCGGCGATCGGCGGAACGATGTTTCTGGACGAAGAAGAATACGAATCCGTGATGCATGCTCATGTGTTGCTTACCAACCCGCGAACCGGGATATTTGCGATGCTGGCTTTCAAGCCAACCGAGTACGAGCCGGAAGAGTTCGTGCCTTTGTCGGTCGTCAACCACATGATGGTCAGCGTAGACGCTCCGAAAGCTTACGCTGAACTGACTAAAATCGTCGACTCTTTCATGTCACCGGGTGACTTTGAAAACATGGTCGAAAAAAACGTCAACGAAGAACTCGGTCTTGACCTTAAGGAAGACATCATTGACTCGATCGATGGCCGCATGACGTGGTTTCAATGGATTGAGGAACCGGCCATCGTTAATAGTACACGTTCGGGCGTGGCGTTTCGACTGAAAGACCCCGAGAAGTTCGAGATGTTGTTGGACAAGATTATGGAGAGAGCCAACGGGGATCTTGGCGACAAAGACAACGCAACCATGCCCTACGAAAAACGCGACTATCACGACGTCATGGTTTACGCCGAACCTCGGGCAAAAATTGACGACCGAAACAAGCGAATGGCAGAGCGAAGAAACCGCCGCGTTAAAAAGAGAAACCAAAAAAACGACAAGGACGGCCAGGAAGGAATGGAGCTTCATGTCGAGTCGCCTCAGATGGCAATCTTCGGCGATTGCTTGGTGATTGCGGCTGACTCTGATGGCCTCATGAAAACGATGATCGACACTTTTCAAGGTGAGGGCGAACGCTTGGTCGATGATTCGAACTACGCTCGCATCGTCGACGAATCACGACGTTTGCTCAGCAACGAGCTTCCGATGGCGAACTTTTACAGCGACCCGAAGCGTCAGGTCAAATGGCTGTTCGATCTTGCCGGTTCTGACCAAACGAAGGCAGTTTTAAGCGGGGCTGATGAAGACAATAAGTTCATGTCCGGCCTAAAACGCCGTTTGGATGAGAACCCTTTGCCAGAGTTCGAGCAGCTTGAAAAATACTTTAGCCAGTCGGGCGGTTACATGACCGACGACGACACTGGCCTGCACATGCTGTTCTTTACACTCAAGAACGAAGCAGAGTAAACCTGATAAAGGTTGGCTGTCGTCAAAGCAGGCAGGTGCGTGGTTTTTGATGGAAGAGTCTCAGGCTGCGTAAGTCTGTTTCGCGATAGTTTCGGCCGGCACTTTTTGAATGTCGGACTTGGCGGTACTTACCGCTTTGGGATTTCAATTCCCATCTCGTTCATCAGCATCTTCATGTCTTCCCAGGCGTGGGTTTTGGCTGACGATGTGCGGAGTAGATAAGTCGGATGGTAGGTCACCAAGACTTTGCTGCCGCGGTAAGAGTGGAATCGCTTGCGAAGTTTACCGATCGACAGGTTGGTGTTTAAAAGCGTTTTGGCTGCGACGCTGCCCATGCAGCAGATAAACTCCGGTTGGATGATGTCCAGTTGCTGTTGGCCGTAATGCCAACAGTTGTCTAGCTCGGCGGCTTTCGGATTGCGGTTTTTGGGCGGGCGGCATTTGATCGTGTTTAGTAGGTAGACCTGTTCACGCTTCAAACCGCACGCGGCCAGAATTTTGTCAAACAGATCTCCGGGGGCTCCTTGGAATGGCAACCCGTTGCCGTCTTCGTCTTCGCCGGGGCCCTCGCCAACAAAAACTAGCCGCGAAGTTGGGTCGCCGGAGCCGAATACGGTGTTCGTGCGGAAGTCGCTTAGCTGAGGGCAGCGGATGCAACTGGCGACTTCTTGCTGGATCACCGTCAGAGCGTTCGGTCGTTGGGCAGTCGGAGTGGCTGCCGAGTACGGAGCGTCTTGAGTTACCAGCGGTTCTGGTTTGGTGGGGGCCGATGGGGTTGCTGTGGCAGGTGCTGTGGCCGAATCGGTGGGCACCGCGGGCGGCGGAGTTACGGGGTTTGTGGGGTTTATTGGGGCTGCCGGTTGAGTGACCGCCGCGGGCGGGGCGACGGGCGAAGGGGCCGGCGTTGAGCTAGTTCCAGCGGTAGGAGTCTGCGAGGTTTCGGCCGATGCGGCTGGACTGTCGTCGGCAGCGAACTCGAACGATTCTCCCTTCCCAGCTGGCACAATTGTTATACCGAACTCCTTCAAACCGCTCAAATGTTGAACCAGAGCTTGCTGGAGGTCGACGGTAGATTCGTTGGAGATGCCCTGTGCCGAAAGATTGCTGACTTTTGTCATGGGAAGCGGACTTTTAGATGTGCTAGATAAAGGGCAATCGAGTATCATTTGGGGTCGAAGAACCCGCTCACGGGATGCTTTTTTACCAGACCCGGACGCTTTTTTCCACAAGCGTCCCAATCAATTTTGGCTGACTTTCTACATGGCCCTCCCACAAATCTCAATCATCGGCCGACCCAACGTAGGTAAATCGAGCATTTTCAATTGGCTCGCAGGCCGCCGTTTGGCGATCGTCGACAACATGGCCGGCGTGACGCGTGACCGCATGACGTTCATGCTCGAACACGACGACCGGCATTTTGATATCGTTGACACCGGCGGTATCGGCATCAACGACGTCGATGAACTTGATCATGAAATTGAACATCAGATCGCGATCGGGATTCAATCCGCGGATGTGCTGATGTTTGTCGTCGATGCAAAGGACGGTCGTACGCCGCTGGATATCAAGGTCGCCGAGCGTTTGCGGGGCGTGGACAAGCCCGTTTTGCTGATCGCCAATAAGTGCGACGGGGAAAACTGGGAGATCGAAGCCAATGACTTTTTCAAATTGGGATTTGGGAAACCGTTGTGCGTAAGTGCAATCAACAACCGTCGTAAAGGCCATTTGCTGGACTCGATGTTGGACGCATTGCCAGACGAATCAGAAATGGAAGCACGTGATACGGCTGACCCAGAAATGAAGTTCGCGTTGGTCGGAAGACGAAACGTCGGCAAGAGCACGTTTATTAACTCGCTGGTCCAACAGGAACGAATGATCGTTAGCGAAGTTGCGGGCACGACTCGCGATAGTGTCAACGTTCGGTTTGAACTGGACGGTAAAACGATGATGGCGATCGATACGCCGGGGTTGCGGCGAGGCAAAAGCGTGCGGACGGATATTGAATTTTATGGGACTCACCGAGCCCACCGGTCGATTCGTTATGCGGATGTGATCTTGATGATGTTTGATGCCAGCCAACGAATTTCTAAGGTCGATCGGCAGTTGGTCAGCTACATCGAAGCTGCTTATAAGCCGTGTATCTTTGTCGTCAACAAATGGGATTTGATGGCCGAGCACATGCCGACGGAGCGTTGGACGGATTATATTACCGATAACTTTTCAACCATGTGGAACGCGCCGATCGCGTTTACGACAGGTATGACTGGCCAGAATGTGCAGCGACTGATGAGCCACGCGAAGATGTTGTTTAAGCAATCTCGCTCACGTGTCAGCACGCCAAAGCTGAACAAGATCGTTAAAGAAGCATTGGTCAAACATCCGCCGCCGATGGCATCTAACAAACGCCGTCCGCGGATTTATTATGCGGCACAAATTGGTATCGAGCCGCCGACGATCATGCTAAAATGTAATAGTCCTGATTCGTTCAGTAAAACTTACCGGCGATACTTGCTGGGGATTTTGCGTGAGTCGTTGGATTTTGGAGAGGTTCCGATTCGTTTGGTGCTTGAGCGTCGCTCATCCGCGGATCCTAATCAGTCGCTAGAGGAAACAGCACGTTGAGCGTCGCACATTTAGTCAAAGTTGGTTTGATGGGGGCGGTCGGCAAGTTCGTTGCCGCTGATTCCTGCGTTTACGTTCGAGATTCGGATGTCATTTGCCGGACCGAACGTGGCTTGGAAGTGGGGCAAGTCATTTGTGATTTGCCTGAAGCAGATTCGTTCGACCCAGGTGCCGACTCAACCGACGGCTCCATTTTACGCCCGACGACACCTGAGGATCAATTGATTCTTGACCGGCTCGATCGGCACCG
>JALZWN010000029.1 GCA_023300235.1 Mariniblastus sp.
TTGCGTTGCCGGCAAACCCTGAACAACCAGCCACTGAAACCCCGGAAGAACTTTTTGCAAAGACAGTTCAAAATCACATGAACAACTGGTATCTCAAGTTTGTCGCTTTTGGTTTTCTCGCATTGGGCGTTGGAATGCTGGCGGCCTGGCTGGCATCTTTCTTTTTTTGGAAGCCAAACATCCTCAAGGGAATCGGATTCGTGGCTGCCGGACTTGCAGTTATGATCGGTGACTTCGCGATCCGCTATAAACTTGACAGTGACGGCATCTACGATGAAGTCCGGCTATTGTTGTTTTTAATTCCAATTCGGATTCCGGCTTGGCTGTTCGGGCTCGCAATCATGCTGGGCGGAGTTGGTTTGATTTGCACGGCCGATTGATGCCGCTAAATTCGCGGACGCTCCAACACCAGACTGGCTTCCTACTTCTTTGAAGAACGGCTTCTTAGCCGGCTCGATCGACTTTGCTGAGTCGACCGCTGCTTGCTCGATTTAGCTCGCTGCAAGGGTTGTTGCTGCGTCTTTGGGGCGGCGTCACGCTGAGCTTGCTGCTGCCTGGCACGTTGATCCGCTTGCTGACGCGAACGGTCTTGCTGAGCTTTTTGCTGGGCCGCTTGTCGGGCCTGATCTTGTCTCACGCGATCCGCTGCCGCTTGACGGGATCGTCGATCCTGATCCTGCTGGGCTTTTTGCTGGGCCATTTGCTGAGTTTTACGGACGGCGTCACGCTGGGCTTGCTGTTGCTTGGCTTGCTGGTCCGCTCGTTGCGCCGCTTGCCGACGCGAACGGTCTTGCTCTGCTCGGCGAGCTTTGTCCTGCAGAACACGTTGCGATTGTTCTTGCTTGGATCGACGTACGGCGTCTTCTTGAACTCGACGTACGTTTATTTGCAGAGCCCGTTGCTTCTGGTCCTGCTGGGCGCGACGCAAACGCTCCACTTGAGATGATGCTTGAGACTGTGAGCGAATCTGCGTTGGCGCCTGACGCTTTACAAACTGGCTCGAACGAGAACTGTCTCGACTTTTAGCAATTCGCTGAGCACTGGCGGCGGCTTGGCGTGTCCGATCTTCTTCCTGTCGCTTGCGTTGTAGCTTGGCAAGCTGCTCGATCTGGCGGCGATTGTTTCGCTGTTCAGCCTCTGCGGCCTTGCGGTATTGGGTCGCGTTCTTTCGTTGCTGGTCGATTCGAAGATTGGCTTGAGCGGTTTGCTTGCGACGCTGTTCGTCACGTTTCCGCAAATCGTCGTAGGTGCGGACGTAACTAGATTTTCGAATGAAGTCGTTTGTGTACCCGCGACTTCCGTACGTCAACTGGGTGCGGGCAGTGTATTCACGCTGTGCTGAATACGTCGGGCGCGGACGGTAGTCGCGGTTATTATTGTAGAAGTTGTGCTGGAAAGACAAATACTGAACGACGTTGTAACGACTATCGTAAGACGATCGTTGACAGCGGTAGTACGACAGCAGCGGATCATAGTTCCTGAGATGGCTTGCGCAAGAAACCCAAGGACGGTAGCTGACGTTGTTAAAGTTAGATGAGTACCAGTCGCCGTAAAAGTAGTGACCGCATTGAGGCCTGACGAACAGGTGCGTCATAAAATCGATGTTCAGGTCGATCGCGTAAGACGGCCGGTAGCGATCGTTGCTTACTTGGTTCAGCGGCTGCCGAAACTGAACGGGCGCGAAGCAAGTCCCGCGGCTCTCAAATTCATAGTCCCAATAGCCCGAAAGATAAACGCAGCCGCTAGGAGTCCAAGCGTATTTCGACGGAACCCAAATCCAATTTTGTTCCACAGGCTGCCAGTACCCAGCCAACCAGCGGTAAGTATTGTCTTGAAATTCCCAGTTGCCGGGAACGTAAAAATGTTCTTCGCTCGGCGCAGCGATGGAAGGCCCTTGATCGAGTGATGCTGGCGGCTGAGGAAGGTAGCCGACTTCCTGCTGAATTTCTTCGGCCCAGAATCCTGACACCCAACGGTGTCCACCGGCTTCAGCATTCCAGTAGCCCGGCATCCATTTACGCTTGGGCGGAACGTCTCGCCAGATCCCGCTGATCCAGATAAAGTCCGCCTGTGCGTCGTCCCATGCCCAGTAACCTGAGATCCATTGGACATTATTTCCATCCGGTTTGTACTCCGGAGAAATCTCGTCAATCGGCGCTGGCGGTTTTTTTAAAACCAAAGACGACGACTGCGGATTGGGTTGATGAGCGGCAGCGAAAGCTTCATGCAACGGGCCGCGAGTCAACACGTTGAGATCTTCGGTCGCTATTTCGCCTGGCACTTCGGGAATCGCCCATTGCGGTTCAAAGCTGGTTTCCCGAGGAGCAGTTAACTGCAAAATACTTCCTGGTTCTTGCGCGATACCGGGGCTGGCAAGCAATATGGCGAGCGTCAAAACTGTCGCGATATTAGGAAACACTGTCATCATTTTGATCATCGCTGGGCCTCTTCGATTCTCTTGAAAAGCTGAAAAAGCCGCGTTCCCCGGCGAATTCATGGGGTTCACGCTTCAGCTGCTTATTTAAAGTGCAACCATCGTGCCAGCTGGAAGATAATCACATCCAGGATGCAAGATTTCTTCGTTGGGTAGCAACGGAACTCAGTCAAGTCAAAGCAATTAAGTCCAGCAGGGACGACAGGAAATGAGCAAGTCCGGCACATGCCGTCCCTTTAGGACTCAATTAGCATCGAGCAAATCATCCACAGGCTTGCGTGTGTGGATACATCACGCCTCCCCATTCGGCCCATTCGGGGCTAATGTAATCGCCATTAAGCGATAGACGCACCTTGCCAAAGGTTTCATCGTCGACGCCCAGCAGTCGGGGATAAAGTAAGTACGATTTGGCGATAGATGCGGTTTTGTGATACGGAAACCGAGACGATACTTACGCGGCTCAATTCAACATTCGAATGCGCTGGATAAAAACCAAAACATCTCCAAGGCTCTCCACGGAATTTAGTGGTTGTTTTCACCTCGGATGGAGTCGAATTATTGCTCGGGGTGGGAGCCTAAAACTACTAGGGACGGCTCCATCCGGGACGAGTAGCGTTCGTAAATCTCTCCCTACGGGCCCTTGCCACTAAACCACCGGAAGCGCCTGCTCCAAAGGCGTTGCCACTGACAACGAAAAAAGCCCGGCCAATGATTGACCGGGCTTTTTTTTAATACATTAAGTTAAAGGCTAAAACCTCAAACTAACCAATCGAGTCCTGGAACAAAGTCGACGAAACTTCCTCTGGCTGTTGCGCGTTCTCTTTTTGACTCATCTGCCAGAATGGAATCTCGTTAGCGTCAGAATTGTTGCTAACAACTCCATTTTGCGAAGCAGTCGTACCACCTTCGTTTCTTGAAGCGACCGAATCTGCGGCCTTCGCTTTGCTCTCTTCCAAAAACTCATTCCCGAATTCTTCTGGAACAAAACCTTCCAGCTGAGCACTACGAACGGGGTTCTGCAATTTGCGAACAGCTTTGGCTTCAATCTGGCGAACGCGTTCACGAGTCACCTTAAAGATCCGGCCGACTTCTTCTAGCGTGTACGTATAACCGTCGCCAAGACCGTATCGCAAGCGAATGATCTCACGTTCGCGATAGGTTAGCGTCTTCAGCAAACCGTCGATCTTGTCACGCAAAATGCAGTTCAAAGCTGAACGCATTGGCGTATCCATGTTCGAATCTTCGATAAATTCGCCAAAGCTACAATCGTCGCCTTCGCCAACCGGACGGTCCAGCGAAATCGGATTACGGCCGATGTCCATGACTCGTCGAACTTCTTCGACTTCCATTTGAGCCCGAGCAGCGATCTGTTCGGTGGATGGAGTCATACGAGTTTCTTGACGTAGTTGCTTTTCGATGTTTCGCAAGCGTTGTAGCACGTCGATCATGTGAACCGGGATTCGAATCGTACGAGCCTGATCAGCGATCGCACGGGTGATCGCTTGACGAATCCACCACGTCGCATAAGTTGAAAACTTGAATCCGCGACGATACTCGTACTTATCTACCGCACGCATCAGGCCGGTGTTGCCTTCTTGGATCAGATCCAAAAAGTTCAAACCGCGATTGCGATACTTTTTAGCGATCGACACAACCAATCGCAAGTTGCAGCTAGAAAGCTGTGACTTGGTTGATTCAAACTCTGCAAAGTACTTTTTGCACGCCGCAGCTTTTTTGAACAAACCGTCTGGGCTGGCTTGGCATTGAATCACCAATCGAGCCAATTCTTCTTTCAAACGCAAGCGTTGCCCAGGAGTCGGAGCGGTTTCGCCAGTGGCTTGCATTTGCTCGCGAATAAACTTCATTCGGTCGGCGATACCAGCGACTTGCTTGATCATCGGGCTGATCCGACGCGAACGCAGGCTAAGTTCTTCCACCAAAATCACAAGCTTGGCTCGGCGTCGCATGAAGCGGATGCGAGCAGCAGCCTTGTCTTGCTTGGAAACGCTCTTGCTGACCAACTGCACAAAATCCTTGGCGTTGGCTCGCTGAAGTTTGTCGATGGTTGGAAAATGATGAGGCATGCGAGCGAGGACTTGTTCTTTGGTCAAGTTCTCGGTCAATGAAACCTTAATCGTGCGGTCAAACGGAAGCTCGCCCATGTAAACGCGACGTAAAATTTCGATCGTGGCCGAAAGAGCATAGTTACAACTCAATACCGCTCGACGATAACGCTTACGAGCGATTTCGATTTTTTTGGCCAGTGCGACTTCTTCGTCGCGGTTGAGCAACGGAATGACGGACATTTGGCTCAGGTACATCCGAATAGGATCGTCGCTTGGACGCGGGGCCTTGCCGAGCGTTTGAGAAAAATCTTTGGTGGCAGCAGAGGCTGGTGCCGCGGCAGCAGGAGTTTTTTCTTCAGGCTCTGCGTCCACGATTTCGATGCCCAGCTTATCAATCTGAGTCAAAATCATGTCTAGCTTTTCGGAACCAACTGCTTCGTCGGGGAGCAGGTTGGTTACGTCTTCGTAAGTCAAAAATCCTTGTTGGCGTCCCTTTAAAATCAGGTCGCTTAGTTCGTTCAAATCGGTATTAAATGTAGTCACGTCAGGGTCCTCCTGCGAATTCCGTTTCGCGTTCGACGTCTCGGGGGGGATCTACGAAGGCAAGCTCTGTGTGACAGGCCAAAAGTTTCACTGCCGCGATTTTGCTGGTGTCCAGCGGTTACGGGTTAGCGGAGGAAAAAATTGGTGTCTGTCGGGTCACTTGTCTCATCGATCTATCACGGTCCTGCGGCTTCCCTTCCATGAGAAACCAAATACAAGAACGCTACTTCGTGTTTCTATCGCGTTGGAGCCGTTGCTGTTTGGCAAACAAATCCATTAACGCTTTCGCTTCTGCATCAGCGTCCAACTGGCCGCCATGCAACTCCGAAATTTTTGTCTGCACACCACTCGCCTCGCGACGGTTGGTGAACATCTCAATCACGGATTCCAACTGGTCGTCCAATCCCGTGTAAAATTCACTCTTGGTATCTTCGGCGGCCTGCTTTTTGGCAGTCGCTTCGTCGTACAAGTGGCCGACGAGCCCTTTCAAACGCTGGTTTTCTAGCTCCAGCATCAATTGCTCATAACCGACCTCTTTACCATCATGCGAAAAGTCTTCCATGATGCTGTACAATTCCTTCAACACACCGGGCTTGAATTCATCAGGCACGACACGTTCGATCGCGGTGTCCAGCAATGCTGGAGCTTGGATCAAAATTTGCAGTAATTCGGTTTCGTTCCGATCTAACTTTGTATAGTCAATCCGTTCGTTGGCTACGAAATCGGCTTGGTGTGGCACCACTGGTCGCAGCGAATTTCGGATTTCGACCAATCGCTGTTGGACTTGGGCAGGCACCAGTTGAAATTGCCGGGCCAATCGCATGACCAGTTGATCGTGCCGCATTTTCTTGGCAGCTGACTCGTTTAGCAGCGCTGCAGGAGTTCGCGCGATTGTTTTGAGAATGTTTTCTAAGGCTTGGTTGGATCGGTGGGTGTCGTGCACCAAGTCGACGCCTTGGGTTTCTTTAAAAACCTTGTGAGCGATCGCATCGGGGGCTGAATCGATCATCGTTTGGAAGGGCGCAGCGCCGTTTTCGAGCAAGTAGTCGAACGGGTCCAAACCTTCGGGGAGCGTCAAGATTCGCAAGTCGACGTCATGCGCCACGAATAAGTCCAACATCTCGTTGGTTCGCTTTTGTCCGGCTTCATCACCGTCCAAAACCAATGTGATCGTGTCCGCAAAACGCTTAATCACTCGCAGGTGCTGTTCATTCAGCGCCGTTCCCAAAGCCGCAACAACGTTTCGCAGGCCGGCTTGCCAAGCCGCGATGACGTCGGTGTAGCCTTCGACGATGACTAGGTTTTTCTTCTCCGATTTTTGGATGAAGCTGCGGCAGTGATTCAACGCGTATAGGTTTTTTGATTTGGAAAACAGCTTCGTTTCAGGGCTGTTGACGTACTTTGCCGGCGGGACTTTTTCTTTGTCCTCGTACAGCCGAGGCACCACGCGGCCGCCGAGTGCGATTGGACGCTCAAGCGTATCACGAATCGGGAACAACACGCGGCCACGAAAACGCTCGTAGTATCCGCCGCGATTGTTGGGCGTTACCAATCCGCAAGCTTCCAGGACCTCTGGGCTGTAAGGGGTGTTGCGAGCCCGATCGACGAGCCAGCTCCAAGCAAGCGGTGCGAAGCCGAGTTTAAACGTATCGATGCTGTCTTGCGTGATCCCTCGCTCGATCAAGTAGTCGCGAACGGGAGACGCCGAATCGTGGGTGAGCAAGCAGTGGTGGTACTGCTCTTCCGCCCATGCCATTGCTTTGAGCAACGTGGACTTGTCATTGGCACTGCCTTTGACGACGGGAGCATTGTTGGTTCGTAGCTCAATGCCAGCTCGTTCGGCCAACATTTTCAACGCATCATAAAACTCAACGCCATCGATTCGCTTGATGAATTCAAAAACATCACCGCGAATGTCGCAGACCCAGCATACGAACGATTGGCGAACAGGGTTGACGGTAAAACTAGGCTTCGTGTCATCGTGCCAAGGGCAGAGTCCAATGTAGTCGCGACCTTTTTGAGTCAATGGGATCATACCGCCAACCAATTCGACGATATCCGTCGCTTGCTTGACTCGATCTTTGACTTCAAAGTCTTGATAATTGGCCACAAAAAACTCCACTGCATTTGGCGAACCGGCGAATTCAGCGAGGCAACTTTGCCAAGCTTTCTGCAACACGGGTTCAAATAGTGGAGGACGCCAAAGCGACGTCGCGAGAGCGGCTTTCCGCGTGAAGCGGGATTAGCCTGTTTGGTTCCAGCGTGTACTGTCGCAGACGCCGATGGTTCAACCTTCGGAAGCCAGCCGTTTGTTTAGTTACGACCAGCAAATGCTGCGATGCAGTGGTGCCCTCCATGACACAGCACAGTAACCTAATCCATTGGCAAATCTTGAATCAAGACCGATCTGCCACTTTTTTGAATCGTGTCGTCAAGGATGATAGCACATCTTGGTGCGGGTGAAAAACGAACTTGATTTCGCTGAATTACCCGGGATTTATTTCAATGGTTGTGACACCTGTTGCAAAACTTTGACCGCTCGCTCGATTTGCGTTGCTGTTGTGAATCGGCCGACGCTGAAACGGATCGTGCCGCCACGTTCAAACGTGCCCATCTGGCGATGATGTAGCGGAGCACAGTGCAGGCCCGAGCGGACTTGGACTTGGCCGGTCAAATCGAGTAGGTTCGCTACTTCGTGAGCATCCAGGCTTTCAACCGAAACGCTGAAAATTCCGATGCGGTGGTCGATCAATTTTGGCAAGTGCAACGTTAAACCGTCGATCGATCGCAAGCCTGCCAAAAGCAATTCACTGCAGCGAGCGAGATTTTCTTTGCCGGCTTTCGCTTGTTCGGTTTTCAAATACTTGAGCCCTGCCAATAGACCTGCGATCGCGGGAGCATTCAGGTTTCCAGATTCAAATTTCTCTGGCATGGTCATCGGCTGTTGGATGTCACCACTAGAAACACCTGTCCCGCCAAAACGCAACGGTGCCACCTGATCGACGATGTCTGGGTGCAAATACAAAATGCCGGTGCCGAGCGGCCCGTAACTGCCTTTGTGCCCAGGCGCTGCTAACAGATCACAGCTTAGTTCGGCGACGTCGATCGGTAGGTGGCCGAGTGACTGAGCGGCATCGACTAGTACGATCAACTCCGGTTGCTTTGCTTTGGCGGCCGCGATTAATTCTTGGATCGACTGGACGACGCCAGTTACGTTGCTCACGTGGTTGATCACCAGCAACCGCGTGTTTTCGTCGATCGATTTGACCAGGTCAGTCGTGGACACCAGCCCGGTTTCATCGCACGGAACGATTTTGAGTTCCACACCGATGACTTGTTGCAAATGGTGCAGAGGGCGAAGCACCGAGTTATGTTCGGCTGCGGTGGTCACAACGGAATCGTTCGGCTTGAGCAAACCCAAGATCGCGGTCGACAACGAATCGGTGCCGCTGTTGGTAAACACTACCGAAGAATCTGATCGGGCTCCAATCAAGTGTGCGACTTCGTGACGAGCCTGTTGCACGATCTGGGTTGCTTGAGCGGAGTCGCCAAAAACACCTCGGCCTACCGCTGCGCCGTTTCCTCGCATGGTTTGCTCAACCGCCAGGTAGACCGAATCCGGCTTCGGCCAACTCGTAGCTGCATTGTCCAGATAAATACGTTCGATTTCAGTCATGCGGGCGGTAAATGAAAGTTGCGGTTCGGTTTAAATGTCAAGCGAAATAACGACTCTTCGATTAGACCAACCGGCAAAGCATTTGGGGACTCTTAAAGAAGCGATTTGGCCAACATTTTGGGATGCTCGGTCGCGTTGCAGGGCCAGTATCGAGCATGTTTTGAATGATCCAACGCATTCGAATAATGAATTGAACCGTCGATGCGATTGCACAGGTGTTCGCAAGCGGCGACGTAACTCAGCCGGTACTTATGCCTCCAATGGTTGCTCAACCACTTGCTCAAACGGTTTAAACGTTCACAACCCGAGAGTACCGGGACTTTCAACTCGCCGCCTCCAAAGCATGGCCTCGGGACCAACCGGCGGCGATTGCAGTCAAACGGGCCGCTCAAAAATCACCGCAACCGCCACAACCTAAAGCACCGAAGCCACACCAAGACACCACACAAGCATCCTTCCCCCGCATTTCACGGCCAAGAACAAGTCGTTCGGCAAAATGCATTCTGACACGTCTGCTTGCCTAACAATGTTGACAAGCTTTACCGATCAACCAATAGCAACGGGTACGCATCCAACGAACCGCTACGGCAGCCCCAAGAAAATGCCGTCCGGTTCGGCGGCACTCGCGGCCGGTTCGATAGTTTCGCCAGATAGTTTCGGCTCTGGCGGTCGAAGTTGCTCAAGCGGCGGAAATTGATTGGTAGACTGGCCCTGGCGATCCCAAACTTGTTTGTAGTACGGAACCGTCGATTCTCTGGGCAATGTTTTCGCGCCGGCTAAAATGGCTGCGTTGATCTCTTCTTTCGTTGGGAGTACCCAGACACTCACCGACGCATGGCCGTTGGAAGTCAATCGTCCGCCAACTCGATTAGCAAACGGCCGCCCGATCGTCCCAGGAACGCCTCGTGAAATCGAACCAGTGGAACTTCTGGAGATTCCGCCCAGCCCGATCGTGCCGCCGTCGGGCACGCTGACGCTGTTGCGAACGTTGAACTGCCGGATCACGGGAAGCTGAATGGTTTGATTTTGCTGCTGAGCAGTCGCTTGCGAAACATGTAATAGCAGCGCGACTACCACGAAGGAGGCGATTACGAGTCTGACGGTCATCTCAATACTCCAGGTCGTTCAGCGACGTTCGAACAATACTCAACCATAGTACGCTGGTATCTGGCGTAAAGCAATGTCGCAGCCGATCGTTGTTTTGGAAAATCAGTTTTTGAATCTGGGTGTTTGGGTTGTCGGATGGGTTAGCGAGAGACCCGTAGAAATCCTCGCTCACGCACCTGACTACCAATTCTCAGGATTTCCTAATTTCCAAAACTGAAGCACCCTGCATCCGGGGCGGACATACTTCGCCGCTGGTTTTACGAACACGGAAATCGTCTTTTTTGAACATTGCAACGTTCTAAAAAACGAAAAAGATCACCGCTACCAAGCACTCGGCAGTCGAGCCGACGAGCAAGTTGTAGTAAACTGATTCGAGTTTAAAATCGAACAAGCGTGGGCCAGCGAGCCTGTGCTACAAACCAAAAATCCTTATCTCAGGCGTAAAAGCCTTTGCCACGTTTGAAACCTTAGAGAAGTCATGACAAAGTTTCGCCCCTGCATCGACTTGCATGACGGACAAGTAAAACAAATCGTCGGTAGCTCGCTACGAGATTCGGCTGATGCGTCATCTGAATCGACCAACAAAAACCCGCTCGTGGAAAACCACGTCGCGGAGTATCCGGCGGAGTGGTTTGCGAAAAAGTACGCCAACGACAAACTAACCGGCGGCCACGTGATCAAGCTCGGCCCCGGCAACGAACCGGCCGCTCTGTCAGCACTCGCCGCGTACCCGCAAGGTATGCAGATCGGCGGCGGCATCAACTTGGACAACGCCGCCAAATGGTTGGACGCAGGAGCCTCACATGTGATCGTGACTTCGTGGTTGTTCGATTCCGCCGGTTGTTTTCAAAGTGATCGACTGGATCAACTGGTCGCTGCACTCGGAAAACAACGCATCGTGTTAGACCTAAGCTGCAAACGAAACGGTGATGGCTGGACGGTCGCGATGAACCGCTGGCAAACGCTGACCGATTTGAACGTCGACACACGGACGCTCGACCAACTAGCTGACCGCTGCGACGAATTTCTGATCCACGCCGCGGACGTGGAAGGACTCTGCCAAGGCATTGATGAGGACTTGGTACGTTTGATCGGTGCTTGGGGAAAAGTCCCGATGACCTACGCGGGCGGAGTCGCCAACATGGCGGATGTCGATCTAATCGACGAACTTAGCAACGGCACGCTGGACGTGACGGTCGGTAGTTCGTTGGATCTGTTCGGCGGCACCGGCGTTACTTACGACTCGCTCGTATCGCGAAATCGGACTCGATCAAATCCCGAGTAGACGTTGAACTTTTTGGCGGACGCGAAACCGATCAGCGTGATGTTGAACTCTTCAGCCAATTGAACCGCAATGCTCGACGGAGCCCCGACAGCGATCAAAGCTTCGAATTTGGCCGTCAATGCTTTCTGCACTAATTCAAAACTTGCGCGACCGCTAACGACCAAAACACGGCCAACGTTTTGACCACCGGCTTGGCCGCCCTCGCCTTGCCCATCGCTGTGTAGTTGCTGGCCGACCAACTTATCAACCGCGTTGTGCCGGCCGACGTCTTCTCGCAACGCGATCAGTCCGCCGCTTCCATCAAACGAGCCCGCCGCGTGAAGACCGCCAGTATCGTCGAATACGGTTTGTTGCGTTCGTAGTTTCGATGGCAAAGCGGCCAATGTTTCCGCGTTCATTTGAATCGTCGATCGAACGGCTTTAAACCCCTGAGCCATCACGGCTTCGATGGATGCTTTGCCGCAAACGCCGCAACTGGACGTCATGTAAAAATGGCGTTGTAACTTTTCAACAGAGAAAACAACGCTCGTAGCTAAGTCGACAATCAACGTGTTGCCGTGAGAGCCATTTTCGGGCGACGGGCCAGCGTGTTCGATTTTTCGAATTTGATCAGCGGATTGGATGACGTTTTCAGAAAGCAAAAATCCGGTGGCAAGCTCGGCATCGTTACCGGGTGTTCGCATCGTGATCGCCAGACTTTTGCTGCGGCGTTGTTCGGCGCGGCCGAAGACAATCCGGATTTCTAACGGTTCTTCCACGGCGACTAGGTCGTCACAGGTTTGCTTAGAACAATCATCGGCCGTAGCGGTGCCAAGCCGATAACGCTCGATGGTGACACGTTTTGTGGGATCGTCTTGCAATTGAATTCCAAGCGGAAAGGTTGGCGATTGGTTGGTTTAATTATAGGCGGTGATGTTGATTCCAGCCTGTCATTTGATTTGGATTACCGCGTCAGACAGCTCGGAAGCGTTGTCACCACACACTAAGTCAACAGAGGAAACTTAATAAACATCACGACGACGATCAACAA
>JALZWN010000030.1 GCA_023300235.1 Mariniblastus sp.
TTCTGCCTTTCCGGATCGTCGTTGAACTCTGCCGCTAAGTTCTGTAAGAGGTCAAGTTTCAAGAGGGGCGGAGTTGGTTGCGGCCGTACGGGTGATGCCGTGGTTGCTCGCGTAGTTGCGCCTGCTATTTGACTAGCTGGGCGTCTCCCCTTTTAAGAGATTCTGTACCAATGTTCAGATTGTCGAAGCCATATGCGTTGGCTTTCGCATCTTCGCTGTCGCCGAGAAAACTTGTGCCGATTGAGCTGGCCGTTTCAACCTCGACAACGTCGACGTCAGCTTTAGGGCGGAACGCGGTTGGCACCATAAACGGGGCTCTCTCTCCCAAGCCCTTACCGATCCCCAATGGGTCCAGAGTGAAAATCCACATCACGATAAGGTACGCGACTGGAAGTGCTAAACAGGCTCCGGCGAGAACTTTCAATAAGTCAACGGCTGGGTTGCGTTCAGAGTTGAGTGCCTCAACCGCCCGAGCGTCTCGATGGCGAGTGGACCGATGCGATTGATCGCCACTAGTTGGGCTGTCTGTACGCTCACGAGAATGATCGATGGGTTCGTCTCGTGGTGGCGTTGCGTAAGTCGTTCCCGTAGCAGCGGGGCGGCGCTTGCGTGCTGCGGCGGTTTCTGGTTTGTGGACTCGTTCGCGAGGCGTCGATTGGCCGCGACGGGCCGAGGGGCTTATTGCGGAACGAGATGTTGGCTGGCGATCGCTTCGCGAAGAACGTTCTGATTCGCTGCGGCTAGAGGATGAACGCGATCTTGAACTTTCACTTCTGCTGCGCGAAGACTTTCGGCGTCTGGCTCCTTTGGCCAGTTGTGACGGGACAACAAATTTGCCCGAAGCATCTTTTGCGGTTGTGGCGGTTTGGTCGATGTAGAGTTCTTTTTTCTTTAAGGGCGCGGTTGCGTCCGAATGCAGAACTTCAACTTCAGGGGCCGCACTTTCGAGCAGGCTGATTAGCGGAAATATCTCTTTGCAGTGAGGGCAACGCACTTTGGCGTTGGCTTTGGCGGTTGCGGACATTCGAACCAAGCCGTTGCATGCAATGCAATTGCCAACAATGATTGAGTTGGGACTTGGTGGGTGTCCTGAGGGCATCGGTTTGTCCTGCCTACTGCTACACGTTGTTGTGAACTCAATTCGCGCCGACATTTGTTGCTAAATTCGAGGCGAAGACCTTCTCTATAGTATAGGAAATCGAGTGGCTTGCAGGAAATCATTAGTAGATTTTGCGTAGGCGTTAAAGTCCAAGAGGTTAGAGCCGATAGATCGCTTGGTATTTGCTTTTCAGGTGTGCCAAGAGCTGATCGTGGCTTAATTCTTTGCCGGTCACGTGTTTGCCGAGGCGTGGGCCGTCGAATCGTTGTCCTTGGGAGTGGACAGTTTGATTTAACCAGGTCTTTAACGGAGTGAAATGCCCCTCCGAAAATCCGCTTTGAAGCTCTCCAAGGTCTCTCTCTGCGGCTTCAAAGAATTGACTCGCGTACAGATTCCCTAGTAGATAAGTGGGGAAGTATCCGAACAATCCAGCTGACCAGTGTACGTCTTGCAACACACCGTCGGCATTGGTTTCGGATGCGACTCCCAAATACTGTTGGTACTTTTCGTTCCATGCTGCCGGTAAATCTGCTAACGGTAGGTTGTCGCTGATGAGGTCCCGTTCTAGCTCAAACCGAATCGCAATATGCAAATTGTAAGTCGCTTCGTCCGCTTCGACTCGGATTAGAGACGGTCGCACGCAATTGACGGCTTCGTAGAATTCAGATTCCTTGACGTCGCTGAGTGATTGTGAAAAGTACTGCTGGGCGATTGGGAAATAGTGTTCCCAGAAACTGCGACTTCGACCGACAAGGTTTTCCCAGAGTCGCGATTGTGATTCGTGAATTCCCAAACTGCAATAACTGCCCAACGGCAATCCGTACTCGGCCGTTGGCAGGCCTTGTTCGTAGATGCCATGCCCTGCTTCGTGCATCGTGCCGAAGAAGGCGCTGTTAAAAAAACTTCGATCGTAACGCGTGGTTAGCCGGCAATCGTGGGGACCAATTTCTGTACAAAACGGATGAGCTGTCACGTCCAAACGACCACGTTGGTAGTCAAAGCCGATTGCGGCGGAGACTTCTTTGGCGAATACTTCTTGGGCTTCGATCGGGAAGTCGCGGCGGAGGATGGAGGCATCGGGCTTGTGCGAACTGTCGGCGATGCTGGCGACCAAGGGCACGAGCGCCTCGGACAGACTCTTCACGACGGAGCTGACTTGCGACGTTGACATGCCCGGTTCATATTCGTCAATTAATGCGTCGTATGGGTGGTCCTGAAATCCGACGGCGGCGGCTTCTTCCCGTTTTAAATCGACGATGGTTTGGAGGTAAGGCCGGAAGGCCGCGAAGTCGTTGTTTTGTCTGGCCGTGACCCAAGCGGTTTGACCTTCGGATGCTGAACGGGCTAAAGCGGATGCGAGTTCAGGGGGGACTTTTGACTGGCGATCGAATTGTCGCTTCAATCCCGTGACGGTTGCTGCGGTGTCGGTGGGCGGTTGGTTTTCGGTTTCTGTGGCGGTTTGGCTTGCCAGTTCTGCCAGCCATTGCCCGAACTGTTCGTCGGTGCGGCGAGCATGAACTTGGGTGGCCAAAGCAGTGATTTGATCGGCGCGGTAAGCCGCTGCCTGTGCTGGCATTTTTGTATGCTGGTCCCACTCAAGCAGTGCCAGCGTGGATTGCAGCAAGGCGGTTTGCCGAGCGTGTTGACGGGCTTTGTCGAATGTTGTGTTTTGGGGCTTCTGTGGCATCTGGCTCGGCTCTAAAAAAGGATCGATCGATCAAATTTTAATCTGCGGTCGAATTGTGAGAAACTGGGGGGAAAGAGTGGCTTGCTCGTTCGTTGGGGCTGGTAATGGCCTTGCCGCAGTGATTTTCAAAGTTTTTTCAAGCGAATGGCTGCGGGAGAAAGTCGGTGCGAGGGTGGTGGGCCGCGGCGACAAGAGTTAACGAATGGAACTGTTGAGCGTATAATCTCGTGCCAACCGCGTGTGAGGTGCGTCACGTAGATTTTGCGGGACGAAGTCGACTGAATGAATGAACGGGTATCGATGGATTTGATTACTACGTCGCGAGCATCTGCGGATGCGTTGGCAAAACGCTTGGCTGACTGCCAGCAGAAAATCGTGTTAGCAGAAAGTTGTACTGCTGGAATGGCGGCAGCGTTGTTGGGTGGCTGCCCTGGAATCTCAGCTTGGTTTTGCGGTTCTGCGGTTGTGTATCGGGAAGCGACGAAAACGTGCTGGTTGGGAATTGGTTCTGAACAGATCGCACGATTTACCGCGGAGTCGATGGAAGTGACTCTGGCGATGGCCGAGGCGGCATTGGAAGAAACGCCGGAGGCAGATTTGGCTGCGGCGATCACTGGCCACTTGGGGCCTCAGGCGCCCGAAGCGATTGACGGCAAGGTTTTTATGGCGATTGCGTTTCGTAAATCACGCGAAGTCATTCCACTTGAAATTCAACTTGTACAAATAAAAAGAAGTGAGCGACAGCTGGAGGCTGCCGCTCACTTGTTAAGTTTTGCAGGTCAAAAGCTAGTGCGTTTCGAATAGCTTTTTATGATTCGTTTTTTGCCTATTCGACGAAAAACAAATGCACTTGTGGTTGCTCTTCACGAGCCCCTGATTTGTCGATCGCATAGGTTGCCACAAAGTATGCGCCAGTATCCAATTCGATCGAAGTGCTCCAAGTGCCATCGTCGCTAACGTCACTTGGCAAGAAAGTCCAAGCACTCTGGAAGTCGGTGCCGTTAAAGTATTGGCCGTCTGCTCTCCGGCGAATAACCACTCGTACCAAATCAGCTCCGCGTGATGAAAATGAACTTCCGTGAATGGTGAGATCGTTGGAGTGCGTTGCAAAATGAAGCGGGCTCAAGATTTTTGATAACGGTGGGCTGCTTGCCAATTTAAACGATCGCTTGGCGGGTGTTGAGAAGCGACCGGCGAGATCGTATCCCCAAATCCAAGCCCTGACCGTACCGCCAGGCAGTTGATCGGTGGGTGGTGTGAAGTCGTAAGACCACCTTGAGAGCATGCCAGTTCTTTTGTCGATCGTTGCAGGGACTTGGTGAAATTCGGAGACCCAGGTTGTGCCGGTCCAGAATTTTCCCGAAGCACTGTCTAACAAGGCCAGACGAATATCGATCACGCCTGCTGGAGCGTCGATGATTCCGGTCATTTCTACTTGTCCAAGGAAATCCGGAGCATCTTTGGCTGGAGAGCTAATGCCAACTTGCGGGGCACCGTCAGCTTTGAGCGACCGAAGTTGCAACGCCAACGCGGTTTGGCCAACAAACGATAATGCGTTGTATGAGTTGGACAGTTGGAGCGGGTCGTTGCTTAGATCGTAGTACTCGTGGTCACCGGTCGCGTGTTCGGTATAAACCGAGTCGTAGCGACGCAGGGTGTTGGCGGCACACAGAACGTCGTTGCCTAGAATTGATTTGGTTTCCCAATTCTCGATCAAAATTGAGTCTTGCCATTGATGTTCAGCAACTGAATTTGGGTCGTCAATCAATTGCTTAAAAGAAGTGCCGTCGACCAATGTAGGGATTGTGCCGCCAGCGATATCAACGATCGTTGGAGCCAAGTCGATGTGGGCCAATAGGTGATTTTTTCTATCCGGTGTGACCCCTGGGCCAGCGACCAGTAGTGGAACTCGTGTTGCGTGATCGAAGTGGTAACCTTTGCCGAAGACTCGGTTCTCGCCCTGCGAAAATCCGTTGTCCGATGTCACAATGATGTAAGTGTTTTCGATCTGGTCAAGGTCCTTAAGTTTTTCAACGATTGCACCAAGCTGGTCATCAAACGATAGAGTGGCTCGTAGACGATCGCGGTAGTGGTTGTTGATATAGACTTCCCAGCTAAATGGGATTCGCGGTAGGTTGGCGAATTCGCCTACTTTGTCCTCGTAGTTGAGTTCGTCGTAGTTTCCGCCCATAGGAGCTAAAACGTCGTTCCATATGTCGCCGTAACGTTCGGTGTCGACCATCCGTTGGTCAGTGCCATTGTGCGGCGCCAGTGGGTTCAAATATAGAAAGAAAGGTTGGTCGGAGTGGTTGTCGGAGTGTTGCTGAATAACCTGCAAGGCGTCCTCGGTTTCCGAGTTTGTGCGATAAACACCAGGCTCAGAAAGCGTCCACCGCCCCCATGGTCGCTCGTTCGATAGACGATAAAATTCGAAGTACCGAGACCCCATGTAGGAATAGAATTCGTCCCAACCTTGGGGCAAAGTCGCGACGAAGTCACCGTGCAGGAACTTGCCGACCATCATGGTACGGTAACCTGCGTCTTGCATCCAAGTTGATAAATCGTTTTCGAAAAAACCTTGGTCGCGATAGTGTCGAATTCCGCCGGTCATGCCGTTGGCAACTACAGCGTTAGGTTCGTTGATCCGCACGCCCGTGTTGTGAGCATACTGTCCGCGAAGCAGGCAAGCTCGCGACGGACCGCAGAGCGGCGTGGTTGAGTGAGTGTTCGTGAACCGCAAACCTTTGTCGGCCAGTTCTTTCAAGTTAGGGAAGCGAAGCGATAAATTCTCATCCGACAAGAGTGCGGCGTCCGCATCATCAAGATTGATCAGAATGATGTTCGGTTTATCTTGGGCTGAAGCATGGCCGAAAAATCCGGCGAAAACCAACAGCGTTAAAATGCTTGGCAGGAAAATCTTACGGCGCAATGAAGGGGGAATTGGGGGCATGGTTGTCAGTTCGGTTCGAGGGTATAAGTTGAGTCGCTGCGGAAGTTAAGTACATAAGTTTTTCACATCCGCAATCACTCGGCCGGCCGTTGGGGGATGACAATGGGTGTCAGTGAAACGTCAAATTTCGATTGCTCTGCTCATACGCTTGCAGGTGCATTCTGGTTCGAGTTCAAACGCCAAAGGCGGCAGGGGTTGATTCAATCTAGGTTGCATTGATAAGCCGCGCCGAATTAAATCAGAAACATTTGGAGTTGTTTTTGCTGGTTTTGCCGGTTGTTCAGGCCAGAAAAAGCACTTCGCCACGGGAAGGGCATCTGAGATTAAAACGACCAAGCGATATTGGCTTGATCCGGAGGAAGGCTTACAGTCAGGTATGGAACTTTCAGAGACAAATGACGAAAACGAACGCGAATCGGACGCTCCGACTGAATCCGAGAGGAAGGACTCTGGCGACCCGCAAGACGATTTCTTCGAAACGGATGATGATGCGGAGTTCTCGCTGAATCAGTTGAGCGAGGCTTATGCGGAAGTGATTGAGGCGCAGACGGGAGTTAAGCACACCGTTGGGCTGCCTGAGGAAACCGAAACGACCGAAAGTGAATTAGAGAATGCGATTGCCGAGGACGCGGCTGACGACAATGCCGGTTGTCCAATTTCACCGGAAGCGATTGTCGAATCGATTTTGTTTGTCGGTGCCCCGCGAGATGTCAAACTCAATAGTCGCAAGATCGCGGCGGTACTGCGAGATGTTAGTCCCAAAGAAGTCACTAAGATTGTGAAGGACTTAAACCAGCGTTACGAAAAAGACAATGCCGCCTACCGGATCAAAGTCGACGGTGACGTTTTCGAAATGGCGCTAGATCCAAAGCTGATCGATTTTCAACAAGAGTTCTTCGGTCGTAATCGCGAAGTGCGGTTGAGCCAAGCGGCGATCGAAGTGATGGCCGTCGTGGCGTACAACCAGCCCATCACTCGCGAGCAGATAGAGTTGCTGCGAGGTAAGCCGTCGGGCGGGGTGTTGAAGCAGTTGCTCAAACGGCAGTTGCTGCAGGAGAGTCCCGACGAGAAAAAAACGACGGTCAAGTATTACGCTACGGCCGAGCGTTTTTTGGATTTGTTTGAGTTGGAGGAATTGGCGGATCTTCCCCAAAGCCACGACATGGCGGACATCACCGATTTGTCAGACTGATGAAGGGCACGTTTTGCCGGAAATTTGCAGGGCCAAGTCAAGTTTTAAAAGTGATTGACGCACGATGAATATTACTTACCTCAACGGGACCCCAAGAATTGCTAGAGCCGCCATTGCGAGAGGGATCGGTTTGACATTGCTGTTTGTTAGTTTAGCTTTCGTGGGCGGGGCGAGCGCGCAAGGGCAGGCCGGAACGGAATCAAGTGACGATAAACCGAAAGGTTATCTGAACTTGGCAGTCCGTACTGGCGGTGGGATGCAGTTTTGGACGGACTTGCGAAATGTTAGCGGTTGGCGGATTCAACAGAACTCTGAATCGGGGCATTGTCGTTTGATTGACCCTCAGCTCGTGCGACGAGCTTGGGGGAACTTTGCGCATTGCGAGCAATCACTGCAGCGGCGAATTCAGGAACGACAAGTGGTGCCACCATCGGGGTCGGTGGTGATTTTGTTACACGGACTTGTGCGGTCTAGTAGTTCGATGGACGCAATGGAAAAACACTTGCAAGGGCAAGGGTATACGACAGTTAACTTCGGTTACGCCAGCAGTCGCAAGCAAGTCAGTGAACACGCGTCGGCATTGAAGTCGGTGATCGACGGCTTGGGTGACCAAGTGACGGATATCAACTTTGTTGCTCATTCGCTTGGAAACATCGTGATACGTTGCTACCTACAAGACACGATAAATTCTCAGGCGAATCGCAGTGGTGATCCGCGAATCCGTCGAATTGTGATGCTTGGCCCGCCGAATCAGGGCTCGAAGGTGGCTCGAACGTTAAAGAATAGCAACTTGTTCCGAACGATTGCGGGCAAGTGTGGTGACCAGTTAGCACGCGATTGGGCAAAGCTGTCGCCGCAGTTGGCGACGCCTTCGGCTGAGTTTGGGATTATCGCCGGAGGGCAGCAGGACGAAAGATACAGCAACTTTTTGCTCCAAGGAAAAGACGACTACACGGTCAGTGTGGAAGAAACAAAACTGGCCGGCGCGAGTGATTTTATGGTTCACCCACTGTTGCACGGCACCATGATGAATCAGCCGATCGTGTTGGAGGCAACTGCTCGGTTTTTCAAGCACGGCCATTTTTTGTCCGCTGATAGACGCGCGCCGTTGCAGTAACGTTTTGTGGTGGCTAGGTCCGGGGTGTTGAAATCATCTTTTACGCCTCGCCCGCTTCGCATGCAAAAGTGATACAAGCTCAGCTTGCGTCGTGCCTTGTGGGCTCAATGCCCAAGCTCTTCCTCCGTGGCGACTCGAGTCGCGTTGCAATTCGATGGGGCGGCTAATATGGTTTCTTTGGCAATTTCTTTGGCGACGATTGAGAAATCGTGGGTTTAGGTTTACTAATGGCAAAGTTGCCTGTGTTATAGCCAATTTTGGAGTTTGCTTGATGTTTGCAGTTTTTAGATTATCTCTAGTTACTTGTTTTTTGATCGCTGTGGTCGCGTCGGGTGATGTGCATGCTCAGCCAGGCGGTGGACCCGGCGGTCCCGGTGGACCCGGTGGTGGACCCGGTGGTGGACCCGGTGGTGGACCCGGTGGCGTGGAGGTGGACCTTGTCGAAAAGTATGACGAAGACGACAACGGACGACTGAGTAAATCCGAACGTGCGCTTGCAAGGAAGGAAATCGTTCGCTTGCAAGCCGGCGGGCAGGGGCGCCGTCGCGGCGGGCCGGGACGCGGAGGCCGCGTGGCGGGCAAGCGGGGCCCAAAAGTTAGTCCCGATGACGTGGCCAATTTTTCGTCGCAAAACTTGTTTGATACAGGCGTTTTACGTACGGTTTTCTTGACGTTCGAGTCGGATGAATGGGAGAAAGAACTACAAGATTTTAAGCCAACCGATGTTGAAGTGCCTGCCACGATGATGGTTGATGGCAACGAGTATCCAAATGTCGGCGTTAGTTTCCGCGGGGCGTCTTCGTTCTTTACGATCAGCGAAGGCAGTAAGCGGTCATTCAATATTTCCATGGATTACACGGACGATAAACAAACCTTGCTCGGCTATAAGTCACTTAATTTTTTGAATTGCAACGGCGACGCTTCGATGATGAGCTCCGTCCTGTATTCACATTTTGTGTCGAAGCATATTCCCGTGCCCAAAGTGAACTTCGTCAAAGTCGTCGTCAACGGCCGCTCATGGGGAGTTTACGCGAACGCTCAGCAGTTCAATAAAACCTTCTTGTCGGAACACTTCGATACCACGAAGGGAGCTCGTTGGAAAGTCAAAGGCAGCCCACGCGGTGATGCTGGCTTACGTTACTTGGGCGAGGACGTGGAACAGTATAAAAGTCGTTTTGAAATCAAATCAAAAGATAAACCGGAAGCTTGGGCGAGTTTGATTAACCTGTGCAAAGTGCTTAATCGAACCCCTAAAGATCAATTGGTCAGCAAGCTTGAACCGTTGTTGGATGTCGATTCGATACTTTGGTTTTTGGCTTACGACGTTGCATTTATCAATAGCGATGGCTACTGGACTCGGGCTAGCGACTATAGCATCTACTTGGACGATGCGGGGCAGTTCCACATTTTCCCCCACGACATGAACGAGTCTTTCCGTGAGATGCATGGCGGTGGTGGTCGCGGGGGGCGTCGAGATGGCCGCGGGCGTCGAGGTGGATTCGGCGGTGGTCCCGGTGGCCCTCCCCAAGGCGGTCCGGGCGGTCCGGGCGGTCCCCCGCAACAGGAATCCGGAGACGCCGGAAGTGGTTTTGAGCTAAAGCCGTTTGCGAATATGACCGACCGCTTTCCGCTGCGAAGCAAACTGCTGGCCGTGCCAGAACTGAAGAAGAAGTATCTGGCTAATATTAAGTCAATCGCAGCCAATGATTTGAGTGCCGAGACCTTTGGGCCTTTGGTTGCCCAGTTTAAAGAAGTCATTGAGAAGGAAATAAAAAAAGACACTCGCAAGTTAATGAGCAATTCGGCGTTTGAAACAGCGACCAAGAAAGGCAAGGATGGTGTGCTGAGCAAGTTCGCGGCTGAGCGAGCAAAGTACTTGTTGGCTCATCCAGAGATTAAGAGACTGGAATAGCTGTGAGTTACGCATAGTTTCTGATTGAAGATTGATTTCGTTTTGCACCCGCTGTTTAGTGAAGACTGGCTGTCGGGTGTTTTTATGCGCACACGTCGAACCAGTGGTTTTTGTGATCAGACTTGTGGCGTGCGGGCCAATCGCCCGCACCTTCGGTGCTAGTTCAGGACACTGCGTTTCAGGAGTGCTTTCGAACGTTTCAGACAAGTTGATTGCTGGTGTGGGTTTGTTAGACTGCGGTTTAGGTTTTTATTTGAACAAGCTTATGGAGTCCAGCGTCGATGAAATTTAAATTGCCTGCCTCGCTGATGTTTGGTGTTGTGTTCATGGTGGCCGCAACGGCTTTCGGTGACGATCCGGTCGCCGCTGACGTTTCGTCAGGCGTCGTTCCGGTGCCGACAACGGTGAAAGCGAACAAGGTGCCCGGAGCCAAGCCGAGAAACGTGGTGTTTATTTTGGCTGACGATCATCGTTACGATGCGATGAGTTTTCTTGGGCATCAATTTGCTGAAACGCCGCATCTGGATTCTATGGCTCGCAACGGCGTGCACATGAAAAATGCGTTTGTCACGACGTCGCTCTGTTCGCCAAGCCGCGCTTCGATTTTGACGGGTTTGTATACGTTCCGTCACCGGGTGATTGACAATCAACGCTTGGTCCCTGAAGGCACTTTGTTTTTTCCGCAGTACCTTCAAGATGCCGGTTATAAAACGGGTTTTGTTGGTAAGTGGCACATGGGCGGGCATTCAGATGACCCACGGCCAGGTTTTGATTACTGGGTCAGTTTTCGCGGGCAAGGCCATTACAATGCCCCGACCCCAGACTACACAATCAACGAAAACGGAAAACGAGTTCCTCAAGATGGCTACATCACTACTTTGTTGACGGACTACGCGGTTGACTTTTTAGACCAGCAAAAGGACAGGGAAGAGCCGTTCTTTTTGTATCTTTCACACAAGGCGGTTCACTCTGAGTTCACACCTGAAAAGAAATATGCGAAAAAGTTTGCCGACAAGCCCTTCAAACGCCCGGCAAGCGAAACCAAACTTGACGACAATAAGCTAAGTCGTCCGCGTTGGTTGCTCGACCAACGCAACAGCTGGCACGGTGTCGATTTTCCATACCAAGGCGATCTGAATGTCGAACAGTATTACAAGCGATACTGCGAGGCACTTTGTTCGGTCGACGATAGCGTCGGTGCTGTTTTGGACAAGCTGAAGGAGATGGGGATCCACGATGAAACGCTAGTGATTTACATGGGCGACAATGGTTTCATGTTTGGTGAGCACGGTTTAATCGACAAACGCGTGGCTTACGAAACTTCGATTCGAGTGCCGATGCTGGCCCAGTGCCCTGAGATGTTCAAGGGCGGGGCGGTTGTCAACAAGATGGTCGCCAACATCGATGTAGCTCCGACGGTAATGGAAGCCATGGGGCTGGAGAAACCGGAGCACATGGACGGACAGAGTTTCGTGTCGTTGGCCAAAGGTCTGGATGTTCCATGGCGTGAATACTTTTTGTACGTTTATTATTGGGAAAAGAACTTTCCTCAGTCGCCAACGGTGTTTTCAATTCGTAGTGACAAGTACAAGTACAACTCGTATTATGGATTGTGGGATACGGATGAGTTTTTTGATATCCAAACAGATCCGGATGAGCAAAATAACTTGATCAGTTCCTCGCAATATCAAGGACAAGCCAAGGAGATGGAGCAGCGGATGTACGCCATGATGGCTGAGCTTGGCGGGATGGACATCCCAATGAATGCCCCAGCGGGCCGATCGAACAACATTCGTTTGCGTAGTCGTGGTGGTGACCAGGCATCAGACTTCCCGGAAAACTTGGTCGTGGATGAGCCTCATCCTCACGGAGCGAAGCCAAAAGCAAAGAAGAACAAACCCGCGGAAAAGTAATCGAATTGCTCGCCGGGTCGCGTGTTCCAAAATGACCCGCAGAAGCAGGAGGCAAACGCGAAGGCTGTTTGTTAGTCGTATGGCTTGGGAGATTAGCCAGCGGCCAATTGCGATTCCTGTTCCGATGCCTCGGGATTTGGAGTCGGGATGCGGTTACATCGAAGCCAGCCAACAATCGAAGCGATCAATAGCTGCACGAGTGGCAGGTCAGTGGAGACTGCCAAACGGAAGGCGAACATTTTCGCTAGCTCAGTCGCCGTCCACTGGTTGCTTTTCAACCCGGGTAAACCCATTGCCAGCCATCCGACAATCAGTGCGGTTGCGATAAGTGCCAGTACGAACCAGATGGGGCGTTGTTTGAGAGTCGGCCAGATCCACTGGCAGAGGGCGACCGCCGGAATGAGCAGGACCAGCCAAAACAAGTGCACCGAAACCAGTGCATTAGTGGGGGGCAGTCAGCCACCTGCTCCACACAGCGCGTGGCAGGTCGGCATCGGCACGTGAAGTAGTTGTAACGTACCAAATAGTGAACTGGCCCAAGCGAACACAAACGCCAACAGACGCAGAGCAAAAATTCTGGTTGGATGTAATCCGTTTTGAATGTTGTTCATGGTTCGTGGTTTGAATTGAAGTTAGTTGTCGAATTTCAAAAAGCTACCCGACAACGGAACGATCGGACGCACTTGTAATGACGGAGTTGCTGTCAATTTCTTACTTGGTTTTGGAGTCCAGCCCTCTCGCAAACTTGGATTCTTCCGAAGTTGGGGGGGCAGGGATCGTCATTTTAGTATGCTCCGCTGATTCAGTTCCAGTGTTACGAGGGCATTCTTCAGGCATCATTGCGACGAGAGTCTCGGTGGCAAGACGCGAACAGGAAGCGTCCCGGAAATTGTTAAAAGTTGAAAAGTGGTGTCCCGAAGGCGACGATGTCGCCTTTGGGAATTCAGCTTTCATACGTCGGTTGGCGCCGACGGGGAAACCACCATGGGCGACTGTAATATTTCTGAAGCACTTGGGCGAGTTTCTTTGGGCGAAGCCGGAAGTATCTTTCGTGATTTTCTTGGTGGTAGCGTTCGCCATCTGATCAGCGAAGTAATGGCTAAAATAATGTGCTGAGTGCAGCTTAGCATTCTTGGAATGCGTTCCTGCTTGTTCGCCCATGCAAGCGATTCTTTCGCGGAGGCAAAGGCGACTGTCTGCGCATGGCTAAATCAAAAGGCCCGTTAAGCGAGGATTTTCACGGGAGTATCGCTCAGTGTGTCGGGCTGGCTGACGGCCAGCTTCAAGAGCTGGTTTACCTGTTTAAAGCTATGGATTGCAGGGAGTGGGAGTAGTCAAGTAAGGACTTCGTAGGTGCTGATCTCAAGGAGGGCTGCGCAATTCGTCGGTTGTTGTGGA
>JALZWN010000031.1 GCA_023300235.1 Mariniblastus sp.
AACCAGCTGGCAAATCAAACGTCCCAGGAACACTTTCATTCGCTCAAACGGGTGCGCCCAACAGTCGCTCAAGCCAGATGTTCGTGAACCTTGGCAACAACAGCTTCCTAGATCGTGGACGTAACGGCGGCGCAGGCTTCTACCCGTTCGGTAAGATCGTCAAAGGAAAAGAAAACATCGCCAAAATCAACGTCGAATACGGCGAGAACAAGGGCAACGTCCAAGGCGAGTTCATGAGCGGCGGCAACGCTTACATCCAAAACAAGTTCCCGAACCTTGACTACATCAAACGAGTTACGATCCTCCAGTCGGCAATGGGTGGTAGCGGAACTGCTGGAAGCGGTACACAAGCCCCAGCTGGCAGTGGAACAACCGGAAGCGGCTCAAGATAGCCCGCACAACAATTTCGTTCTTGGAACGAATCGATGAACGTTAAAAGCAGGGTCGGCGATATTCGCGGACCCTGCTTTTTTTGGTCCAGCCGCCAAAACCCCGGATGAACCGAATACTAGAGAGCGGGTTGGGTTGGTTTGGTTTGGTTTGGCACTGCCGCCGACGTCTTTCGGCCAATCGCCCGACTATCGTTGCCCGACTATCGTTGCCCGACTATCGTTACTCGACTATCGTTACTCGACTATCGAACCCGGGTCGCCGGCGGGAAGCTGAGTATTATGCGGGTTGTAGTCGTCGATATTGGAGACATCCAAATCCTGTGAAAACCCTTCGCTCGGAATGATCATGATCTCGCTGTACAAATTCTCTTGGCTGGCCAACACGTTGTGATGTCGCGTTAATTCCAACACCGCCAAGAACACACCGATCATCGCCGACTTGTGCATCCCCGGTTCAAACAACTCGTTAAACGAAACCGATTTCTGACGTAAAATTCGCGTGTGAATTCGCTGCATGTAAACGTGAATTGGCGTTTCATCGTACCGGATGCTCTTTTCTTGCACCGGGCGATTATCTCGCAACAACCGACCGAATGCACTCACCAAATCCCACAACTCAACCTCGTGAATCGGCTGATCTGCCATGTCCACTTTTTGTGTCGGTGCATCGTTGGCGATTCGGGCGTAACGATTTTGCCAAGTCGTCGCGTGGTCTTGCATCAAAAGACTCGCGTCTTTGAATCGCTTGAAAGTCAACAAGCGAACGACCAACCCTTCTCGTGGATCCGAGTAGACAATCTCTTCGTCGTTTTCGTGTTCGTTGCGAGGCAGTACGGCACGAGCTTTAAGTTCGACCAGAATGCTAGCGATTTCAATAAAATCACCCACCGCATCGATCGAAATTTCTTTCAGCACGTCCAAGTACTCAAGATACTGATGCGTGATCCCCGCCAAAGCCACACCGGTTATTTCGACTTCATGCCGGCGCACCAGAAACAACAGCAAGTCCACGGGACCGCGAAAGTAGTCGGTGCTGACGCTAAAAACCATAAGTGTCTCGGGCTTCACAAAATATTTCCGGCGGCCTAATGCAATGGCTGCCTCGATCTATCTTCAACTCGCAATCTTGTTTATCCTCAATTCACCGCACAAATCAAACAGCAATCCAAACGTTTTTAACTGGCAACGGAGTTCATCGCCCCTTTGCTGGGTTGATTTGCGGTTTTGAGATCGAGAATGACCAAATTTTCGATCTTATGACAACGATACAAAATGACCAAACTGCTTATAATCGAGCGTCCGTCCCAGTTCCCTCGATCTGTGCAGCAACAAGGCCATCCACGACGACAATTCATGGTGCCGACACGTATGTCTTCCGAACAAGACCCCCAATCTGAAAACGCCGCCAACCCTCAGCGGCGGCAGGCACAACCACTGGCCCCACAACCATTGGCCCCACAACCACCGCCGGCAACCAATCCAACCTCGAACATACCGCTAACATCGCAAACACATCCTCGACCAACCTCGTTACGCCCGCCGTCGGTTTCGGTTCAACAGCGAATCGGAAATGCGTACCGTCCAACGCCCGAACCCCAACCACCCATCCAGAAAAATCCAGCACCAGCACCAGCACCAGCAAGCGGATGGGGCACGTACTTCTTTTTGTTGACGATGATTTTGACGATCACCGTCGCTTGGCTGATCGGCCCGCGGTTGGTCGAAGAATACCACTACGCGGCGGCTGTTGGAAAAGCTCGCGGCGAATACGAACATGCGGTCAAGCAACTTGAACAAGCGCCGCTGACGGAAGTTTCACTGGCTTACCAAATGGTCGCTCAGCGAATTCGCCCCAGCGTGGTCAGCGTCAAGGCTTTCAAATCAAAAGAAGTCGGCTTTGGTTCAGGGGTGCTTTTATCAGCCGACGGCTACATCATGTCCAACGCGCACGTGATCAAAGACGCCAGCAGATTCCAAGTCGAACTTTACGATCGTCGTCAAGTGACCGCAAGGCTGGTAGGAGTGGACAACGAAAGCGACCTAGCGGTCTTAAAAATTGAAGCCAACAACTTGATCCCCGCCACCTGGGGCGACAGCGACGCGATCGAAGTCGGATCGATGGTCTGGGCGATCGGTAGCCCCTACGAATTCAACCAAACGATCACCTCGGGAATCCTCAGCGGCAAAAACCGTCGCGGTGACGCTTACCATACCAAACAAACGTTATTGCAAACCGATGCCGCCGTGAACCCTGGCAACAGCGGTGGCCCGCTGGTTGATATCCAAGGTAAAGTCATCGGCATCAACACTTCGATTTTTGGCAAAACCTTTCAAGGCATTAGCTTCGCGGTACCAAGTTCAACGGCTAAGTTTGTTTTTGAACAGCTAGTCACTGACCAAGAAGTCGAACGTGGCTACCTTGGGCTCTCCCCCGGAGAAGTTTCCGTCAAACGAGCTCATGCGTTAGGCTTGCCAGACCAACGAGGAGCGATTGTTCGCGAAATCACCACTGGCTCTCCCGCGTATCAGGCCGGTATTCGTCCCGGAGATATTTTGCGAACCTGGCAAGGCGTCGCGATCGAGAACTATCGCCAAGTGTTTCGACTCGCCGAAGCCACGCCCGTGGACACGAATGTCACACTGGAAATCTGGCGCAGCAATGCCCAAGGAGTGCTGATCGAACATACCGTGACCGTCACCATCGGCAAATCATCCAACCCTCCAATGCGAGTACCCAGCGAATTCTCGCGCGACCGGTAGTTCGCCGGAGCAACAAAGCTATTTCTTCCGCCTCACCACTCATCGTTTGTCCCACAAGCCAATCAAGCGACGCATCTTTTACTTTGTCGCGAAGTATCAGCTTAAGCATAATGCTGTACTATGCTAAAACGCCCAATCCCCCCCGAACGCCGGTCAAACGCGGCTTAACACGGCAAAACTGATGCAGCATTGAGTTGAAAAAATCGCTAAAATTGCAGAGCGATTTTAGAAGCAAACACGATAAGTCGAATTAAATACGTACTTGCTCTCTTTTTCAATTCGGAGTCGATGGATGAACGATGTAATGGCGGTCGTACTAGCTGGCGGCAAAGGATCTCGGCTAGAGCCTCTTACTCGTGATCGAGCCAAACCAGCGGTGCCTATTGGCGGCGGCTATCGGATCATCGATTTCGCGCTTTCAAATTGCCTCAACAGCAGCTTGCGAAAAATCCTCTTGCTGACGCAGTACAAAGCCATGAGCCTCGACCGGCATATCAATACCGGCTGGCGTCAGTTTTTCTGCAGCGAACTTGGCGAATTCATCGACGTCGTTCCTCCGCAGCAACGTATCGACGAGCAGTGGTACCAAGGCACCGCCGACGCGGTCTACCAAAACATTTACGCGATCGAACAAGAACGACCGAACCATGTTTTGATTCTTGCCGGTGACCACATCTACAAGATGAACTACCAAAAGATGCTCGAATACCATCAGCAGATGAATGCTGATTTGACCATCGCGGCCTTGCAAGTCGACGTCGAACAGGCCAAGGGCTTTGGCGTGATGCAAGTCAACGAACACAACCGAATCGTCGGCTTTGAAGAAAAACCCGACCAGCCAAAAACGATCCCCGGCAACAACGACGCGTGCTTGGCCAGCATGGGGATTTATATTTTCTCGACACGTTTTTTGTTCGAGCAACTGTTACAAGACGCCAACACGCCCGGCAGCAGCCACGACTTCGGCAAAGACATCATCCCTTCGGTGATCGACTCATCGCGAGTCTACGCGTTTCCCTTCCGCGACGAAAACGGAAAACAAGACGCTTACTGGCGCGACGTGGGAACCTTGGACGCTTACTACGAAGCCAACATGGACCTGATCGGCGTAGACCCGATGCTCAACCTGTACGACCAGAAGTGGCCGATCAGAACTCACCAAGGCGGATTTCCGCCACCCAAGTTTGTCTTCGGCAGCGATCCAAACAGTGATCGCATCGGCGCGGCGATCGACAGCATTGTTTGCCCCGGTTCAATCATCTCTGGCGGCACCGTGACGCGTTGTGTGATCGGACCAGAAGTTCGCGTCAACAGCTATGCCAAAGTTTCAGATTCAATTTTGTTTGACCGAGTCCAAGTCGGAAAGCATGCGGTCGTTCAAAACGCAATCATCGACAAGGGCGTCGTTATTCCCGACTACGCTCAAATTGGTTTGAACGCTGAAGACGATCGAAAACACGGCTTCACCGTAACCGAGTCGGGCTTGACCGTTATTGGAAAATTCTCGTCCATCCCAACCTCCAAGCCGCCCAGTCCTCACTTCTCGACCCAACCAAACGCCACCCAAAAGCAAGATTCGGTCCAGAAGAAATCGAGATAACCCCGGCGTTTTCGGTCTGCCCCAAGCGTTACAGTAGTTTTGCCCGTAAACCATACGAGTAAACAAAAGACCGCATGGGGTTCTCGTCACCGCCGCCGCCACTAAGGAACTGTCCCGGTCCGCTTTTCCTAACCCGAATGCGTAAGCGAGGGATCATTTTGCCCTGCTAAATCCCTCGCTTACGCATCCGGGCTAGGACTTTTACTCATTTGAAATCCGGAACTTATTTCGTGCCTGACCCTAAGGTGTAACGGCTTTACGGTATACTCAGACCGTCGCGGAACCTTAACAACCCCTACCCACCTATTCGTCCCTGGACTCCAAATGAAACGTATGCACCATCGCCCGGCCTTCACATTGGTCGAACTACTCGTTGTCATTGCGATCATCGGAGTCCTGATTGGCATGCTGTTGCCGGCCGTTCAAATGGTCCGCGAAGCCGCTCGTCGAACCGAATGCCAAAACAAGTTGAAGCAACTTGGTTTGGCGGCTTTGAATTCCGAATCCGCTCACATGAAGTTTCCACCGGGCGTGGTCGACGACGATGACGATCTAAAAGAAGCACTGCACACTGGCTGGGCTTTCTTGCTGCCGTACACTGAACAAAACAACGTCGCCGATCAGTACGACATGACCGTCAGCTGGAAATCCACCGCCAACCTGCCATTGGCTCAGCTCACCATCCCGACTCTGAACTGCTCCTCCAACCCAACGCCGTTTGACCAAACCGGAGCCATCGAAGGCACCAAAAGCGATTACGCGTTAAGCAAAGGAGCCACGGCAGCGTTGTACGAGCACACGCCAGAAGGCATGTTTGGAATCAATCAACAAGTCAAAATGGGATCCATCACCGACGGGACGTCCAACACTTTTTTGATCGGCGAAGCAGTCAGCAACGACAACACCGCAGCTCACTCCCTCTGAGGCGGGTGACAAGACGTACGTCTGGGCCAGGTCTGGTCCGCAGCAGATTTTGATGGTTTAGATGCAACGGACTTCGACGGAGGTCGCGGAAGTTGTTTGGCCGTGACGGCTCAGTACGTTGGCGATGACGGCATCTGGCAAACCGATGACGACCTCTACGACGCCGACCTGAACGGAGTCCCCGCGATAATTTCGTACGACTCCAATGCCGCCAAAGGCCAGCGAGGCAGCTCTGATCGAGTTCGCGCGTTTTTATCGAACCACCCGGGCGGTGCAAGCTTCGCTTACGCCGATGGCTCGGTTCATTTTCATTCCGAAGAAACCGATCGGCAAAACTACATCAGCCGCAGTCAAATCAACAGCAACCGCGTGCAAACTGATTAACGCCGCTCTGGAACGGCCAAGAATATTTCGTCTCGAATTATTAGCACGGCTTGGCAAGCGATCCGAGCAATGGAAGCCCGCAGCGTAAGCGAGGAAATGTGGTGATGGGCTTCCAGCCTGTCATGCGCGCAAACAGGCTGGAAGCCCATTTCCACATTTTTTAGGCTTCGCCAAAACATGCTAAATCCACAACCCCGTTAGCGAGGCTTTCCACGGGTTCCTCGCTAACACTCAAGTTCAAAACTGATTCGCCCTGCCCCACAATCTAATCCACTACCACCACCGACGGCATCGCGATAAAATCGGCGAAAAATCCAACCGCTTTCCCCGAGGCATCGCGTGCCAAACTCCGTCGTCAAAATCCAAAATCTCGCCATCGGCTCCGACCAACCGCTGGCCATCATCGCCGGCCCCTGTGTCATCGAGAACCGCGATATCACCCTGAAAATCGCCGAAAAGCTGGTTTCGGTCGCTCAAAGCCTGAATCTAGCGCTAATTTTCAAAGCTTCCTTCGATAAAGCGAACCGAACGAGCTTGGAATCGTATCGAGGAGTAGGAATTGACGATGGACTGAAAGTATTGGACGAGGTCCGTCAGCAATTCCAGGTGCCAGTAACCACCGACATCCACATGCCAGACCAAGCGGCCCCCGTCGCACAGGTCTGTGACTTGTTGCAAATCCCAGCCTTTTTGGCTCGACAAACCGATTTGCTGGTCGCCGCAGCCAACACCGGAAAAGCCGTCAACGTAAAAAAAGGCCAATTCATGGCTCCATGGGATATGGCCCATGTTGTTGGTAAACTAGAAGGCAGCGGCTGCGACAACGTGTTGCTGACCGAACGAGGTACGTTTTTTGGATATGGCCGCTTGGTCAATGACATGAAAGCGTTGCCGCAGATGGCGGAACTTGGTTGCCCAGTCGTTTTCGATGCCACCCACAGTGTGCAACAACCCAGCGCCGCCGGCGGCAAAACCGGAGGCAACCGCGAAATGGTCCAGCCACTGGCTTGTGCGGCAGTCGCCATCGGTTGCGATGCGGTTTTCTTGGAAACCCATCCCGACCCAGATTCCTCGCCCAGCGATGGCCCCAACATGGTGCCGCTGGAAAACATGGAGTCGTTATTGAAACAATTACAAAAAATCAAAATTGCAATCAGCTGATTTAGGTAGGTAGTCAAAGTGAGTTTTTTCAAAGCAGCTGCAAAGCCAGCCGCCATCGCATCTCTTGTTGTTTCGCTAACCCTCTCCGCCGGTTGCACGCGAGATGAAACGTTTGTCGATTACGTGCCCACCGACATCGCCAAATCAAAAGTCGACGACCTCTCTCGATCCATCAATTTTGTCAAAAGCGAAGTTCGGTTTGAACAATCCGAATTTATCAACGGTGTTACCAACGGACTAAACCGCTGGGCCAGCTACTCAAAAGAAAAACTAGTCGACTCCTCCTGGGAAGCCGACTCCTCACTCGAACCGTTGGTCCAGCAATACTCAGAGCTATCGGTGGCCGAGCGACTGAGCGAACTCAACTTTTTGAACACGGACCCCTACTACCTGCAGCAAAGCTATTGGATCTCGCTGGTCTGCGAGCGCATGGCCGCCAGCCAACGCTACCAACCGTTCGAACTGTACCGCTTGGCCGCGGACGACATGAACGTTAGCGAATCCGACAAGCCCCTCGACGCAATCTTCAAACAACTCAACGGACTCGGCAGCGACGACGATGCTCGAACGCTGGCCGAATCAGCCAAAATCTTTGACTGGGTCTGCCGCACCATCAGCCTCGAATCCGACGCTGCAATCGACGAATCGGAGATCGATGACGTTGCATTGAACCCCGACAAAGAAGGCGCCGCCGCTGGCGTGCCAGGCCTAGGCTATCAACGTTACCCCTGGCAAACCATGCTGTACGGCCGAGGTGACTACGTCGAACGTGCCAAGCTGATGATGCTGATGCTACGTTACTTAGAAATCGACTCCGTCATGATCGCCACCGGTGACGATGCTAAACCGTGGGCAGTCGCGGTCAACATCGGCGATGAATACTATTTGTTCGACACCAAACTTGCTTTGCCAATCCCCGGCGAAAAGATCGGCTCAATCGCTACCTTGGCGATGGTTCAAAAGAACCCCAAGCTCCTAACGAGCTTAGACCTCTCCACCGATGAATCACTCGCCGACAACACCAAGTACTGGCTCCGCCCGGACGACTTGAAATCGCTAACCGGTTTGCTCTACGCATCACCGGATTCTGCTTCCAAACGCATGAAGGCCTTGCAAGGCGATCTTGACGTCGAGCAGCGAAAGATGACAGCCAAAGCCACCAGCCAATCTGATTCCGATGACACGCAAGCCGCGCCGACTTCGAGCAATCGCATGTTGGTTTCCTACGGATTGGAACAAGTCAAAGACGGCCTACCGAAAATCGATGGCGTTGAATTCAAACCATGGGACATCGCCTTCAAAACTCATCAGTACCGCAGCGCGATTCGTACTGCCGTTGAGCGAGGCTCCAGCGAAGACAACGAAAAACTCGGTTGGTTCTATCGGACCGAATCTTACGTGAACGGCTTCCGCCCGTACCGTACCGCTCGCGGCCGGTTCTTCAAAGGAAAATTCCAAGTCGTCGAAGACAAACGAAGCTTGAATGCCCTGCAAGGCTGGAAGAAGTTGATGTACTCCGACGACGACATCGGCAACCTGAGCACCGACAGCGACCTGCAACGCATCCATGGCATTCGCCAAGACAACCAAGACAGCAAGGCCTTCACCAACACGCTTACGAGCGTGCAGTCGCAGATGCGATTAATCCGCGTCGATGCGAAACTTTTCATGGCACAATGCCTGTTCGACAACTCCAACGAAGGCGGGATCCGCGGTTGGTTAAACGACTTGAAAGCCAACAGCACCGACGATCCAGACGACGACAACGGCCGCTGGAACGACGCCGTCAACTACCTACTGGCTCGATCCTTCGAATCACAAAAGTTGTACGACGAAGCGATCGAAGCTTACCAACAAGAAGGACTCAACCAATCTCACGGCAACATCCTTCGATCTCGATTCCTTAAGCAGTTGATCAAAAAGCACTACGAATCCGAGTAAGGGTTAAACTACCGGCCAGCTTATCTTGTCGGCAACACTTCGATTTTCCAATCAATCCGATTGACGAAACCGCGGCAAGAGCCGAAACAGCCTTACCCGCCAAACGCTTGCGCAAGCAATGTTTATCGCATCCAAATGGAAGCCCGCCGCGTCAGCAAGGCCCCCAATGGAAGCGAGATACACCAACCATTCTGACAACAGCCACGGCTTTGCGAGTCCGTAACTCGCCAGCCCTAGGCAAGGAACTAAACGAGCGTCGCTACGTTTCATCCTCGCCAAAGCAGCACTTCAACCATCAGGCTCACAGACTTGAAAAAACGACCGAACCAAAATCCGAAAGCAACTCGCCAAGCCATCCGGGAATCCCGTCAAGCGATCCCGCAACCCTACGCCGGGCAGGCCGCTGCAAAGTTCGTCGAACTGATCGTTGAACTCGATTGGTACAAAAACGCAAATTCCATCGCGGCTTACCTACCTTTCAACGGCGAGGCCGATCCGTTGCCGCTGATGCACCGAGCACTCGTCGACGGCAAGCAGATCTTCGTTCCAGTCATCGAAGCCGAGTCCAAGCCGTTGAAGTTTGAAGCGTGGACTCGCGAAACGAAAGTCAGCGAAAACAAATTCAAAATCCGTGAGCCAAACGCATCCGCAACTTCGATCGATCCCACCGAACTGGATCTTGTCATCACTCCGTTGGTTGCCTTTGATGGACAGCGAAATCGACTGGGCGTTGGCGGCGGCTACTACGACCGCACCTTCGCCTTTCTCAATGATGTCGCTACAAAAGACCGTCGCACGCTTCTGATCGGCCTAGCCTACGAACTGCAACGACTAAAAAAAATCGATTCGAAACCCCACGACGTCCAACTCGACGCCGTCGTCACCGAAACCGGAATCCTCGCTTAAAGCCACCCCGGCCCCCATAGTCGCCTTTCACTCCGTGAAAGTAGCGC
>JALZWN010000032.1 GCA_023300235.1 Mariniblastus sp.
TGCATGGGGGCAGCGCGTAAGACAGGCTAGAAGCCCATCGCCACATTTTTTGCTGGGTTAAAACATGCTAAATCAACAAGCCCGTAAGCAAGGAACCCGTGACAGTCCTCGCTTACGCCTCGGGCTAACGCTCAACCGAACTACAGTCGGCGATCGAATAAACTTATTGAATGCCGGCGATCCAACAAACTCGGTTGTTGGATCGCTGCCTCAATCGCTGCCGTTCAGTGCAATTTGAAACGCTGTCCCCGTACAAGTTCAGCCCTTGGCTAAAGCAGTGTCTTTTAGGAAACCGATGCCAAGGTCTTCGTAGAGCAGAAAAGCTTCTTGAGCAACGGTATGGCCTCTCCAGGATTTGAATCCAACTCGTGCATTAGTAGGATCTCTGCCGAAATTCCGAAGTCAAAACCATGCGTGTCGTAGAACTTCCTGATCTTTTCTTCAGCAACCTGACGAGTAGCGTCCTGGCTGGAGATCTTGGGTGCTCGCCAACCGTGCTCGTAGTACGCAGCAATCAGGTGATCGAGGTAGACCTTGATCGACTGTTCCTTGGTGACCGTTGGAATGAGGTCCCGTTCGGGTTGGTAATCGTGCTGCCATGTCGGTTCTTCACCAAGAATTTCTTCGGCCATCATCTCCGCCAGAACAGGGCTCTTGTGAAAACCGTCGCGATAAGTTCCCGAAAGAATGTACAAGCCATCAATCGAGGTTTCCCCAACTAGCGGGAAGCCATCGGCAGAAACAGGGCGATTGCCAGTACGTGTTTGCAGTAAATTGGAACGGTACAAAGTAGGATTGATCTGCTCGATTCCACACTCCAACAAGAAGTGAACGATGCCGGTCATCGGAAGCGTCTGCGGCCTCAAGTACAAATCATTGGAGGCACCTAAATATAGTGAACCATCACTCTGTGGCACAACATGCAAGCCGCATGCACCAGCGCGATTGGGGGTGCGGACAACTTTTCGTATCGGGTTGTTGGGCACTTGCTCAAGGTTTGCCGAAAATCCAACGCCTGGGAACAGGTGTGGAATTCGATCTGCAAGGTCTGGGTGTGCATCCAAAAGATCCTGTGTGAATGCACCTGCTGCCAAAAGACATTTTGTCGATTGAACCGTTTCAGAATTCTCCAGATCTACCGAAAATCCTGAACCGTCTTGGTGGAAACCAAGTGCTTTTTGTTCAATAAATTGAACCCCACGTTGTTCTAGAAGCGATCGTACCACAGACATGAAGCGTCTTGAATCCAGTGATCCTTCATTGGGAATCACCAAAGATCGCAATGGCCGTAGATTTTCATTGGGGTTAAAACCCTCAATGTCCCGCGGATCAATCTCTTCATGAGGTTCATTTAGACGTTGGAGCGTTGAAACGAGCTCTCTAAAACTATCACTCTCAATTTGCCCAGAGCAAGGGTTCATTACGACGAACGTGCCCATGTTAATTTCTTGTTGGTCCGCTTTGGGAACCAACGAGTTGAGATTCTCGATGACACTTGGCCAGCGCTTGTGCGCGTCAAAGGCCATCATGAATCTCTTGTCCGCCTGTTCATTGACGAAGGTTTGATCGGTAATTTCCCCGAAGCAACCAAGCATCGCCCCTGAAGCTTGGCTAGCGCCACCTTTTCGGTCAGCGGGACCGATGACCGCAATCTTCAGATTCGGATTTTTATTCGTTAACTCAAAAGCGGTCATCAGACCAAGGATGCCGTTTCCGACAATTGACAAATCAACAGTGGACAAAACAAGTCTCCAAAAAAAGGGGGGGGATCTCAGCGAGGTAGCAAAGCAGATTGCGCAAAACAAATCAGCTTGTCAAGCAACAAAAATCCTCGGTGTTCTGGAATGTTCACTAAGTTGATATTGATTGATCGGAGTGTTAAATTGCTTACAACGGGCGCTGCATTTATCACCTTGTTTGCTTTCGGAGGACTGTCGACGGGTAGCAGTTCTTGCAGCCGAGCGAGCGATAGAAGTGTTGTTTTCGATTCGGAGCCTGAATCACATCGACGATGTTCTCAAATTTCAATTCGCAGACGCGAAGCTTGAGTTGGAAGATTCAGATAAGGGCATTGGATGAACTGGGCGTCACTCTTGCTTTGCTGCCTGGCGACTTTCAGTGAGATAGATTACTGAATACGCATTGGGCTTGCTCTGCCGACTACCACGTGACTTTGGACCGATCACCAAGTGTATTTGCTCATGTCTGTTGAAAAACATGAAAAGCACCTTGTGGCGAAACACAACGAGCGCAGCAGCGAGTGCGCACGAAAAAAGCCACAGCAATGATGCCGTGGCTTTTGATTGGTTTCGGTTTTCGCTGAGCTTACTCGAGCAAACCGGTGTAGTTTCGCATCACCAAGTGACTGTCGATTTTTTGAACCAAGTCAAACGCGACACTCACCGCGATCAACAAACCGGTGCCTCCATAGAAACTGGAGACCATGTAATCGACGCCCATCAATTCAGAGATGATCGTTGGTACTACTGCGATCAATGCTAGGAATGCAGCACCGACGTAGGTGATTCGCTCGATCACGTTCTCGAGGTAATCTTCTGTACGACGACCAGGGCGATAACCTGGGATGAAGGTACCGTTGTCCTTCATGTTGTCGGAGATCTCCTTGGTGTTAAACGTGATCGCAGTCCAGAAGTAACAGAAGAAGTAAATCATTCCGATGTACACCAACGTATAAGCCATCGATGTCGGGCTTCCCATGACCTCGGCAATGTCACCCATGATTCCTTGAAACGTTGACTCGCCGGATCCTTTTAGGAAGTTAAAAATCAGCGGTGGAACCATCAGCAATGACTGAGCAAAGATGATCGGCATAACGCCTGCTTGGTTTACGCGAAGGGGCATGTACTGACGCGTACCACCGTAAACTCGTCGGCCGCGAACGTGCTTGGCCGATTGCGTCGGAATCCTGCGTTGTCCCAGCGTGATAAACACCACGCCGACGACCACACCGACAAATATCAAGGCCAGCAAGATGATTTTTTCGAGGCCAACGGCAGACGACCCCAACCCTTGTAGGCCAAAGCTTGCGTTCCGCAACAGGTTAATCAGGGCACCTGGCATCATCGCGACGATACCAGCCATGATCAACAAACTGATCCCGTTGCCGATACCATATTCGTCGATTTGTTCACCCAACCACATTAGGAAGACTGAACCACAAGTCATGATAAAGACGCCAGTGATTTGCCAAGACAAAGGCAACCCATTGGAGCCGATTTCAAAGCTGTCGGCGATCTGGTTTTGTGCAAAAGGAATGTTTGGCTGCATCAGCATGTAACGCAAGAACAGGTAGGACTGGATCACACACAGTACAACCGTCAAATAACGCGTGTACTCGTTGATCTTCTTACGTCCGGCTTCGCCTTCCTTCTTCAAATCTTCGAGCGGTTTGTAGACCGTGCCCATCAGCTGCAAAATAATCGAAGCTGAGATATACGGCATGATGCCCAAGCCAAAAATCGTGGCCTGGCTCAAGTTACTACCGCTGAACATCGAGACTTTTTGAAAGAACGAACCAAAGGTGCCGTTGGCAAGGTTCTTGGCTGTTTCAGCGATCTGTTCTTGATCGACAAACGGCATCGTGATCTGCCAACCGATACGATAGATCGCCAAAAGACCGAGCGTCAACAAGATCTTTCTACGAAGCTCGGGAATGGTCCAGCAGATTCGAAGTTTTTCTAACATTACAAAATCGATTCCTGTAAGACGATCGGATAACCAGGACGTCCTCGCCAGCGCACCCTCCGGGGTAGACACTGTTTTTACGGGGAGGTTCAGTTCCAGTCGTCTTTAGATTATTAACGTGGGAACGCCGACTTAAAAGCTTCAAGTCGGCGTTTCCAGATTGTTTCAAATTTTAGTAAAAAGCTAAAGCCCGATAGCCGCTGCTTAAGCCTTTTTAGCTGATTTTTGTTTGTTCTTTACAACAGCTTTTTTGGCTGGTAATACAACACACGTGCCGCCGGCGGCTTCAATCTTTTTCTTAGCTGACTCGCTAAAGCGATGAGCACTAACAGTCAACTTCTTTGAAATTTCGCCCTTGCCAAGCACTTTAAGCACTGAATAGCGGTAATTGGCCAACGCTTTCAACTTCAAAGTGTCCATGGTGACTTCGTCGCCAGCGGAGAAGTACTTCTCCAGATCAGCAACATTCACCTCACCCACTTGGACGGCAAACTTGTTGTTGAAACCACGCTTCGCGATCCGTCGGATCATCGGCATCGCACCACCCTGGAAAGTCGGGTGTTGTGAGTGACCTGCACGTGATCGCTGTCCCTTGTGTCCTCGGCCGGATGTCTTGCCTAAGCCAGAACCCGTACCGCGACCAAGTCGCTTGCGTTTTTTGTATTTATCAATGCCTTCGTGGACTTCGTGGATATTCACAGTTCAACTCCTCGCAGACGTTGCGTGTCTTCTTTGGTTTGTAGTTGACGCAGAGCTTCGAGAGTGGCTTTAACCAGTGTGACGGGGTTATTGCTACCAAAGCTCTTCGTCAGGATATTTTTTACACCAGCGGCTTCGCAGACTGCACGAACAGCTGACCCAGCGATGATACCTGTACCAGGACCGGCAGGAAGCATGACCACTCGGGCCGCACCGAAGCGTCCATCGACGCGGTGTGGGATCGAGCCATCGACCATGCTGATTTGATGCAGCGTGCGTGACGCTTGCTTGTTTGCCTTTTCGACGCTTGGGCCAACCTCGTTAGCTTTGCCGTAGCCCCAGCCAACTTTGCCCTTGCCGTCTCCGCAGACCACCATGGCCGCAAAGCTAAAGCGACGACCGCCCTTTACAACGGCAGCACACCGCTTGATCTTCACGGTACGTTCAATCAAACCCGAGCTCGGTTTATCATCCTTTTTACGGGAATCTTTTCTGTTGCCTTTAGCCATTTTCTATCTCTGTCTGATCGGGTGGTTGTTGCCACCGATGGTGACTTAGTTTTGCTTGATATTGGGTGTCAAATTAAAATTTCAAACCAGCTTCGCGAGCCGCGTTGGCAAGCTCGGCGACTCGGCCGTGGAACTTGTAAGCTCCGCGATCGAATTTAACTTCAGTGATGCCAGCTTCTTTGGCTTTTTCGGCCAAGGCTGCACCGATGACTTTTGCAGCATCGCAGTTGCCACCGTAGCTGACTTTGCCAGCTAGAGCTTTATCGCGAGTGCTTGCCGCACAGATCGTAAGTCCTGCGTCGTCATCGATCAACTGGCAGTACAAATGCTTGTTGCTGCGGTTGATGCTTAGACGTGGACGATCGGCCGTACCGTTGATCTTCTTACGGACCCGGTTGGTTCGACGCCATCGCTGCTTGTTCACCAATTTTTGTTTTTTCACGACTCTCTCGCTTATTCTTAAATGCTAAATCGAACGGCATTTTGCGCCCGAGTGCACTCGATGTTGTTCTGTATTTGGCGGGATTTAAAGGGCTTGCCGGAGCCCGCTTGTCTCTTATTGAGCCGATTTACCAGGCTTAATCTTGACGTGCTCACCAACGTAGCGAATTCCCTTACCTTTGTAAGGTTCTGGCTTACGCAAGGCACGTACTTCTGCAGCGAACTGGCCGACCTTTTGCTTATCGCAGCCTTGGACGTCCACGTGAGTTTGGTCAGGGCAAGTGACTACCAGACCTTCAGGAATCTCCTTGACAAGTTCGTTAGCAAGACCAACACGAAGGCTAAGTGTTTTGCCTTTGATTTGGCAAACGTAACCCACGCCTTGAAGTTCTAACTTCTTTTCGTAGCCTTCCTTGACTCCCAAGATCATGTTACTGACCAAGGAGCGAGTAAGACCGTGAAAGGATCGAGAAAACTTGTCGTTATCACGACGGCTGACTTTGACTTCAGCACCTTCTACCACAATATCCACTTCTGGACGATGAGTATAAGACAGTTTACCTTTAGGTCCTTCAATGTTGATGGTGCCGTTGGTTACTTCAACCTTAACGCCGTCAATGATGGGAACCGGTTTATTGCCAATTCGAGACATGGATCTATTTCCAGGGTTGGCGGATCTTACGATCCACACGTTGATTGCTTACCAAATTTCACAGAGGACTTCGCCGCCAACTTTTTGTTGACGAGCTTCGCGGTCACTCATGACGCCTTTGCTAGTGGACAGGATCGAAATCCCCAGTCCATTCAAAACGGGTCGCAAATCCCGGGCACTGCTATAGACGCGGCAACCTGGCTTGCTAACTCGTTTAATATGCCGGATGACTTTTTCGCCACTCGGTCCGTATTTTAGATCTATTTGTAGATGCCCAACTGGTTCGCCTTCTTCGGCTTTCCAGTCCCAGATGTAACCTTCGCGTTTAAGCACGTCAGCTACGCCCTGTTTCACTTTGGAAATTGGCATGTCTACTTGTGGCCGCTCTACACTAACCGCGTTTCGGATGCGAGTTAGCATGTCGGCAATTGGGTCTGTCATCATGGTCGTATGTTCCCTTTAGCCCTTACCAACTTGCCTTGCGAACGCCGGGGATTAATCCTCGGTCCGCAAGGTTACGAAAGCAGATCCGACAAACGCCAAATTTGCGGTAGACGCCTCTGGGTCGCCCGCACAACTTGCAACGTCGCTCTCGTCGGACCGGGTATTTCGGTCGAGACGCTTTGGCGATCTTTGATTTTCTTGCCACAGCAAAAGCCCGTTTAAAAAATTTACTTACGATTCAAATGTAACGGTCGGCAACTTCCCGCCAACAGGCAGGTGCTCTCCGCGTGATTACTTGCCACCGGTGTGACAAGAGTGAATTACTTTTGGTCTTTGTTCTTGAACGGCATGCCGAACAATCGCAATAGCTCGCGGCCCTCATCATCATTGTCTGTCGAAGTGACAAACACGATGTTCATGCCTTGCTTACGAGTGAACTTGTCTGGATTCAACTCAGGGAAAACGCCGTACTCATTCAAGCCTAGGCTGTAATTGCCTCGGCCATCAAACGCCTTCTCACTGATGCCGCGAAAGTCACGAACACGCGGTAACGCGAATGTGAACAAGCGATCCATAAACTCATACATGCGATCTCCACGAAGGGTCACTTTGCAACCGATGTTTTGGCCTTCACGCAAACGGAAGTTCGCAATCGACTTGCGAGCCTTTGTCAGTACTGGCTTTTGACCAGCGATCAAAGTCATCGCTTCGTTGGCATCGATCAACTCCTTCTTGTCATTGACTGCGGTACCGACACCCATGTTGATGACGATCTTTTGCAGACGCGGCAAAGAAAGAATGTTCTCGCGTTCGAACTTAGTTTTAAGTTCTCCCACGATTGTATTGTTGTAAAGTTCTCTTAGTCGAGCTGGCATGTTTTCGCTTCCGATTCCAAGTGCCCGTTGATGATTCCAACAGGCAGTGTTGGTTAGGATTATTTAAGTTGTTTTGATTTGTGGTGTTGGGATTGTGATCTAGATCGATTCGACTGCTAGATCACTTCGTTCGCTAAGCTAACGATCTTCATGAAACTCTTTTCACGAAGCTCACGAGCAACCGCACCGAAGATTCGCGTGCCACGTGGGTTCTTGTCTTTGTCAATGATCACAGCTGCGTTTGAATCAAACTTAATGTAGCTGCCGTCGGGGCGACGAGTCGACTTTTTGACACGAACGATAACCGCACGGACAATCGACTTCTTTTTGATGTCACTACCAGGAATGACACTCTTGACGCTGCAGACGATCACATCGCCAAGGCCTGCAACTCGCTTTCGCGAGCCACCAAGCACTTTGATGCACATGATTTCACGAGCACCGGTGTTGTCAGCGACTGATAGTCTTGATTCGGATTGGATCATGGTTACAAGTTGACGGTACGCCCGCCGGTTAATTGAATTTTGTCAGGTTAACAAAGAAGCCGTTTGGGTCCGTTGTTTACTCAGCAGCGGCCGGGGTTTCCGGTGCAGTTGTTTCGGTTTCGACTTCTGAAGCCAACTGCTCTTTCTGCTTACGAGCGGCTTTCATCGCGGTCACGTCCACTTCGTTGCTCTTCGTAACAACTTTCACCAACGCCCAACGCTTCTTCTTAGAAGTCGGTGCAGCTTCGATGATCTGGACGGTGTCGCCCTCTTTTGATTCGTTGTTTTCATCGTGAACATAACAAGTAGTTCGGTCACGATAAATTTTGCCGTACTTCGGGTGGCGAACCAAACGGGCGATCTGAACGACCCGCGTTTTGTTCATTTTGTCGCTCTTGACGCGACCGGTAAGTACTCGTTTTGGCATGACTGTTCTCGGTGATTTGGTTCGCGGGTTACCGCGTTATATTCGATGACTGTTGATCGTTCGCGTTTGCGAAACTGCTTATTCTGCTGCTGCGGTTTGAGCTGCAACGTTGGCTTCGGCAGTTGCTCTAGCCTGTACCTGGGCGATTTCTCGCTCACGAACAAGGGTTTTGATTTGAGCAATCAACTTGCGGTTACGCTTCATCTCGGAAGGAGCGTCCAAACGGTCAGTTTGAGCTTTAATTCGCAAGTTGAACAGATCTTTGCAGGCTTCACGAAGCACAGCATTCATCTGATCGTTACTCATCTCTCGCAATTCGGAAAGGCTTGACATGGCTATCAACAGGGTTGGTTAAAACCGAAATAAATCTTATATGAAAATCGTCTTTGTCGAATTGCTCCCGGTTCTCACCGAAGCAAAACGACTCGACTGTTGCGTTTGCCAAGCCCACCGAAAAAACGATGGGTTCGGCAACCAAAGCCTCGCGGCTCCGGCAATTTTACATGGGCCGACGTTTTACCATGCGGACCTTGAATGGCATCTTGTGAGCCAAACGAGCAAAGCAAATCTTCGCTTGCTGTTCAGTCACGCCACTCAATTCGTAAAGGATAGTTCCGGGCTTGATCGTTGCGACCCAGTATTCCGGTTCACCCTTACCTTTACCCATCCGAGTTTCCAACGGAGTCGATGTGATCGACCGGTGTGGGAAAACCCGAATGTACAATTTACCGATACCGCGTACGTATTGTTGGGCTGCGATACGGCCTGCTTCGATGGTCTGAGCCTTCAACCAACCTGGATCAAGTGATTGAAGCCCGTAGTCACCAAAGATAACTTTATTACCACGAGTGGCGTTACCTTTTATATGACCTCTTTGGACCTTTCGATGCTTGACCCGCTTTGGCATCTGAGCCATCGATTTCGTCTCCGTAATTACCTTGATTAATCCAAACTTGAACTCCGATGTGCCCTTGAGCAGTCAACGCTTCGTAAAAACCATAACTGATTTTCGCACGAATCGTACTCAAAGGAATCGAACCACTGATGTGTTTCTCTCGTCGAGCCATTTCAGCTCCACCTAGACGACCGGCCAACTGGATCTTAATCCCTTTAGCACCTGCGTCCATTGTTTCTTCTGCCGCACGCTTCATCGCACGTCGAAAACTTGCTCGTCGTACCAACTGCTCTGCAATCTTCTCGGCCACCAATTGGCCCTGCAAGTCAGGTCGGCTTACCTCTTCAACCTTAAGATTGACGCGGCGCCCGATCAAGTTCTGTATTTCGATCTGCAAACGTTCGACTTCTTGGCCTTTTTTACCAATGATCAAACCAGGCCGAGCGACGTGTAAAGTGACCTTCACTTCATCACGAGTACGCTCAATCTCTACTCGATCGATACCGGCGGCTTTGTAGTTTTGCGTGGGATGCTTCCCTACAAAGTCACGGATCTTTTTGTCTTCTACCAACAGCGTTGCAAACAAATCACCGGTCTTGGCGTACCAACGGCTTTTCCAGCCTTCCATGACACCGGTGCGAAACGCGATTGGATTTACTTTTTGACCCATACTGGACTCACTAACTTATCAATGGTCGCGGCAAACTTATCACCGCTCGATTGTCCAAAAAACTGTGTGTACGTTAAACTTCTTCGATGCCAACACGGATGTGCGACATACGCTTTTTGATCATGAACGACATGCCTCGACCACCTGGGCGAACCCGTTTGAACATCGGTCCTGCGTCGATGCAGCATTCCGATATAAACAAGTTCTGCTCGTTGATCATTTGACCTGGGTTTTGATCCGGGTCCATCGCATTAGCAAGAGCGGTCTTGATAACCTTCTCTAACATCCGAGCACCACGCTGAGGCTGGTACCTAAGGATGTCCAAGGCTTCGTCGACGAACTTGCCGCGAACCAAATCCGCGACCGGACGCACCTTTTGGGCGCTGATTCGAGCGTACTTGTGTTTTGATCGAAATACCATGATTCTGCTTCGTATGTTTTGATTCAAACGTTGCTGCCACTAGTCACCTACAACCAGAAAGCAATGCCAATACTGCTGCTGGCCAAAGCCAGCGGCCGTCTACTATCTTTTCTTACTACCACTGTGGCCCTTGAACGTCCGCGTCGGAGCAAACTCGCCCAACTTGTGACCCACCATGTCTTCCGTCGCTTGGACTTTGACATGCTTGCGGCCATCGTGAACTAGGAAAGTGTAGCCAATGAACTCAGGAATGACGGTACATGACCGAGCCCAAGTTTTGATTGGCTCGCGACTCCCGGCTGCTTCCGCTTTTTGAACTTTGCGGAAAAGCTTTTCGTCTACGAACGGCCCTTTTTTCTGTGATCTACTCATTTGATTTCTGCAGCTAACTATCTAGTGTTATTTGACTCGTAGTTGACCGTAACGTCGTGACTTACGACGGCGTACGATCGAAGCGTTGGAAGCCTTGGCTCGCTGACGAGTTGACCCACCTTTGGCTGGAACGCCAGACGGACTAACCGGATGACGACCACCTTTTGTGCGACCCTCACCACCACCGTGCGGGTGATCGACCGGGTTCATCGCAGTACCACGGACATGTGGACGGCGACCCAACCAACGTGATCGGCCAGCCTTACCCAAAACAACTGAACCGTGTTCCGAGTGGCCGACTTTTCCGATCGTTGCTTTACAATTACTCGGTACACGTCGAATCTCACCAGACGGCAGAGCTAACTGAGCCCAATTCGCTTCGCGAGCTTGCAGGACCGCACCGGTTCCAGCACTGCGAACCAGAATACCACCTTGGCCAGGACGCATCTCGATATTGTGAACCACTGTCGCCAATGGAATGTTTTTTAAAGGCAGGCAGTTACCAACCGTCGGTGTTGCATCGGCACCGCTCATTACCTCATGGCCCTTCTCAAGACCCTCAGGAGCAATAATGTAACGCTTGTCACCGTCGACGTAGTAAACCAAAGCAATATAAGCACTGCGATTCGGATCGTACTGGATCGAATTCACGACACCCTTGATGCCATCTTTATTACGCTTGAAATCGATGACCCGATAACGACGCTTATGCCCACCACCACGATGACGAGCAGTAATAATACCTTGGTTGTTTCGGCCCGCGGTTTTCACCATTGGTCGCAACAGGCTCTTCTCTGGCTTCGCGCCCTTGGTTAGTTCCTTAAAGTCACTAACACTGGCATCGCGTCGCCCAGCGGAGGTTGGTTTGTATTTTCTAATTGCCATCAAACTTGTCCGTTTATCTTTTTACTACCGACCGAAACCGATCACTGACCCGAGGAACCTCACGACTTCTCGTTTAGAAGAAGTCGATCCGGCTATCGGAGTCGAGCGTAACAATCGCCTTCTTCCAAGTCTTCGTTCGCCCTGTCGTGAAACGACTACGGCGAGGCTTACCTTTGCGAATCTGGGTAGAAACGCCAGTCACCTTGACCTCGAACAGCGACTCAACCGCTGCCTTGATCTCTGGTTTGGTAGCCAGAATGTTGACCTTAAATGTGTATTGGTTAAGCTCAGTTGACTGAAACATTGCCTTTTCAGTCACGGCCGGCTTGACGATCACCTGATGTGGTTCCAGGACAATCTTAGCCGGTGCTACTGGCTTCTTTGTTCGTTTTGTATAAACCTTGCCCATGACCTAGCCCTTTGCTTCTGGTTTGACTTTGTTTTTCAGTTGGTCAATAGCTGCCTTCTCGATGACCATTCGCTGTGGACGAAGAATCGCCAACGCGTTCAAGTCTGAGGCCTGCAAAACTTCAACACCAGGAACGTTGCGAACACTCTTATATACATTCGGAGAGTGCTCAGCCGTCGCGACTAAAGCAGTTGTGCCCTCAAGGCCCATTCCCTTTAGCATTTTAGCGACAACGCTTGTCTTCGGTGCGTCCATTGACAAGCTGTCGATCACGACAACCTGTTCGTCTTGAATCTTGCCAGCCAATGCCATGCGAGTCGCCAAGCGGATTGCTTTACGAGGCAAACGGTAGCTATAGTCACGATTGCGGATCGCAAACGCGTGACCACCACCGCGACGAATGTTCGAAGCACGCGAGCCAGCACGAGCGTTACCCGTACCTTTTTGCTTGTACATCTTCTTGCGGTTACCAGCAACCTCAGACCGATTCTTGGTCTTGTGCGAACCCTGTCGCGCGTTTGCTTGATACATCACAACAACATCGTGCAGCAACTGACGATTGACCGTTGCGGCGATTTCCGTCGGATCGATCTCGTACTTACCGATTTCTTTTCCGGAAACATCAAAAATAGGCAAACTTGCCATAGCTTCAACCCTACTTCTTGTTGGTTTCACGGATAACTAGATAACCGCCATTTGGACCTGGCACAGCACCTTGAACCAACAACAAGTTGTTCTCGGTGTCGATCTTGTGCAAACCCAAGTTGCGAACAGTGACTTGAGCAGAACCGTAGTGGCCCGCCATCCGCTTGCCCTTGAAGGTACGACTTGGCCATGCACTCATGCCAGTACCGCCAGCATGACGGTGACACTTCTTCACGCCGTGAGTCGCTCGTTGGCCCGAGAAATTATGACGCTTCATAACCCCTGCAAAACCGCGACCCTTGCTGACGCCGATAACGTCGACCTTTACTACGCCGTCAAGAACGTCAACCGCGACGTCGGAGCCAACTTCGTAACCTTCGACACAGCCACGCAATTCGCGGATGAACTTTTGAGGTTCGCAGTTCGCCTTAGCTTTTGGCTCAACACCAGCAGCAGCAAGACGTGCACTTCGCTTTGACTTAATGTCCGCAACGTGCCCACGCTCTGAACGTGCTGCTTGGCTGCGACGTGAACGACGCTCTTTGGAAGGTCGCTTTTTGTCTAGGTAACCCAACTGAACCGCTGAATAGCCATCTGTCTCTTCGCTGCGAAGCTGAAGAACCTTGCAAGGCCCTGCTTCGATCACTGTGACGGGAGTTGCGACACCCGTTTCCGGATCGAACACCTGCGTCATCCCAACCTTACGGCCGAGTATGCCTTTTGTCATGACTATCGCCTTATTATCCAATTGGACCAACCGATGGGAACCGCTCTAATTGAGTTGGTTATCCCGCCGGCTTCCGTACATATATATCGTTACGCTTTTCAGCAGATTAAAAACTAAACACTTTCGCCTTAGGCGGTCTTGATCTTGATCTCTACATCAACGCCCGCTGGCAAGTTTAATTTGTTCAAGGCTTCAATCGTCTTGGCGGTTGCTTGAACAATGTCAATCAAACGCTTGTGAGTTCGGATCTCGAACTGCTGACGAGCCTTCTTGTTTACAAAGGGCGAAGACAAAACGGTGTAGCGTTCAATCCGAGTCGGCAACGGAATAGGACCGTGCACTTCCGAGTGAGTACGCTTGGCTGTATCCACGATTTCAGCAGCACTCTGGTCCAGGACCGAGTGGTCGTATGCTTCCATTCGAATGCGGATAACTTCTGTATTTGAATTTGCAGCCACGCGTTTTGTTCCTTCGAGAACTTTTGTTCGATGACAACATCGAACCCGTAAACAATTTTATTTCTTTGACGATCTTGTCTCACATGAACCAACCACGTTTACCTCGCTGTTGGTGTCGCCGAGAAGCTCAGGTTGTTTTCAACCAAAGCGTTAGTTCGGCGTGAAGATCGTTTTCCGATGAATTTTGGAAAGACGCAGAAGATATTGTCCGGTTGCCCGATCGTCAACTGCAAAAATCCCAAATTTAACTCAGTTTCTCACTCTTGCTGAAACGGTTCGAGGTGTTCGAATTCGCATCACCTAGTGAGGCGGGGATTGTGCACAAAAAAAACCGTTTGGCAATGAGCACCGCCGGTTTATCGGCAAGGAATTTCAAATTCGTTACAACAGCCTGAACTTTGTTCGCAGTTTGTCGGATTTCGCTGAAATATAAATCCGAGCGAGTTCGGCTTGAGCCGGTTCGGTCGCGGTTTTAGCTTGGCAGAATTAGGCTGCTTTACTGCCTCGGTCGCCGTGGATAGAAACGGTTCCCAGGGGCGTTAAGTCCCGGAAAAACTCGATTTTGTCGTCGCTTTCGTACCATTTCGCGACGAACGGACCGGCGGTGATTTTGACTCCGCAAACATGGTCGTTGCGAAACAGGTACGACTCGCGGTAGTCTAGTTCGGTGTTGCGAGAGAAGCCGGCTAGTCGCTGTTTGGCCAGCATCGTTACGCGGTTGTAAATCGATTGTAGGCTGGTTTCGTTGTTGCGATCCATGGAGCTGGGCAGGGTGAGAAAGGAATCGAATTACAGGGTGCTTTGCACCTGTTGGTCTATCGACTCGATTTCGACCAGCAAGGCTGGAAGTCGGTTGCAGTCGGCAAGGTTGTTGCAGCCTGCCTATTGTGTTGCTGGCTGGCGAGGCTGAGTGGGCAGTTCTGCCAATTCGAAGCCAAAAGCCAACTGAATGGTCGTCGTATCTAAATTGCTGCATGAAGCTTGCAGCCTATTGCCCTCGGTGCTACTCATAATCTTAATTTCGCGCCCGGGATTAGGCGGGGAATAGCTAGAAGCACTCGTGATGTCTGGTGTTTTATGTCTCTTGGACGAGCGGTTCGCGATACCGGTGTGTAGGGCGATTGCGGTTGCGATTGAGGTGATGCAGGCCATGGGCCGTTACGCTGCGCACAAAACACTGCGCACAAAAAAAAGAGCCGCGATAGGATCGCGGCTCTTTTTTGGTTTTTCTGGATAGCAGCAATGAATGCTTGCCGAAAGACTACTTTTCTTCAGTTTCTTCGGTCTTGGCTTTCTTCTTTTTCTTCATTGAGACTTTAGCGACGCGAACTTTTGGTAAGCCGTAAACCGGATCGCCTTCTTCCCAGCGATCATCGCTGATTAGCTTCGCAAGTCGCTCAGGGCGAGTCAAAACGTTTCTTGTCTGTGCCCCGCCGGCTTTGATTTTCAGGCTTTTATCGATCGTCATGATATTGAATCTGAGTTAACTTTGCTATTTATTAAGGCCGCGGATTCTACGTCAGGTGCTGGCCGGCATCAATAGCTAAAATCGACGCCAATTCCCGATTTCTCCAGTAAAACAACGCCAGATAAAAACGGATCGCCAGAATTTTTGCCCGTTTGAAATGCCCTCCTGCAAGGCTTTTTGACGCGAATCAACCGTCTCGGGCACTGGCTGGCTGGCTGCTGTTTGGGTTATTGTTCTGGCAGCGTTTCATCGGTTTTTACCTCGTTTTATCAATTCTGACTGCGGTTTATCAATCGACCCGGTTTCAATTACAATGCGTTCTTCGATCGCTCTTTGCAATGTTTCGGTCCTTGATGTTTCTCGTCATGTTTAAGCCCCTTCAAAAACTGTTTCTCTTTGCCTTTGGTGGCGATCGCATGAGGATTTTTGCGATCAATCTTGGTGGTTACTGTGAGTAATCCACCCCCTGAAAGCGACTCAATCGATGTCAACGGTGATGCCTCGCCGGTTCAAGTTTCCCGTCGAAGCCAGCGGATTCGACGAGCCATTATTGTTTCGGTCGTCGTTCATTTCGTTGTTGTTCTTGCGCTTTTGGGTTGGTACATGCCTGCTGCCAAGACACCGCTCGCGAGTGAAGCGTCGTCGAGCTCCGAGTCGTCGAGGGATGCGTCACCGCGAAATTCGTTGCCGGCATCAGAAGTGCCGGCGAAGCGTCGTGCCAGTGCCGTTGCCGACGCGGAGATTCAAAGATCTTTGCAATCGCAGATCGAGGCGGCTCAGCAGGTCCCCGACGAACAAAAACTGGACCAGCTTGAAAAGCATCTCAAGCGGCTGGAGTCGGTCTCCAGTCAGGAGTCTACCGACGAAGTCGCGAGCAAGATCGCTTCGTCGCTAGGTTTGGATACGGAGCAATATGCAGTTAGGAAACCCAAAGATGTCGAAGCAGGCGACATCGACCTAGACAAAGCGCAGGTCGCGGATGTCACAAGGGCTCGAAATTCAGAAGGTGGCTGGGACTACGTAACGACTCTCGTGGATGATCGCGGACGCGAACTGGAAATCCCGGTGACCGAGGCAGAAGGCCAAGCGATGTATCGGGCGTTTGAGCAAATGAAAAAGTTCCCCATCGCCGCAGGCATCTACCGCAAGGTGGTCATGCCGATGGTCCAAAAGATGGTCGAAGCACAGTCGCAGGGGAAATGAAATTGGCCGGGCGAATCCGCACGCGAGCCAAGGTCTCAAAGGCATTCGGCACCAAAGCATCCGGCAACCAGGCGCTGCCTTGGTACCGGAGGATGACAGGTGCTTGCGCTGGCTTACTTCTTTCCGCTCCAGTTGCCCCACCAGTTTCGGAACAGCTGCCATTGCTGGGTCAAATAAGCCCGCTGGCTGTTGCTCAGCTGGTCCGATGCATACAGCTGGTGCTCGTATTCCTTGTGCCCTTCCAAGACCATTAAGTGCTTGTAATGCAGCACCAGATCCGGGCCTTCGTCGAACGTCGACAGCACCTTCATCGCATCATTTAGCTCTTGGGCAAGCCTCCGAGCTTCGGCGTCGCCAGCGGCGGCTTGTTCGCAAAGCTCGACCAAACGCAGCACTTCTGTCGGCAATGCATTGCCCACGCCCGTGATCGCTCCGCCCGCTCCGCAGTTGATGAAACCGTGGAAAACCTGGGTGTCCACGCCGACCATCAAGATCAGCTGGTCACAGCCGCTGGTGATGAATTCAGCTGCGTAGCTGAGCGAATCACTGCCACCAAATTCTTTGAACCCAATCAAAGTCGAGAACTCCGCGCGCAAATCAAAGAACAAATCTGCCTTGGTTTCAAAGCCGTAGTACGGGCTGTTGTAGATCACCGCCGGCAGGCTGGGAGCTGCTTTGAGGATGTCCGCAAAGTGATTTCGCTGTGCCGCTGGAGAGCTGCTGCGAGAGAGAACACGAGGGATCACCATCAGCCCCGCGGCGCCGACTTCTTGAGCGTGGGCTGCGTGATCAACCGCGTCGCGTGAGTTCTTTGCTCCGGTGCCGACGACGACAGGAATGCCCGCTTCGACCAATCGAGCGACGCCAGTTTTGCGTTCTTTGTCAGTCAGTAACGGCCAGTCGCCCATCGATCCGCAATAGACCACGCCTCGCATGCCGGCAGCGATCAGGCTTTTGGCGGTCGCTACCAGAGCGTCGAAATCAGGCACGCCGTTAGCCGAGCAGGGGGTCATTAGTGCAGGAATGCAGCCTGAGAAAATAGAATCGTTTTGAGCCATCAGTGGCCTTTCGGGCGCTATGCGCTATGCGATATGTGAAGATTGATTTGAGGTGGAATCTGAAATGTAGCCTGGGCGTTCGGCGACCAAGTTCACCGTATGGCTGGCAGCGGGAAGGTTGCGAATATATCCATCGCATTGGGATGTCGAATTGAGCCGTAGGGCGATCGTACCGGTTGTCGTAGCGAGCGGCATCGCACCATCGGGGTTATCGTCTAAACGGGGCAAAGTTCACAGCCTCGAAGCGTACGCCCTGTTTCGTTCAGGCAGGGCGTACGGAACCACGGAATGGTCGGCCGTTTGCCGTTTGCCGTTTGCTCAAGCCCGCATTATCACCGGCGGCCAGAATATTGCTTGTCGATCCAAGCTGCAAGCGATTGGTTTTTGCGCATAAGCACAATTGGCCGAATGGTAGGTTTGCGGGCGTGCAAGCTAACCACCTATGAACGTAAAGGCACATGGATGCTGTGGGTTTTGAAAAAACGGTGTTTATCGGTGTACATCTGGGGTTCAGCATCTGAACGTTCAGCCGTTCCAGCCTGCCAACATATGTCGAGTTTCACGATGTCATCTGTTAAGCGGCGCTTGATATCAACGGTATTTCGTGGATAATCTCTGCCCGTGCTGAGCCTACCGCTCGGCCGACACGAACCGACCGATAAAGCTCTTTGGGCTTGCCTCGGTTCCGATCGCAATCGCAACGAACAATCTTACATAGGACTCTAAACTTGTCTGAACGAACATTACCTTTTGACAGTGCTTTGGTCGCAAAGCTTAGAGAGCGTTTTCCGACTCCGTTTTACATCTATGACGAAGCCGCCATTCGCAAATGTGCTCGTGATTTGATCGCCGCCTTTTCTTGGTGCCCTGATTTTAAAGAATACTTCGCGGTCAAGGCCACACCGACGCCGGCGATTTTGAAGCTGTTGGCCGAAGAAGGGTTCGGCGCGGATTGCTCAAGCTTGGCTGAGCTGATCATCAGCGATCACTGTGGTGTGACTGGCGAAGATATCATGTTCACGTCCAACAACACCATGTCCAAAGACTACGCCAAAGCCAAAGAGCTCGGCGCCGTGATTAACTTGGACGATTTGTCTCACGTGGATTACTTAGCCGAAACCGTCGGCATGCCAGAGCTGATTTGTTTCCGCTACAACCCTGGCCCGCTGCGAACCGGCAACGCCATCATCGGCGAGCCGCAAGAAGCCAAGTACGGTTTCACTCGTGAGCAGCTTTTCGAAGGCTACGCCAAAGCTCAAAAACTCGGTGCGACACGGTTTGGTTTGCACACGATGGTGGCTTCAAACGAGCTGAATCCGAAGTTCTTCGTTGAAACCGCAGAGATGCTATTCGAGCTGGTGTTGGCGTTGCACGAAAAGCTCGGTATCCGCATCGAATTCGTCAATCTTGGCGGCGGCATGGGGATTCCTTATCGTCCGGGCGAAGAGGCGTTGCCGATCGGCGAGGTTGCTTCAGGGATCAAAGAATCTTACGAGCGAATGATCGCTGGTTCGGCTGCTGATCCACTGAAGATCTACCTTGAAAACGGACGAATCATCACTGGCCCGTACGGCTACTTGGTCACCGAAGTAGTCCACAAGAAAGACATCTACAAGCAATACGTTGGTGTCGACGCTTGCATGGCGAACCTGATGCGGCCGGGAATGTATGGCGCTTATCACCACATTTCGATCTTGGGCAAAGAAGACGCTGAAGCCACTCAAGTGGTGGACGTTGTTGGTTCGCTCTGCGAAAACAACGACAAGTTCGCAATTAATCGCAAGTTGCCAGAGATCGAGATCGGCGATTTGGCCGTAATTCACGACGCCGGTGCTCACGGGCACTCGATGGGTTTCCAGTACAACGGAAAACTCAGAAGTGCCGAGTTGTTGCTCAAAGAGGACGGCACGGTCGAAGAAATTCGTCGAGCAGAAACGTTGGAAGATTACTTTGCCACCATCGAAGTGACGCCTTAATTAAGCACCTGAAAACTGTAGCTTCAGCAACGGCGGTCTCTTATGAGGTCGCCGTTTTTTGTTGCAATGTATTAGAAAGGTTGCCGGCCTAGGTTGGGTGAGTTGCAGGTCAGTTCTACCTAGCCCGAGCCTACGCTGGACGGCAGTAAAAGCAGGATTGGCGTAGCAGGTTCTCAGTCATGCGGGGAAATAGAACTGAAAATCGAGAGTCGTCATCGTCCTGCGTTTGGCTTGTCGCGACAGCGGGTATCTTGGTTCAGGTTTCACTCCGCCCCGCTCTGATGCACGTAAACCATAGTGCAATAATGGTGTCTCTCTGACCTAATAACTCACCACGTGCGGATGCCCCCAATGCCAAAAGAAATTCAACGTGAAGTTCACGTCACCCAAGCTGATCAATGTAGTTAACGATCGTTTTGGAACTGATTTCAACGACGCAGGTCAACTCTTCTTTGACCAAATTGTAGCAGCCGCCTTGCCTCGCGCTCGTGGTAGGCTGGAAGCATCCTCGCTGCCGCTTGCGTGCTCGCTGCCGCTCGGGTCCTTGCTGCCGCCGCGGGCTTCCATTGAGGGTGACAAGATCATTCTCGGAGAGACGAGTTACTAATCGGTGTCCGACTTGGGCATGAAATGAGCCAGCAGGGCGGGCAAGAAAACCAAGTCCGCGAACAACGCCGCTGAAAGCGTGATGATCGCCATCGATGCGAACGTGAAGTGGTCCCGCGAGTCGCTCACCAGCACCGTCGTGAATCCGGCAACCAAAATGATTGTGGTCATGATCAATGCGGTTCCAACCCCAGTAAACGCATTATGAATTGCGACCAATTCGTCGTCGTGCTGGGCCTTTTCTTCTTGGTACCGAGTCAAAAAGTGGATCGTGTCATCGACCGCGATCCCCAAGCAAACCGTGAACGCGCAAACGGTAACGACTTCCAGGGATTGTTCCGTCACCGCTAGGTACACACCGGCCACCGCCAGCGGAAACATATTGGGGATGATCGAAATTAAACCAATCCGAAGCGACCGATACACAATCGCCAGCACCGCAAAGATAATCAGCGAAGCAACCCCTAGGCTCGTCGCTAGGTCGACCACGATTTGGAACAGGTTCTCCCAACGCCAAACCGGCTGGCCTCCCAGCGACACCTTGAACGCCGGGTGATCGGCTTCTACCTTTTCAAGGGCCGCAGTGATTCGGTTGAAAGCACCGTCATAAGCTGCGATCCCTAAGTCTTGTACTCGAAACGAAACCGTCGCGTAGCGTTGTTCAGGCTTGAAAAAGTTCCTCGTGATCTCCGGCGGCACGATTTCTAATAACGATAGTCGGTCCTCCGCTAAGCCATCGCCGGGCAGTGATTCGATCAACGAGCAAATCGATAGCGGATGGCCGATCAACGGTTCGCTTTGCAAGATTTTGTCCACTTGAGCGATCACCGAGACAAACTCGCGCGAGTCGGTCGGTAATTCGTTCCATTCGATATGGACATTGGCCTCTTCGATTCCTGCTAACGCGACATCCAGTTTGGCCATCGTGACGACGGCTTCGGAGCCTTCGGGCAGCATGTTCGACAGGCGTTCGTCGGGCCGCAGGGTTAGTGAGATCAGGATGAACGCGGCGGTTGAAATGATCGCGATGTAGCTGACGAGCTTCTTGCGCGGCAGCACGAAGGTGACCACGCCTCCGATTTTGGCCAGATTTTTATCGATCAAACTTTTATCTTGGCCGGTCTGCACGTACTTTCCAAGCCTGGTCGCGCAGATCAAGGGGATCGTGGTGACGACGGAGATGAACGTCAGCAGTACGCCGATCACGCAGCAGTACCCAAACTCCTGGACGAACGTGTGATTGGCTAGGCTCAGCGAGGCGAACCCGATCGCGGTGGTCAACGAAGTCAACGCACACGCCAAACCGACTTGGCGGATCCCAAGTTTCGCGGCGTCGCGTGGCTCAAGCCCGGCTGTGCGGAGCTTGCGGATCTGGACCATCAAGTGCACCCCATCGGTCAAACCGACCAAGCTCACGAGCACCGGCAGCACGACGTCGTTAAATGGATTTCCTTGGAATTCAAAGAAGCGAATGATGCCCATCGTCCAAAATACCCCCAGCGCAGGGGCAATCGCAACCACAAAAACTGCGGCGATGCCACGGAACAAGATGACCGCCATGAGAGCGATCATGGTGTAGCCAATCGTTTGGTAGAAAAACAGATTCGCGTCTCGCGATTTTGTGGCGGTTACATGAAACGGAACTTCGCCCGTCACGCCAAATTCAAACTCAACCTCGGTGAAGTCCGCCACGGCTTGCTCGGCGAGCGTTCGCAGTCCCTCGCAGCAATCCGCGTCGGATTTGATGAACAAGTAATCGAAGTCCACCATCATGATCAACGTCTTGGCATCGCTAGAGAGAAAATGCCCGTGGACGATCGGGTGGTTGAGGGCTTTCTCTTTCGCGTTTTGAAAGCTTGCTTCCGATGCGGTTGGGTGAGGGAGGATCGGAGCCGGAATGCTGAACGCGTTAGGCATCGGGATCTTGTCCATCCACAAGACGTTCTTGATATGGTCTTGGGCCTCGAGGGTTTCGACGAGCTTGCGGAGGGCTCGGGTGCCTTGTTGAGTAAACAAGGAATCGGATTGGACGACCAGAACCGAATCGCCTCGCAACGGCATCGCTTCGACCTGCTTAGCAACAGGAATGGCGTTGCGTGGTTGATTGGATTCCGTCTCTTGAACTTCGAGTTCTTTGCTGCGAAACAGGTCGGTGACCAAGTTCGGATTGTAGTAGCCGATCAAGGCGATTGAGGTGATCAGCGTCAGCAAAAACGTGGTCACCCAGGGCAGATCGACGATCCAGTTGGTTGCGCGATCAAACAAGCGATCAGAAGGTTTAAGTTGCTCTGTCACTCGTGGCTTTCTTGGGTGTGCTTAAGCTGGAAAGGCGGACCGTTTTGGGGGCGTAGTCAGCACTCGCCGAAAATCGGACGAAGGCGGTGGGCTTTAAAATGCAGACGCTTTTAGCGCTAGGGAATTTTGGGCGATAAGGAGTTTTTGCAAATCCCAATACAATCATTCACGCTCAAAGCGTCGCCTCGCTTGTTCAGCGATATCTTCGCGAGAAAGGCCAGCCTTGCCGTCAGTGTTGAACCGTCCAAAAACCTTTCTCCTAACCGACAGCGGCAATTCAGCATGCATGATGATTCCGTCTTGGTCCGCATCGAAACGCTCGAAGTACTCCTCAACCAGCTTGCTGACTCTGGCTTCCAGCTTGGCTGCTTTCTCTGTGTCGGCTTTGGTTTGAGCGGGTGTTTTTTTGGCGGGTTGCTCCGGTTGCTTTTTTCGAGGGGTGCGAGGGACCGCGACATCAAAGAACCCGATCGCCATTTCCTCCCAAGTCTGGTCGCCCCACGTCACGTACTTTTTCGGGTCGGGGTTGAACGGATTGCCGTCTGAGTTATCAAACGCGATCGCGGCTGTGATTGAACGAACATCCGATAGGGGCAGCGGTTCGCGGAATTGGTAAATGTGTTGCCAGTTAAAGTCGTAAGCCGGCACGCTCAAAATCGTCGACGTGTCGCCTTTGTTGTCGCCATTGCCCTGGGTGGTCAGTTTGGCTGTAAACGACTTGCCGCGAAAATGCATGTGGGGGCTGATGCTTAGCAGTTTTCCGTTTTTAGGAATCCTACCCAAGCGAACGTTGACGACATGATTGGGATCGTTGGGTTTGATTTCAAAACTTTGGTCGATCGCCATGTAGGTTTCCAGACGCTCGGTAACTTCGCTTTCATTGGAAAAGACCAAACCGATTTTCGTCAGGTCGGTTTGTTCGGTTCCGTTGGGCGTGTAGTGTTGTTGGAAAACCAGCTTCGATCCTTTGGGAACGAAACGAGCTCGCGACTTCGAGAATTCGATGCCTGTTTGGCCCGGCACGTAGGCTCCAAGCCAGCCGAGGTCAGGCAAGAGTTCGCCGTTGGGAGGGCGAATAAAGACGATGCTGTGGTGAACCACACTGCGGTTGCCTGGCGTAACGTCGACTGCGGAAACCCACTTGTCCTCCGTGAATTTCGGGTCGACGACGAAGTACTGATAGTCGACCGAGCCATCGGCAGGAATGGTGAAGGGATTCTTTCGCATTGGCACGACCAAGTCAGGTTCTTGGGGAAGTCGCCAGCCAGTGGTGTAGATTGTTTTATCGGGAAGGTCCGCCGCATCGCCATACGGCGTGCCGTCTTCTACCCATTTGCGGACTAATTCTTTGTCCGTTTCGTTCATCCGGCGGTCGTTCAAAAACGAGCCGTGATTTGGGTCGGCGTGCCACGGCGGCATGCGGCCATTGTCAATGGTTTCAACGATCATGTCGCCCCAGCCAACGGCTTCTTCAAAGTCGTCCAGCACGAACGGACCGATCTCGCCGTCGCGATGGCACTGGTTACAATTGGCTTGAAAGATCCGTGAGATTTGATTGGCGTAGGTTACCGTTGGCTTTTCGACTGGCTGTTTGACTCGGCCTAACAAACAGCCTTCGGCGGCGGTTGTTGGTTCGGTAACTGGCTTGCCGGCGAGTAATTCATCGATCGCGATTTTTAGGTCTTGTCGTTTGATGGAGTTGCGAGCGATGCCGGGCGAGTACTGATCGTCGACGCGGCCTCGGTAGCGAATGGTGAAGTCTTGGTCGAGCACGATGACTTCGGGGGTACGTTTTACTTTGAATTGATCGGCGACGACATTATTGAAGTCTTTGCCGCAGGGGAATTTGATTTTGTGGTCGGTTGCGAACTGTTGAAATTCTTCGGCTGAGTCTTGTTGGTTGCTGCTGATGCCAAAAAAACGTGTGGACTTCGGGTACGTGTCCGCCAGAGAAGCAACTCGCGGCGCGTACAGTTTAGCAAGCGGACACTCGATGCCCGAGAAGAACAGCACGGTTAGTTTGGCGTCGTTTACTTCGACGGATTCGACTGGTTCAACGATCAGCTTGCCGCCATCGAGCGAAGAAAGGTGGAAGCTTTTGACTTGCGCGGTTGCGGTTGCGTTGGCAAGGGATGCCAGCGACAGGATGAAAGTGGCAACCAGCGGGAGCCAGTTGCGATGGTCAGCAATCATTTGTGTGCTCTGGTTAAAACAGGTCGTTTAACGGGTAACCGGAAGGCGAGGCCGTTGTGTAACGGGCTCGGGATTTAGGTTCTAAGCTGATGGAGTTGTCGGTCTAGCCACACCAGTAACATTCAGCCAAAGTTTGAAACCGGCAATGGATGCAAATAAACGCGAATGGCTAAGTGCTTATCCCAACGCTCCGCGACAAAACAAAAACGTGCGTCGCTCAAAAAAAAGGTTGCCATTTGAAACACGTTTTACCAACGCCAAACGGCGTAGCCAAAACTTGACTACGCCGTTAAGCATAAGTAATTTCATGTCGAAAACAAAATCGAATCTGAGCGTGCTGCGAATTCGCGCAAGGTTGATGGCCGTTTTGTGAGCAGCCAAAAGTTGCCGCCCGGTCTAGCCCGCTGCTGCTGCTCGCTGGCTCAGGAACTCTTTCAAGTCACTGGCGTTTACTTCATCGACTTTCGAAAAGCCTAATCGAACGACGTCTGATTCATTTTCAGCAGTAACGTCCGTATCGCTGGCCAATCCCGATACCGCATCGTGTTCTACTTCGCCTTTAGGGACAGGGACATTCAGCCACAATCCATCGGCCTGCTTCGTGTGAATGCTCGCCCATGGCAGTTGGTGATCAGGTAGCACCACGTGAACGACTTGTTCATTGGCCCACTGAAACTCGCTGTCGGGAGCAGCTTCGGACAGCGTTGCTTCCAACGCTTCCAAAACTTCCGGAGCCCACGCCGCCTCGGCATCGAAGCCTTTTTGCATCAGGTGCCATTTTTTGCCCAGCTTAGCCCAGGGGGTTTGAGCCGCCATGTCGATCGGTTTGGCGTTTTTCTTATTTTGGAAACTGTTGGCCGCGGTTTCTAAGAACTCCCAGAAGCCCGGAATGTCGATCTCTTTCAGGTTGTTGGCTTTGATTTCAACTTCCTGCCACGATGCCTTGATACTGGTCAAACGAACTCGCGGAGCGTTGCCGTATACCGGGATGTCATCCAAGTCGTTGGCCGAAAGCAAAGGAATCTGCGCGACCAATTCTTCTCGTTTGAAAGTCTTTGGGCGGACGCGGAACTTGATCTTCAAGAACCAAGGGTCACCAGTGAGTGCTTGGAAGAACCAGTTTTCGTTCTTTTTCGTGCCAGCAATTTCGACAACCGATTGGTCGTTCCAGTTCGTCGCCGCAAAGCCTTCGTGCTGCTGGATCGTGTCGACGACTCGTTTGAGCACATCGCCGTCCCAGTTGACGGTCTCGCCCGAACGCCCGACTCGATCTTTGGTGTGCCAACGTCGGCCGTCGGATTCCCATGGCATGAGCGCGGACAAGCCGACGTCTTCGATGTCCAAATCGCCTTTCTTCCAGCGATCGTCTTTGTCTGGGTCGTAGTTTTTTCGTTTCTTGTACGGGTCTTCTTCTAGCACTGGGATCAACGCTTCACCGGTGTAGCTGCGCGGGATCCCGGCTTTGCTCTTGCCGGTTTTGGAGGCCGCTGCCAGAGCCGCCTTGGCGTACTCGACCACCATCTCGGGGGTTCCTTGAGCCACAATCGAACCGCCGTTGAGGCCGGCTTCGGGGCCGAGTTCGATCATCCAGTCAGCGGCTTTGATCAGGTCAAGGTTGTGTTCGATCAAAACGACGGTGTTGCCCACGTCGATCAAGCGTTGGATAACGTCCAGTAGTTTCTGCAAATCGTCAAAGTGCAAACCTGTCGTCGGTTCGTCCAGCAAGTACAACGTACGGCCAGTGTCTGGTCGAGAAAGTTCGGCTGAGAGTTTCACTCGTTGAGCCTCACCGCCGGACAGGGTCGGAGCGGATTGCCCCAACTGCAAGTAGTCGAGTCCCACATCGCAGAGCGTCTGCAGAATGCGACGGATCTTGGGAATGTTGTGGAACAGTTGAACTGCTTCGCCGCAAGGCATCTTCAAAATGTCGTCGATCGATTTGCCTTCGTAGCGAACCGCCAGCGTCTCTTCGTTGTAGCGACGGCCTTTACAAGTTTCACATTCGACCCAAACGTCCGGCAAGAAGTGCATCTCGATGCAACGTTGACCGTTACCCGCACACTCTTCGCAGCGACCGCCGGGGACGTTGAAGCTAAAGCGACGTGACGTGAATCCGCGAAGTTTCGCATCTGGCAAGTGGGCAAACAGTTCGCGGATCGCATCAAACGCACCGGTGTAAGTCGCCGGGTTGGACGAAGGGCTGTTGCCCAAAGGAGTTTGGTCGACGCGAATCACTTTGTTGATGTGCTCGATCCCACGGATGCCTCGGTGGGCTCCCGGAGTCTGAGCGGATCGGTGGAGACGACGAGCAAGTGCTTTGAACAGGATATCGTTGACTAGCGAGCTCTTGCCACAGCCCGACGGTCCGGTCACAACCGAAAGTGATTCCAGTGGAAACTTGACTTCGATGTTCTTCAGGTTGTTGTGTTTGGCTCCGACGACGTCCAGCGTTTGGGCCAGCATGTCGGTCGAGTTTACTTTCACGTTGGCGAGCACTTGAGCTTCGGCCTTGGTGGGAGCCTTGGTTTTGGCCAGTTTTTCGGTGGCAGTTTTTTCGGCGGCCGGCTTTTTGGCCGCCTTTTTCTTAGTCGCTTTCTTTGGCTTGACCACGCTTTGCGGGAACTTCTTCGGGTCTAAAACAGGGCGGCGGTTGAGCGGAATTGGGATCGCTTTTTTGCCGCTCAGGTAGGGGCCCGTTACTGAACCCGCTTTTTTACCCAGCGACTCAGGCGTGCCTTGGGCCACGATTTCGCCGCCGCCGATGCCGGCTTTAGGGCCGAAATCACAGATCGCGTCGCTGTTGGAGATGACCTCTTTGTCGTGTTCCACCACGATCAATGTGTTGCCCAAATCGCGGAGACGATGGAGGGCTTTTAGCAAACGAGTGTTGTCGCGTGGGTGCAAACCGATCGTTGGTTCGTCCAGAACGTACAGCACGCCGCATAGGCCACTACCAAGTTGCCGAGCCAAACGAATACGCTGGGCTTCGCCGTTGGACAATGAAGCCGCGGTTCGGTTGAGCGTTAGGTATTCAAGGCCGACGTCGTTGAGGAAGTCGACGCGGCCAACGATCTCGCGAATCAATTCGCCAGCGATTTTCTTTTCGCGTTTGTCCAGTTTCCAGCTCTTGAGCATCTTCGACAGTCCTTCGATCGGCATCCGACAAATGCCATCGATCGTCGTATCGCGGAAACGCATCGCCGCCGCGTCGTCTCGCAAGCGACTACCACCGCAGGATCCGCATTCCACCTCGCCGATCAACGACTGCATCCGTTGGCGCAGTACCGCCGACAATCGTGAGGCCTCTTCCATCGTCGGGTAGGCCCCTTTGTACTGGAAGCTGAACTGGACTTTGTCGTCAGCGTTCTTGACGTCAAACCAGCGATCGCCGGTTCCGTAAAAAACCATCCGGCGATGGCGAGATTCCATTTGCGAGAACGGCATGTCGCTTGGAATACCGGTGCCCTTGGTCCACGCGGTCAGCATCGCTTGCGACATCGGCGACTTCATGTCCGGCCACAGCAACACTGCGCCTTGCTCCAGTGAAAGCTCGGCGTCGTTCATGATCGCCGCAGACGTCGCACCGGTTTGAGTACCGATGCCGTCGCAGTCAGGACACCAGCCAAGTTGGCTGTTGAAGCTAAAGTTGTTCGGCGTCAACGTGTCGAAACTGCGTCCACAGCAACTGCACGATAAATGCTGGCTGTGCTTGATCACGTTCCAGTGTTGTTCCGGCATGTTATCCGAAGGTTCGGCAACATTGATCACGCCTTTGCCGATCGACAACGCTGATTCGACACTGTCGGCGATGCGTGAGCGAGACGATTTTTTGATTGCGATCCGGTCGACCACGATTTCGATTGCGTGGCGCGAGCGGCGATTAAGCGCTGGAACTTCGTCGATTCCGTGAGTCACGTTGTCCACGCGAACACGGATGAAACCGTTGCCTTGGATTTCTTCAAACAGTTGTTCGTAAGTCTGATTGGTGTCCAGTTCAACCGGAGCCAACAACAGCAACCGTTGGCCTTCGGGGTACTCCATGATCTTGTCGACGACTTGGTCGCTGGTTTGCGTGCCAATGCCTTCGTCACAATCGGGGCAGTAAGGTGTTCCCAGTCGAGCAATCAAAATCCGCAAGTAATCGTAGACTTCGGTCACGGTTCCGACGGTACTTCGCGGAGTCGAGCCGAGGTTTTTTTGTTCGATCGCGATCGCGGGCGAGAGACCGTCGACCTGTTCGACTTTTGGTTTTTCCAATTGATTGACGAATTGCCGAGCGTAGGAACTCAGGCTTTCGACGTAACGTCGTTGACCTTCGGCATAGATCGTGTCCATCGCCATCGAAGATTTACCACTTCCCGACGGGCCTGAGAAGACCGTCATCTTGTCCCGTTCGATGTCCACATCGACTGACCGCAAGCTATGTTGTTCAGCGCCGCGAACTTTGATCATGGTCGCTTCGACAGGTTTCTTGCTTTTGGTTTCGGATGGTTTTGGAATCGCCGGTCGGTCGGCCAACGCTTTCTTGAGTGCGCGACCGGTGTAGGATTCTTCGCAGGCGGCGATCACTTCTGGCGGGCCGCAGCAAACGACTTTGCCACCGCCCGAACCGCCTTCGGGACCGATGTCGATGATCCAGTCCGCGGTTTTGATGACGTCCAAGTTGTGTTCGACGACCAAAACCGTGTTGCCGGCTTCGACGAAGTTTTGCAAAACCTTCAGCAACATCGAGATGTCGGCAAAGTGCAAACCGGTCGTCGGTTCATCCAATAAGTACAACGTCTTGCCGGTGCTGCGTTTGACTAGCTCCCGGGCAAGCTTGATCCGTTGGGCCTCGCCACCGGAGAGCGTTGGAGAGGGTTGGCCAATTTTCAGGTAGTCCAATCCAACCGCGTCGAGCGTTTGAAGCTTTGACAGGACTTTGGGTTGGTTTTCGAAGAACACCATCGCTTCGCGGATGTCCATGTTTAAAACGTCGGCGATGGATTTGCCGCGGAACTTCACTTGCAGCGTTTCGCGATTGAAGCGCTGGCCTTCGCAAATATTACACGTGACCCAAACGTCGGCCAAGAAATCCATCTCCAGTTTATTCGAGCCGTTGCCTTCACACGCCTCGCAGCGTCCGCCTTTAACGTTGAAGCTAAAGCGGCCTGGCGAGTAACCACGGGTTTTTGATTCAGGCAGTTGCGTGAATAACTTGCGAATCTCATCAAACAGCTTGATGTAGGTGCCGGGATTTGATCGAGGCGTACGACCGATCGGCGATTGATCGATCGCGATCATCTTGTCCATCAATTCGACGCCTTCGAGCGACCCGTAGCTGCCGGCCTCGGAGATGCCGCCGTTGAGTTTCTCGCGGAGTTCTTCTTTGACGATGTCGTTTACAAGCGAGCTTTTGCCGCTGCCGCTGACGCCGGTGACGCAGACGAATTTGCCCAATGGGATTTCAACGTCGACGTTTTTCAGGTTGTTGTGCGTCGCTCCGTTGACACGGAAAACGTGGTTGCCGTCGAACTTTCGGCGTTGGTTGGGAACCTCGATCTCCAAGCGGCCGGACAAGTACTGAGCGGTCAACGACTTTGTGTTTTTGATGATCTCCGATGGGTGGCCTTCGACGACCACTTCACCACCGCGGACACCGGGGCCGGGGCCAAAGTCGATCAAGTAATCGGCCGCTCGCATCGTGTCTTCGTCGTGTTCGACCACGACCACGGTGTTGCCCAGGTCGCGTAAGTGTTGCAGCGTGCTGACCAAGCGGTCGTTGTCGCGGGCGTGCAAACCGATTGAAGGTTCGTCCAAAATGTACAACACACCCACCAAACCAGCACCGATCTGGCCCGCCAAACGAATCCGTTGGCTCTCGCCGCCCGAGAGTGTCGGGGCGGTGCGGTTTAGCATCAGGTATTCCAAGCCGACGTTTAGCAAGAAGCCGAGTCGGTTGCGGATCTCTTTGAGCGGTTCGGTAGCGACGTATTGCTTGGTGTCGTCAAGGACCAGTCCGCTAAAGAATTTGAACGCGTCGTCGATGGATAGGTCACAGACTTCCGGCAACGATAGGCTTGGTTTGTCTTTGAACGATTCGTGAATTGATTCCAACCGGAAATGCCGAGCCTGCTCGTTGAGCCGATCACCGTTACAGCGAACGCAATGCAGGTCGGACATGAAAGTTTCCAGCTTGCGGATCTTTGCCGCTCCGCTGGTCCCGCGATATTTTTCGTCCAGTTCCGCGATCACGCCGTCGAACGTGCCGCCGTACTTCATCGGCGATGCGCCACCTTTCCAGGTGTAGGTGATGGCCAGGTTGCCGGTGCCGTAGAGCCAGAAGTTTTGCTGTTGCTCGGTTAAGTCCTCCCAAGCGCTTTCTAGCATGGTGCCGGCATCAAAGCCGTGTTCTTTTTCCAGTGTGTCGGCAACGCCTTGGTAGATGTGCTGACGCCAACGGCCGAGTTCTTTCCATTTGCCCAGCAGTTCGATGCAGCCTTGTTGGAACGATCGCGAAGTATCGTTAATCAACAGGGTCGAATCAAAGGTAAATACCTCGCCCATTCCGTCGCAGCCACCGCACATGCCTTGCGGGCTGTTGAAGCTAAACATCTGGGGCGTAGGCGGATTGAAGCTGACTCCACACGCCGCACAAGCGTAATCGCAGCTGTAAACACGGTCACCGAAGGCAACCGTCTGGGCGGATGACTTGGTGCGGCCACGTTTGGTTTTTGTTTTTTTGCCGGTGTCTTCATCGGCGGGTTCGGGAGCTTGTTGCGGCGCACTGGGGGCTTCGTTTTCGTTAGCCGAAGTGACGATCAGTGCTCCCTTGCCGAGTTTTAGTGCGGTATCGACAGATTCAGCCAGCCGCGACTTGATGGTAGGTTTCAGTTCCAAACGGTCGACGACGACTTCGACATGGTGGCGGCGAGTACGATCGAGATTGATTTCGGAGTTCAATGAAACCATCTGCCCATCGACACGGGCACGCACGTAACCTTTTTTGACCAGTTCGACGAACAGCTCGCGGTGTTCACCTTTTTGGGCGCGGACGACGGGCGCGAGCAGGTAGAACTCGGTGCCGGCTTCCATCCGCATGATCCCGCCAACAATTTGGTCACGGGTTTGAGCGGCGATCGGTTGGTCGCATTTCGGGCAGAACCCCTGAGCCACTCGCGCGTACAAAATGCGCAAAAAGTCGTAAACTTCGGTGATCGTTCCGACTGTCGATCGGGGGTTTTTGCCGGATGACTTCTGCGAGATCGAAATCGAGGGGCTTAGGCCAGAAATCAAATCGACGTCCGGCTTTGGCATTTGCCCCAAGAACTGTCGAGCGAAACTGGAGAGGCTTTCTAGGTAACGACGTTGACCTTCGGCAAAGACCGTATCAAACGCGAACGAGCTCTTACCGCTGCCGCTGACGCCGGTCAGGCAAATCAATTGGTTTCGAGGTAAGACGAGGTTGACGTCACGAAGGTTATGTTCGCGGGCACCTTTGACGACAATATCCGAAGCGGGCATAGAGGCAGCGTTTTCATCCAAGTTGAGCAAACAGAAACGAATCCTGCCGGTGGCAAAATTCGAACCGAGCATTATAAGCGTTTTGTCGAATACCTAAACCGCCATTTGGTAAGACAAAATGTTTTTCAGTAATCGTGACGTGGAGGCGGTTTGTTGGTTGTGTGTGCAGGGAAATTCGTGTATCGACAAATGCTCGCCAGAGCGACTGTTGGTGGGAGTCTATGCTGGTCGCGTCAGATTCAAAGTGCAGTAAAAAAGTGCAGAAGACAGTCCGTTCAATTTTGTCCGTTCAATTTTGGCCTTTGGGCAGGATCCTGTGCGGTAGCGGCCATTAAGAAAGTTGTGTTATCTTACGATTCCATAAAAACCAAGGAGTTGATCGTTGTCCAAAGAAAAAGCGTTGTCCAAAGAAAAAGACGCAGTTCAGTTCAACCGTTCGGCTTGGGATCGTATGGCTGCAGCCGGTGATCGATATTACCGAGCCGTGACAGCGGATGAGATTGTCGCCGCGCGGGCAGGCGATTGGCATTTACGTTTGACGCCGACCAAGCGAGTTCCGCTAGATTGGTTTGGCGATCTAAGAGACAAAGACGTGCTGTGCTTGGCCGGCGGTGGGGCTCGACAAGCCCCGATCTTGGCGGCGGTCGGAGCGAAGGTGACCGTTTTTGATCTGAGTGAGAAGCAATTGGACCGCGATCGTGAAGTTGCACAGCGTGAGCAACTGGAGATCAAGTGCGTGGCTGGCGACATGCGGGATCTAAGCGTTTTTGCTGACGAGTCGTTTGATTTGGTAGTGAGTCCGTGTGCGACTTGCTTTTGTCCGTCGGTGCAAGAGATTTGGGAAGAGACGTTTCGGGTGTTGCGGCCGGGCGGCAAATTCATGACGGGGTTTATTAACCCGGTTTATTATTTGTTTGATGCGGCAAAGATGGACCGCGATGAGTTTGCGGTGCGGCACAAGATTCCTTATTCGGATTTTGATTTGCCGGAAGAAGAACGCGAGCGATTGTTGGGGCCCGAGCGACCGATCGAATTTGGTCACTCGTTGGAACAATTTATCGGTGGGCAGTGCGAGGCCGGGCTCCAGCTAGTTGGTTTCTTCGAAGACGGTTGGGGTGGTGGTGATCAGTTGAGTAAATTGATCAGTGTTTTCGCGGCCACGTTGGCTCAGAAGCCGCTGTAAATGGCAGCGCGACGCGCGAGCGAGGAGTTTTGCCGGTTGCTCGCTAACGGGCTTGTTGATTTAGCATGTTTTGGCGCAGCAAAAAATGTGGAGATGGGCTTCTAGCCTGTCTTACGCGCTGCCCCCATGCAAATGACAGGCTAGAAGCCCATCACCACATTTCCTCGCTGACGCGTCGGGCTGCCAGAGCACCTCGTTTCAAAAACTGATTTGCCCTGCCCTGCTCTGCCGCCGGCATCTTTGCAAAGCCGCTCGCTCTGAAGGCAACCGGCGGATGTTGCTCTGTCGCTCACCGTTGAGCCATCATGCTCTCAGCACTGTTGCCCCCACCATGGTCTCGAGTTACTTCGGTCGACGGCGAGTCGATAGGCAGCCTACTAGCAGCAAGCCCAGCAGGCTCGCTGACCCAGGTTCGGGGACCGCGGTGGTTGTCGTGTTGAGTTCGACAGCGAACTCTCCATCGAGCCTTGCTCCGCCGAAGCCATTCAGAACGAAAAACTCGATGTTGTTATCGCCCACAACCAGCAAGTCGTTGAAGTTTTGAATTGCAAAGATGTTTGAGTCTGGGTTTGGCGTATAGGTGGTGATTGAATTGTCTGTAGGGGTGACGGCACCGCTAAATGAGGTGCCGGTTGAATCTGAAGCTACCGTTAGTCGAGGAAGCCCGTTGCTGTTGACTACGAATGGAGTTTGGACTCCGCCATTGGCAACACCAGTGCCCAAGAAAACAGGGGTTGGGCCGAACTGAGAAATGTCGTTGAATTGTGTAAACAAGGAGGTCCCATTAACAACAATGTCTACTCCAGCGTCAACGATAAAAAAATCCGCCAGAAGTTCGGCGTCTGGGATTTCCGCCGCAGTAAGTGAAAATGAAGCAGTGCCTCCAAGCTGAGGCGTTGTCGTGAAGATCTCAAGAACCGATACATCGCCAGAGACAACAATGTCGGCAAAAGTTGTATCGCTTAAAAGAATGGATGAAAATAGCATGCCCAAAAACAGCGCTCGCGTATGCATGTTTATCATGGGGGTTAACAGGAAAAGAGAGCA
>JALZWN010000033.1 GCA_023300235.1 Mariniblastus sp.
CATCCAACGGCTCGCTGTCGCATTCGGGCTGGCCCGAAAACCCATTGCCAGCTGTCGGAGCGATGGTAAAAGCTGCCGGTTTTAACCCGTGTGCAGGTCGTAGCGTGTGCTTTCCTTAACGGTCGGCGAAAGATGCGCCGGTTGTATGGGTGCTGATATTTCTGCGAGTAAATACCTGACTTGGCACCCCAGAAGTGCCGAGAAAACACTTCGTAGCTTTGTGCAAACCACTGGGAGCGTAGGTGATCAGGTATTGGGAGCCACAAAGCTAAGCCCGTTTTAAGACAGCCGATTTGTGGAAAACTTGTCGACCAAGCTAGCCGCGGTCGTGAGGTTCCTTAACAGGTGCAGGCAGACTCGATTTTCGGACCTGCCGGACAGCAACTTGCAAGAAGTACGGAAACGCTTGAGTTTTGCGGCAGTTTTCAATAAAATCAGCCTAAAGCAGTAAATTCAACGATTGCGAAGTATACTTAACCGCCGCCACCGACTGCGGTTGAATTGAAGTTCAGCATTCAATTCGGCTGCTGAATGATTTGCTTTCAAAGTAGCTCGTTTGCTTTGAAACCCAATCAATCAACACACCATTCCAAAAAACCGACCCAAAAATCTCGTTGCTAGACGCACAGCAGGAGCCACCCTTATGTCAAATCTAATTCCAATGGACGAAGCCGCTCGCATTCTCGGAATGACGGTCGAACAAGTCTCGGAACTTAGGTCCGATAACGAGATCTTCGGCTACAAAGACGGAACGACTTGGAAGTTCAAAATGTCTGAACTTGAACGAGTCGCGGGTGAGCGAGACGTCAAACTGAACATATCGGACGCGGCCAACGTTGCCAGCGATTTGAGCGAGAGCTTTGGTTTTGACTTGAGCGAGTCGTCAGGCTTGCTGATGGACGATGAGTCTTCGGCCAGCGGTTTAATCGAGGACCTCGATTCCGCCGAATACATCGAAGACTCTTCCGTTGAACTTGCTCAGCCAGACTCTGCAGCGATCGGCATCGCCAGCGATCTGGGCACCATTAACTTGGACGATTCGAACCTCCGTTTGGCAGACTCAGGTCTGCTTGGCGATGACGCCTCAGACACTGCGAAATCTGCAGGATCCCTAAACGTTTTGGATGACGAGGATGAGCTGTCTTTTGGCGGAAGCAGTTTGAAACTATCTTCTGACAGCGCCAAGCTAACCGAAGGTGCTGCAGACGACAAAGCGAGCAAGAGCAGCGTCAAAGCGTCAGACTCTGGCTTGTTACTTGCCGACGATGACGACGATCTATTACTGGCTGACAGTGGAGACGACTTCACCTTTGATGACGACAGTGGATCACTCTCTGACAGCGCTGAACTGAGCAGCAACTTCGAAGACAGCGGCAGCTTGATCCTGGACGACAGCGACTCCAGCGAAGAAATCAAACTAGAAGCAAACGAAAGCGGCATCAACCTGTCCGCCAGCTCCAGTGGAATTTCACTGGCAGAAAGCGGCGAACTGGATCTTGGTGCGTCGGACATTGACGCATTGGATCTCCCGGGCGACAGCGAAGAAATCGTCATGCTCGACGATGACGAAGATTCGCCGATGATGCTCGAAGAAGACGACTTCAACCTGACTCCATTGGATAGCTCAATGGACGATGACGACACGAGCGGCTCGCAAGTGATTGCGTTGGAAGACTCTGGAATCTACGCCGACGATTCGGCCACGATTTTGGGCGAAGACGGTTTCGAGCCGGTTGCCCAAGAGGTAGGTTTCGATGACGGCTTTGGTGGCGACTATGAAGAAGCCAGCTACGACGGCGGCTACGATCCGAGCATGGCTGCTGTAGGTGCACTTGCCCCAGCGATCGAGGAAGCCCCTTATTCGATCGCTCAGATCATCAGCCTTGGTGGTGTCTCACTGCTAATGTTGACAGGAGGCATGGTGGCTTACAACCTTGCCCAGAACCTCTGGCTGCCAGCCGAGCAAGTCGTTGGCGAAAGCGTGCTGACATTCTTCTTGAAGATGGTCGGAGCTGCCTAGAGTTTTAAGCTATCCATTTATAAAACAACGAAAGCCGAAGTCACCTGACTTCGGCTTTTTTTATTGCGTCGCAAAATAGTGACACGCGGCTCGGGTCGCAATCACTTTACTTATTCACTTCTTCCTAATACCGAGCCACCTTAGGATCCACTTCAACGCTCCACGCGTCGATTCCACCGGCCATATTTTGAACTTTGTCAAAACCCTGTCCGCGTAGATACTGAGTCACTTTCATGCTGCGTCCGCCCAGATGGCAGTGAACAACGATCTGCTTGTCGCGGTGTGGGGCGAGCACATCCAATTTTTTCGGCGTCTCGTTCATCGGGATGAGCTGTGAGCCCTCGATACGACAGTGGTCGTATTCGTCTTGCTCACGGCAATCGATCAGCACCAAGTCACCAGCATCGAGTAGCTGTTTTACTTCGGTTACCGAGATTTCGATCGGAAACGGGCTTTCGGGCGTTTGATTCATGAACGTGATCCTATTAAAACTGTCTGGTCTGTGTTGGGCCTTAGTCTACCCCCTTATCGCAAAGTTAACCACGAGCCACCGATGAATTCTCGCGCCTTTGCGATCGAAGTCGTTCAACAATTACAGCAAGCCGGCTACCAAGCTCTCTGGGCCGGCGGCTGTGTTCGTGATCAATTGCTGGGCCTAACGCCCAAAGACTATGACGTCGCGACCGAGGCGACGCCCGATCAAGTCAGAAACGTTTTCGGCCACAAACGAACCCTGCCCATTGGCGCGTCGTTCGGCGTGATCACGGTGCTAGGGCCTCGGACTGCCGATCCAATCGAAGTCGCCACCTTCCGGCGCGACGGTGCCTATTCGGACGGACGGCGTCCCGACGCAGTTGAATTTACCGACGCTCGCGAAGACGCAATGCGCCGTGACTTTACAATCAACGGCATGTTCTACGATCCCGCAGCGGACGAAGTTATTGACTTTGTGGGTGGGCAAAAAGACTTGGCCGCTAAACGAATCCGAGCCATTGGCGTGGCAGACCAGCGGATCGAAGAAGACAAACTGCGGATGTTGCGCGGAGTTCGATTTGCTGCCAAGCATCAATTTGAAATCGAAAGCGGCACCCTTCAAGCCATCCAACAACGTTCCGCAGAAATCTCCGTCGTTAGCAACGAGCGAATCGGGGCGGAGATGCAACGGATGTTGGCCGACCCAAACCGAGCGACGGCAGTGAAGCTACTGCGGCAGGCGAAACTGCTGGCCGCGGTGGTTCCCGACGGTCAGTTGCTGTTTGCTTCCGAAGACCAGTGGCAACAAACGTTGGGTCAACTGCAAGCATTACAGCCGAACGACTTTTGTGCGGCGGCTACGATTTTGTTGCGGCCGGTTTTAGATTCGGTCGGGGCTGACGCGATAATGAAATGCTGGAAGCTGTCCAACGACCAGCGAAAAACGATCGCGTTCGCCAGCAAGCAACAAAGCGTCCTTACCGACAGCCCGAATGAGCCTTGGTCGCAGGTACAACCACTGCTGCTTTCACCTTACATCGAATCGACAATCGCGGTGATGGAAGCTTGCGGCGATGAAGACTCCGTGAAGTTTTTACGAGAACGTTTAAGCTGGCCGGAAGAAAAATTAAACCCGGAGCCGTTGTTGACGGGCCAGGACTTGATCCAAGCCGGCGTGTCGCCTGGACCTGAATTCAAAGCCATGTTAACCCAATGCCGCGCCAAACAATTGGATGGTGAATTGACGACGAAAGAACAAGCACTGAAACTGGCGTTGAACAACAGATCGTGAACCGCACTTGAACGAAGTCCAATTGCACAATTCACTCGCCAGCCAAAACTAGCCCAAGCAGAAAGCGATAACGCTATGTTCTGCCATGACTTCTACCTTCCGACTGGCCGCTGAAACGGGACCTCGCTAAAACTCAATGCAACTCATAGAGTGTTTCCCGAGCCGCGACGAAACTCTCCGCGGCGTCTTCCAAGTCCGCAGGCAATCGGTTGCGGTACTGTTCCAAGTAGTCATCGTTGCCGGTCTGGATCAAAAAGTGTGCCCACTGCGACGGCAACTTTCTGGGGCTACTGGAAGTGCTCACCAAAAATGTCGAAAACGAAAGCGGCTTCGATTTTGACCTGGCTGCTTGGTAGCTCCGCCATGCCAGACGCAGACGCTGTTCAGCTTCCGCAAACCTTACCGCGGCAGCTTTGGCTCGTTGATCGCCACCACGGTAGACCGGCACCACAAAAGTTCGTGACGCTTCGTAGGGATTCTCCCAGCCACCCATAAAAGCCGTCGTGCCGACCGCAAAACAATTGACTCGCAACACTCCCGCTCGCCAACCCCGCGGCACCTGAAACCGAACCATCAGCTCGCGACCGCCCTCAAGCGAAGTCTGGCTTGACCGATGAAAACGAAAAAAGACCCCCGTGCCGCGGTGGCTGGAGCCGCTGGCAACGAGGATCGACTGATCTGGGAGCCGTTTAAAATTCCGCTTCACCGAATCGCTCGTCCCAGTTTCGGCCGAAGCCTCGCCGCTGACAAACGATTGCAAATCGGCATTCAAATTCAGCCCCAAACCAGACTTGGTTTCTTGAACAGTCTCGGTAGCGATCTCGCCTTGGATGGATGAAAAAGTTTGCGTTCTGGGCGAGTAGTCTTGAACCGGGAATGCCGCTTGATTCCAAAAAACATCAAATCGAAACGTATTGATGGTCTGCTTTGCCTGCGGATGAATCTCGGAAGAAACAGGAATCACGACCTGCATCAACTGATCCGCCGATGCTTCATACTGCGCAGCTTCAGCAGGCACTTCGTTAGCGGCAACAAAAACCGGCACGTCAAACTTAACGGGCGGGTCGGTCGCCGCTTGGGCGAACGCACTGCAATGTAACGCCGACAAAGCGAACGATAAAAAGAACAAAGCAATGAAATGCATCGGCATACGGAACCCCCTCATCCATCGGACTCATCAGAAGGGCGTCTTGCCAAAGTTAGCGTGCTTCATCTTGAAGCTTAAAAAACGATTCAGTGGTGATACGCTGACAAGCGACAATTAGTTCACTCCCAGTTCACTCTCGCATCCAGTTTTGCAAATAATTTTGCCAGTGATTTATTGCAGACTGCTGCAGCAGCATTCCGCGAAGATCAGTGTTAGGCCGTGGCTAAAGTTTCCGCAGCAAGGCGAAAACTTGCCACGATTTTTCTCGGCCCAACATCATCGCCCATAGCGCACGAAAAAAGCCAGCCGCAGACAGCGACTGGCTTTTCGTATTTTGTTTTACCATCCGGCAGGACGGACTTCGCATTCAAAATTAGTTGATGAATTGGCAAGCAATCAAGCCAAGTAGTAGCGAAGCGATCATAAGGCCGTAGCGTTGAATTCCGCGGGCACCGATTTTACGAATTGCAAATTCCATTGTTCTTACTCACATGTTTGGTAATACCTGGCGTAAGCCTCTTGGTTCTATATCCAATGCAGCTAGCGTGCCAAGGCACTGTCGGCGAGAACTCTCACCGTTCGGGGAGGCTTTTGACCACAAGTTTTCGATGATCGTTAAAGTCAGCCAGTCATGCTGTATTCACATCGATCGCTCGTGATGATCAATTTGACAATGCTAATGCTCGCTTCAACGTTTGTCAGCATCCACTTTGTCACAGCTACGTTATTTTTGTGATACAAAACAATAACGACACCCCAGCGTTCACTAACAGGCCATAGCGGGCAAAAGCCCCCCTTCGCAAACACGACCAAAGAATGTTTTTCTGCCCAACAGGCGATTTCAGTATTAGGTAACCGCAACGGACGGTTTCCAGGACTGCACCAAGCTCCCAGAAAAAGTCCTACTCAAAGTCAAAGGCCTCAAAACCCCTTATCCAAACGCCGCCCAAGTCCAGTGGCGATCGGAGGTCGCCTGAACGCCATCCGGATTCCAACCGCAGTCACCTACAAGCTGTCGCATCTCGTCCAACGTCAACGCGGCGTGAAGCGACTGACGGAACAACTGCTGGTAATACTCAGTTGCGTCGCCGGCATAAGCTTTCACGATCGACTCCAGCGTCTCCATGCTTTCGGGTCGCATCAGGTCGCGAACAAAGATCGCTCCACCCGGTTGCACCACGCGAATCATTTCGGCGATACATTGCTTTGGGTCGTGAATGTGGTGCACGATGCCATTGGACATCACGATGTCAAACATCTCTGATTCGTACTCCAAGTCTTTGGCATCCGCCTGTACCAATTCGATCCGGTCGCCTCGCAGACTCGCGTGCACGTTATAGCTGCCCAACTCTAGCATACTGATCGCCATGTCGATGGCCATCACCTTGAACGCCGCGTGCTGATCACACAGCAGTGCCGGGATCATCGCCGTCCCCGTACCAACATCCAACACGCCGACCAGCTCGCCCTCATCGTCGTCCAGTTTTGCCTTGAATGCTTCATTGGTGCCCAAGAACGCCAACAGTTCGTCAACGAAAACTTGGTTCACTTCAGAGTGATCCATTTCGTTGTACTCGCTGGCGTCTTCGGCAGAGTCCATCACTTCGGGTTCGAGTTTTCGTTGCAGTGTCATTGGATTTGCTCAAAGGCTTCGTCAGAGTCGATTGTTAGATTGTCATTTCGAAAAAGAAATCCTAGTCCGAACATCAATCCGGCGGCAAGTAGATAAGTGCAGATGAATTGGATCGCAATCGATTTTTGTGCAGAAGCCATTACTTCTGAGGCAAACAAATTTTCCGGCAACAAATGATACGGCAAAAACATTTGATCATCCTTCAGCGGCGAGTGCATCAGGCCAAACATGGTTAGCACAGCACCTGCTAAAAAGAAAACGCCTGCCGAGTAATACCTGCGGTCGATAATTCTTGCGGTTACGGACGCCCAAATAAGGCTAGTTAAAATAAAGCCGCCAGCCAAAACATTGATGATCAAAAATAGATCTTCGTTAGCAGGAGTCGCTTGGAGTTGTTTCAGCATGATCGTGATCAGTTTGGCCAGTGCCGGAAAACAAGCGATCGCCAGCGCCGCGTAGTGCCGCCGAGGCGTCGCGAGGTAGCTCTGCGCGGTGATCTCGATGCCGATGAACAGCAGAATCGGAACGACAGCTTCTTTAGGGACGTATTGAAAAATGAAACCGGAGTATCCAATCAGCCCTGCCCCACCGATAAATAACGCCGTTCCCAACACGTAAGCGGCTCGTCCTCCCATGGCTTTGTAAGCTGGGTGTCCGATGTAAGGTGTCGTCTGAATGACTCCTCCACAGAAAGACGCCACGAACGTCGCGAAGGCCTCGATGCCAATCACGTGGCTGCTTTTGTAGTCATCACCGACTGACGCAGCACTCTCCGCACAGTCAATCCCGCCGATCACGGTTGCAAACGCAAATGGCAAAATGAAGCCCAAGTAAGGCACGACCATTGGCATTGCTTTGAGCCATTGAAACCGAAATGCCTCCAGCCATTCCCGCGGGAACCATACGGGCGCAATCTCTTCCCTGGGCGGAGTGAAGACGACACCAGAGATCTGCTCAACTCCCATGCAGGCGTAAAACAACAAGGTGCCGATCAGCACCGCGGCCAGTGCTCCTGGGATTTTAAATGGCAGCGGCTGTCGAGCCACTAAAGCTACGACCACCAACGTCAATGACAAAAAGCCCACGATCGGATGAGCGGCCATTTCAGGAATGGCGAAGAACGAAATCAAGACTAAGGCGATGGCTGCCAAGGACCCTAGCAGTCCGGCTCGCGGGAAAACTTGATGAATCCAGTTCGAGAAAAATGCCAGTATGCCCTTTACGATTCCGGTGATAAAAATCGCACACATTCCGATGTGCCACATTTGGATTGCAGCGTCGTGTTCTGATTTGCCACTTTCAAGGCCAGCAAGATAGGCTGGGCCCAGCACCAAAAAAACCATGCCGATCAAGCTGGGCGTATCGATCCCCAACGGCATTGCGGTGACTTGTTTGTTACCCGTCTTGCTGGCCAGCCAAAACGCCAGCGCAAAGAACATTAGATCGCCAACCAGCACACCGATAGCAGTTCCCGGAACCATGTAACCCAGTGAAAAACTTACAGGCACGCCAAAGATTGCTAGCAACGAGCAGAGTAGTAGCAGGTTGGCAATATTGTCCACAATCAAGCCAAAAAACGCGTTTACGTCGCCTGCTGTCAGCCATTGATAGCGTTTTGAACTCATAAGTTTTCCTTCCGGCACGCGGTTTGCTTGAGAGGGTTATCAGCTGAACTTCAAGCGGGTTGCTTGGGTCATTCAGATAGTTTTTTGCGAAATCCAATTTTGCTGACAACGGCGGCGACCAAACGTGTCAAACGGGTCTCCGATAATTAACAACAGACCCGAGAGCATTGGCCAAACGTGGCGAATGCGAACCAAAGGCGGCCAGCGAGCGTATTTGCTCGCCGAACCAAACCTTCGGGTTATTCGGTCTGAAACAACGATTCGTACCATTTTAAGGAGGCGCATCCCAAAGGACGGGTTGGAAGCACTAAAAAACATTTTTTTTAGGACTTCCGCCGAACCCAACCGCGATAAGATGCGTAAGTAACCATGTATGCTGTGATGACGGAACCGAGCTACATTTCACGACAATTGGAAGCACGTTCAAGTACTGTGACTGACGAACAACTACTCATCGAATATCGCTCTACCGGTAATCGGGAGTTGTACGCGCAGTTAGTATACCGATACGAGCGAGAGTTGTTCAACTATCTACGACGTTACCTCGGCAATGCAGAGCAAGCCGAAGACGTTTTTCAGACTGCTTTTTTGGCGATCCATTCAAAAGCCCACACGTTTCAAGAAGGCCGGCGTTTCCGCCCGTGGTTGTATTCTATCGCAACGCACGCAGCAATCGATTCGCGTCGTCGCAATAAAAAACACACTAAGCTTTCTTTGGATGTGCCAAAGCAAGATTCGTCAGGAGCAGGTGACTTAACGCATGCGAATTTGTTGGAGAGCGATTTGCCTTCAGCAGAGGGCGAGGCGTTGAGTAAAGAACAAACCGAGTTGGTGCGAGCCGCTTTGGACAAGTTGCCTGAGTCGATGTCTTCGGTCATCCACTTGGTTTACTTCCAAGGCATGAAGTACCGCGAGGCGGCTGAGATCTTAAAGATCCCAGTCGGAACAGTTAAAAGCCGATTAAACACAGCGATCAAGCAATTGATCAATGTCTGGACAACGAGCCAAGTTGATTAGCATGTTAACAAAACCAGTTGCGGCCAGGGACTGTCCGCGAATTCGGTTTTGATTGCGATCACAAGGCGTAACCCAACAAGAGACCCGCTAACGTGAACCCTTCCTCGCAAGACGATTTGCTAGGTTACCTGTTAGGAGCACTGGACGCTCAAGAACAACGTGACCTGCAACAAAAAATTGACAACGATCCCACTCTTGAAGAATCACTGCTGGACCTGAAGGCCGCAATGGTTCCTTTGGACTCTTTGGACTGCAATGGCTACCGCCCAGGATTGGCTCGACGTACCTGTGAGGCTGTCGCCAACTGGGACACCGAATCCGCTACTTCGCGACTCGCATTCCTCGACCAAAACGAAATTGATTGGGAAGAAGCCTGCGAACAGCCAGGCCATCAACCATCAGGCTGTCAGCAGCCACAACAAACGCCCGCTCCGGCCGCTGCCGTTGAGCCCAGCGATCACAATACAACCTCCGTCGTAGAAACTACGACCGCTGCAACTACGACCGCCGAAGAATCGGCGACTTATGTCGTCGGTGCTGTCGAGCCAGCAGCCAACACCCAACTGCCCGAACTAAACACACTCGCCGATGGCGGTAACTTCAAGGCATCATCCTCTTGGTCGATCCGCGACATGTTGGTCGGCGTAGCGGCGCTGGCCGTGTTGGCTGGCTTGATGTTTCCCGCGCTTAATTACAGTCGCCAGCAAGGCCGTTTGGCAGCCTGTCAAAATAACTTGCGACAAGTCGGCACGGCCTTCATGGATTATAGCTCGATTCACGAAGGTGGATTCGTGGCGATCCCCGATCAAGGCAATCTCGCTGCCAGCGGTTGCTATGGCCCGATTTTGAAACAATCCGGTTTGTTGAAAGACGACGCACTACTTGCATGTGCCGGGCTCGGCGATAATGCCCCCGTCGTGATCCCGTCGGTCGAACAAGTCGAAGCGGCTGAAACCGAAACGCAACGTTCACATTATCGCAAAACCATGGGCGGCCACTTTGGTTACTCGATGGGTTTCCAAGACGGCGATCGCTATCAATCACCCCGAGCGGGCGTGGCCGACGTGGTTTTACTGGCCGACCAGCCATCAAGTCGCTCGGATCGCCAAAGCCTGAACCATGGCGGCGACGGACAGAATTGCCTGTTCGGCGACGGTCGAGTGATGTTCGTCTCGGGTCCGGCTTACGGCGACGACTTGGTTTATGAAAACGATCGCGGCATCGTTGGTCCTGGCACCCATGCGTTGGACAGCGTGATCGGCCCAAGCCATCTTTCGCCTACTTTCTAATGACACCTGTGGGGCACGACTTGGTGGTATACGCCCAAGCAAGTGGCTGGCTAAACTAGAGCGGCCTCGCAGTTGACAGAACCACATTGAACTTCGAACTCAGCCCACCAAATCAGGCATGAACAAACGAAGTGACATTTATCTAGCGATAGTTTTCGGCGCCATTCCGTTAATCTTGGTCTTGTTGATTTTTGGCTTCATCTATTCTGCACACCACTCTATTGTTCGTGGGCTTGCAACATTCGACGCGGTATGGTCCTCAGAAGCCGCCCTGGCATCCCACCTGTTTGAGAACGAAGGCAAGTGGCCGAAAGATTGGGACGACCTCCAGTCCGCCTTTACCCAGAACAACATCGATCTAGAACACATCGGTCGCATTCAACAAATCGTCGATATCGATTTTCAGTTCGACACAAAATGCACCATCGAAGATTTCAGTGCGATATCGATGCGTGATGGAACAAGCAATGGCGAGCTTGAGACCGCAAATGAGCGAATACGCGGTACCCTGCGCAATGCCGCTTTGCAACGTCCGAGTGACGAAGGCGCTGCCGAAATTCTAGCCCCGAGTCTGGACTAGTGGACATTTTCAAAACTCAAACACAGCCTTAACACAACCATCCTTGCGATTTGAAAACACGTCGTAAGCCCGCACGCTGTCGTCCATAGAAAAACGATGAGTCACGAACCCATCGATTTCGAATTCTCCATCGGCGACTCGATCGGTTAGCTTGTCCATGTAATGCCGAGCCGGACAACGACCGGTGCGGTAAGTCAGATTTTTATCAAACGCGTCGATCGGACTGAAAGCAAAGTCCGGAGTGCAGTGGCAACCGACCACCGACATCGTTCCGCCGGGCCGCATGACTTCATAGGCCAATCGCTGAGCCGCTGGGTTTCCCACCAACTCCATCACCGAATCGGCTCCAAGTCCGTTAGTTGCGTTTTTGATTTCACCAACCGCTGCCTCAGGTGTCAGCGGCGTCGCACCGAGAGCTTCGGCTGCTTGACGGCGTTCAGCAATGGGATCGATAGCGTATAGTTTTTCAGCTCCCAGATTTCTTGCTGCGATGATCGAAAGCAAGCCGACCGTCCCGCAACCAATCACGACACAAGTTTTCCCTGGCGTGATATCAGCCATTTCTGCACAAAAGAAACCCGTGCTGAAGTTATCGGCCAGCAACAACGCCGAAACATCGCTCAAGCCAACCGGCTTCTTCATCAGCGTCCCGTCAGCCAGCGGCACTCGGACAAACTCTGACTGACAGCCGTGAAGGCCATTACCTTCCTCTCGCCAGCCGAACAATTGGCCACTGCTACATCGTGCCGTCAAACCAGACTGGCAATAAAAGCAATTGCCACAACTGGTCGTGAACGGAGCGAAGGCCGTATCACCGACTTTAAAGTCACGAACCTCATCGCCAACCGCAACGATTTCTCCCACCACTTCATGGCCCATCACCGTGCCCTGATCGACACCGACCTCACGCCCATGAAACAAGTGCAAGTCTGAACCACACAGCCCCGCCATGGTCACTTTCAGAATCGCATCACCGGGTTGTTCAATGATCGGATCCGCCATCTCCAGCGTCTCGACTTCGCCAACGCACTTAAAGCAAACACCCTTCATCGCAATCCCTTTGAACTCAGACATACTCAAACGCTAACACTTATAATAACGCAAGCAAACCATTCCGCTTTGCCCCTGACGCTCTTCGTCCATTACAATGGCGAATCTCCCCGAAGATTATTAAAAAGAAGTGGCAGTTGGAGACTCTGGCATGCAATTTTTAAATCTTGAACAACTGTTGGAACACCTTCAACAGATTGGTCCCGAAAACCACGTCACGACTAAGAATTGGAGTGCGGCGCAAAACTTCTATCATTTAGCCAGCGCCTTTGAGGGCTCCATGAATCCACTTCCGGCAGGGTATCCTTTTCTAGTGCGTGCTGTAGTTCGTCCTTTTCGCTGGATCATCACGCGGTACCGATTTCCACCGTGGCTACCGATTCCTGCAACAGCCAAACACAAACTGGCTCCTCCTGAAGACGTCGATTTTCAACAGCAAAAGGATCGGTTGCTGCAGGTGATCGATTTATTTCAACAATTCCAACAAAACCATCCGGCCCACCCCGTGCTTGGATCGCTCACCCATGACGAATGGATTGGCTTCCACTTAAGACACTACTCGCACACCTATCGTTCATCAAATTGAAAAACGAATAGCGACCTTTCAAGCCACTAAACTT
>JALZWN010000034.1 GCA_023300235.1 Mariniblastus sp.
TCCAAGATCCAATCGTTGGAAAACGTCAACCTTTGGCTCTCCAAAATCTCAGACGACGGCCTCAAGCATCTACGCACCCTGCCGCAGCTAACCTCGTTGAACCTTGACAACACAGCCATCACAGACGACGGCGTTGAAACTATCGCCCAAATGAAACAATTGACTTGGTTGCATTTAGGCAAAACAAAAATCACCGCCGCATGTGTACCGACATTGAAATCGATGACCAACTTGACGTTTTTGGACATCACCAACACAGCTCTATCGCCAACCACCAGCCAAGAAATCGCCGACGCCCTCGAACCCGGCGGCTGCCATGTCAAACGCTGATCCTGCTCCGTAGATCTCGATCGCTTAACAGCAAAACCGGCAGGCGGCAGGGGTTACAAGCGCCTCGAGATCATCTCATCGAAGCCAGCCGCCACCCGAACATTTCTACCGGCCTAACAAGCCTTCGACATAGCCCCGAAAATCAACCATCCGCTCCGGCGGCGTTCCCGGCCCGATCACCAACGGTCCCGCATCCCCTTGTTGCAGTAAACCATGGCTGCCTTTGACCAAGGTCGCATCCAACGGGATCACATTCATGCGATAGCGAAATCCCAACTTTTTCTTCGCCAACGCAACCGCCGCTTTCAATTTTGAATCCATAAATAGCTCAACCGGATCGTAGCCCGGCTTGCGATGGATATCGACACATCGGGCAAAATCTGGCGAGTCAGCATCGTCCTGCCAGTAATAGTAAGTGAACCAGCTATCCGATTCCGCCAACGCGATCAAATCTCCACTACGATCATGATCCAACCGCAACTCCGCCGGATCCACCACGGCAGCAACGCCGGGACAGGCCTCCAGCAATCGCCGCACGTTTCCCTTCTCACTCGCTTGCTTCACGTACACATGAGCCAGCTGATGTTCCGCCACAGCAAACGAACCGCTTTCGCCCGGAATTAAATGCTCGCCAAAAGGCCCACTGCGAATTCCCAAATAACCGGCGTCTCGTAAAACACGATTCAGATGCACCGGCCGTTCCACCGGCGTCAAACCGTACTCCGAAACCACGACCACCTGAGCACCAATGTCATTCGCGGCGGCGACGATCCTCCCCACGCATCGATCAACTTCGGCAACTCGTGCCGGATCCTGCACTGGCAACCGTTGATAGTCGTAATCCAAATGAGGCAGATAAGCCAACGTCAACTGAGGCTTCTTCTCACGCATCACCGTCGCCGTCGCGTCAGCAATCCACTCCGAACTCGGCAAACCTGCGTTCGGCCCCCAAAAACTAAAAAACGGAAACGAACCATGCCGCCCAACAAGATCGCAATCGGTTTGGTCCAACACATCAAACACTTTTGAACCGTCGCTACCGTAATGAGGTTTTGGCGTGACGCTGTATCGACAACCCGAAGACTGATTGAACCACCAAAACATTTTGGCGGTCTCAATACCGTCGTAAAACTTATCCGCCTGAATCAACGAGTTTGCTTGCTGCCAAAACCGAATCTCTTGCGTGTCTTTAAAATACCAACCATTGCCAACAATCCCGTGCTCGCTCGGCCACTTCCCCGTCAACATCGTCGCTTGCGACGCACACGTAACCGCCGGAACCGGAGACTCCCAAGGCACCGCCGTGCCCACCGCAGCGCAGTTCGGAGCGTGTTCCAACAAGCCCGGCGTCAGCCCCACCACGTTAATAATGCACAATCGATTCAAAACGTTTCCAAGTTAGCAGTTCAAGTTTTTTGCGACTCAATTGACCTAAGTGATCGGGATTCGTTTCCCCAACCACAGCACCGGCAACAGCATCGCCAACACCACCAACGAGTATTGCATCGCATTCGGCACGGCCAAACAACTGACCACTGCATCCAGAATGATCAAGCTTCGCAGCACCGAAATCACGCCCATCTTAATCGAACCGGGTGACGGCGAGATAAACGCATTCACCACATGCCGCACGATTCGCGAGGAAATCAAAACAACGATCAACGGAAACCATTGCTGCAAACCCGCCTTCAAAGCGGGATTGGGAAACAACAGCGACAGACTAGCAATTCCCAGTAAACCGCCAGTCACACCCAGCGACGCGACCCCCAGTCGGGCCTTCTGCGATTTCAAGCCTTGATCGTTCGCCTTCGACTCGTCTTTGGCCAGCAACGTCACCCCCGCGATCAACACCGCAACCGCAGCCGCCCAACCAACCACGATCAGCGGAAACCCCAGCCAAACATCGTTTGTCGCAACGCCAGCCCTAACCGTCGCCGCTCCTAGCAGGATATTGAAAAACCGACAACTGCCCATCGCCAACGGCGCCAACCAAGTTTTCTTCAGCGGCCCATCGTACAGCCAAATCGACAACACCACCGCGACACCACAACACACGCTCCGCATCAACGCCGCCACCCCACCCGCTGAATCGGACAAAGCCAATGCTCCCGCTAACGCGGCAAACAACAATCCCAATAACAACAATCCAATCGCAACCGACCGTGCCGCCCCCAGCGAAATCACACCCGAGGGAATCGGACGACTGGGACGCTCAACCGCATCGACATCCGCGTCGAACACATCATTCAAAACCATCCCACCACAAAACAAACAGCTCGTCGCCAGCAACAGCAACACCAACTCTCCCGTGGGATTCCAGCCGCCATGAGCAAACAAAAACGCGACCAACACGTTCGTCCAAGCCGTTGGCACATTGGCAATCCGCAGCAAACGAGCCCAAGCCATCAACGAGCTTTGAGTCGGCTGCGAATTTGAATCGTCAGAAGGCGATCGAGAGTTTTCGGTTTGCGGTGCATCGCTCATGCTTCAGTTTTCGCGGATTGCGAACCAGTTGATTCAGACTTCGGGTTTAGGAAGCGACATTGTAGTCCCGTTTGCCGGCTAATTGTAGATTGCTTGCTCTGGCTCTCAATCGATCTCTTTCGCCCACCGATCACTAACGCTTCCATAGCCGTTTTAGCCAGTTCAAATTAAATCCCCCAACTCGCGTTAAGGTAACCCCGGCCGCACGCTGAAAGTTACAAAGCACGAGATTTTTTTGCGGAGCGATCCCCATCGCAGGCATAAATACGACTTCTGTTGTACCGCCCATTTCATCCGCAATATTCAAAACCACCGTGGCGCAATTTCGATGAATTCTATAATCACCCGAAACGATTCTTTCAAATGGCACGCTAAACCTGCTAAAGAAACCACGCACATGAATCCCATCAGCGTCCATCAACACTCGCTTCATTTGGAAAGTGGGCCGCAGCATTGCATAACCAACGAACAACAGGATTGGACCAAAAACAAGTGACCACAAGTCTTGTTGCTGACACACCACCACAATCGTCGCTGCAATCGCACAAATCCCGAACGCTGAAGTCGCCAACGCCTTTACGGGAAAAGTCAGCGGCGTGCTAAGCACCTGCGGCGAAACAACACATGGATCGTTCGGCAATTCTGCCACACCCTTTCGCTGATTCAAAATTACGTCCTTGGCAAACAACACCGAATATAGAATTTGAAATCAAACAGCAGGTGCTTCGCCATCGACAACAAGTGGCAAGTAAGGATTGTCATTCATATGATTAGGCTATCGATGACACCCACGAATTACACATTACAGGGCTCGCCGGCCTCTATCATTACTTCACTTCTGTTTTCGCTGCGTTAACACTGTTCGCAGTCGACCGCCCAAACTTGGCCCCCCCCGGCCCCACCCCCTTAAACCAGCGCAAAAAAGAAGCCCGGACGTCAGGTTACGACGACCGAGCTTCAACCCCCCTGGGTATCTCATCCGCAAGACTGTTATCTTTCAAACAGCTGCATTGTATTTGGTACACGTTCTATCGGATGGGACAACCAAGAACTTTGCTTTTAATCATCAACTTTCCCGAACAGTGAACTTTGGCAATATTTATCGATATTTTCGGTGATAGCAGTCAGTTAAAGTTCACCGAACAGGTAAACCTGCCGATGTGACCGAAGAGGCCCCTTCGCTTTTATCAATCAGCACACCAAACGCCGCAATTTGATGACCATCAAACAAAAAACCAGCTGGCTTACCGTCCTACCGTCCTTGGTGATTCCGATCAGTGTCGGCCTGACCATGTACTTAGGCCTCGCATACATGATCGAGCAATCGATCCTGACCAATGAACTGTTGGTTCGTTACACCACCGGACACCCAATCTCCCGGTTCACCACAGGCATGTTCTTCATTGGCGTGGCTTCACTATTGATGATCGCCAAAAACGTCTTCGAACAGTTCTCGACCGAATCCAAAATCCAACTGATAGACGGCGACGAAGCAACCGCGACCCAGCCAACAGATAAGCAACCAGCGGCAACTCCCAAACCATCCAACAGCGTCGCCGGACGAGCAACGGGCTACCAAAACAACCTAAACGAGCACGCAGCTTGGTCCAAAGAACATTACCTTTGGCAACGCCTATCAGCAATGATGGCCTACCTGCAACGCAGCGACTCAACCGCCAACGCCGAAACCGAACTCAAGTATTTAAGCGAACTCGACTACGAACGCCAACAACAGCGATTTGCTTTGGTCCGCATCCTCATCTGGGCCACTCCGATGCTCGGCTTTTTAGGCACCGTACTAGGCATCTCCGAAGCATTGGGCGGCATCAGTGTAGGCCCCGAAAACAACTTCGAAACCATGATGAACGGCCTCCGCGGCAGTTTGTACGTCGCCTTCGACACAACCGCATTGGCACTTACGCTCTCCATGTTCCTGATGTTCGGTCAGTTTCTGATCGACCGCTTTGAACTTCAACTGCTGTCCATCGTCGATACTCGCGTCCACGCGGAAATCAACCGAAACTTCGACCTAACCAGCACCGGCGACGTGACCATGCGGACGTTCTCCGAACAGTTCCTTGAAACATCCAAAGAAGCCGCGATCAACCAAACCAAACTTTGGAAACGTTCTATCGATTCAGCTCAAAAAGCTTGGTCGTCAACACTCACCGACACCAACGCCAACGTCCAGCGCAATCTCACCGAGGCGTTGAGCCAAAACACACGTAAACTCGCCACCCAACTTACCACCGCCATCGAACGAGCCGACAACGCGATGTCTCACCGGTGGCAACAATGGCAAGTAACACTTTCAGACAATTGCCGCTTACTGTCGGCTCATCAGAAACAACTCGGCGAACAAACTAGCCAGTTCAGCAAAATAGTTTCTGAAAAATCAGAAACACACGAATTCAAAAACGCCATCCAACAAAACAATCAAGCGATCGAAGCCACCAAACAACTCCGCGAAACGCTCGGGACTTTATCCGCGTCAATCCAAACGATGCAGAAGACATCAATCGCTCAAACAAAGATCGCCGACAAACTCGCTAGTGTTGCCAAAGAACCCACCATCATCCAACAACCAAAAACACAAACACTCGCAACTAAACAGCTAACCGAAACGCTCACCGCCCTTTCAGATTCGATCCAAACGATGCAGAAAACATCGGTCGCACAAACAAAGATCGCTGATAAACTCGCTAGCGTTGCGAAAAAACCAACCATCATCCAACAACCAGAAACACAAACACTCGCCACTCAACAGCTAACCAAAACGCTCAGCACCCTTGCTGACTCGATTCAAACGATGCAAAAAACGTCGGTCGCCCAAACAGAGATCACCAGTAAGCTTACCGAAGCCGTCGCCAAACAGCCGATCGTTCAGCGTTTGATCCATCCGCAGCCACAAGCGATAGCTGGCAAACTGCGAATAGACACACCGCAAAAAACCGATTCTCACCAACTGGCTCACGAGATCGATATCGTCAAAGCAGTAGTCCAAATGCTTCCCCCTGCCAAACCATCCAATACGCCAAGCGTCACATTCAGCCTCCAGGCCGCCTCCATAAATAAGTCGGTCACCAAGGCCAGAATTGCGCAACAAAACCAACCACCCATAGCAGCCAAGCCAGAGACTGACGTCGTGTTCCAATCCGGATCTCGCTTCCAACATCCAGCAGTTGAATCAATCCGCGAAACCAACAATCGCGTTGCCGACTTCTTGTCCAAACAAAGCCGACCCGCTCGTGGCCGATCAGCAGTATGAGCCGTTTGCGTAAGAACCTGAACCAGCCAAGCGTATCCTTATTTCCGTTTCTGGCCGTCCTCATCTGCACCTTGGGTGTGCTGATCGTGATGTTGGTGCTGGCCGTCAAATCGGCCGAAGTCGCCAAAGAACAGGTACAAGCCACCGAAGACCAGGTCGCGGCGGCCAAAATCGAAGAAGCCCAACAACGGCTCGCGTTGGAAAAGTTTCGCTCCGAATCGATCCACCAACTTCGCTCGGACGTTCTCGCCCGCCTATCCAACTCACGTCAAAATCGCAGCTACTTACAACAAGACATCACCGATGCAGATAAAAAAGTAGAAGCCACCAAGAAGCGAATCGATTTGCTAAAACGCTCGCTGGACAGCGCCGACAAAGACAACCCCGCTGAAACAGACCAAGCAGAAATTCGCCGCCTAAAAAACGCGATCGAACAACTTAAACAACAAATTGCAAAAGCGAAAAAGTCGCTCGACGTTCAACGAAAAATATCCGCAAAACAAGGTCCCAGTCGTTTCAGCCTAGTCCCGCACCAAGGCAGTGGCGGGACCTTTCGACGACCGATCTTTCTTGAATGCCTCGACAACGAAATCCGCCTGCAACCGTTCGGCATTAGACTTTCCAAACAAGATTTTGCCACGCCGATTCAAGCCGGCAACCCGCTGGACGTCGCGCTGCTAACCATTCAAGAACATTGGCAGCAGCTAAACGTCTCCGGCGAACATGGCTCGCCCTATCCGTTGATCGTAGTTCGCCCCGACGGTGCAGAAACGTTCGTGCTGGCTCGCCGTGCCATGAAGAGCTGGACGGACGAGTTTGGTTATGAGCTCGTCGACGCCAAAAAAGAACTCGACTTCGGCGAGCCAGACGACTTACTGGTTGCGAAGGTAAACGACGTCGTTCAACGCTCGATCGACCGACAAATGCAAATCGCGAAACTGCAATACGAACGCGAGCGACACCTAGCGCAGTTTTCTTCGAATCGAGCTGGACAAGGATTCTCAGTTTCTAAACGCGGTAGCGGATCAGTCACCACCAGCGCATACCAATCTTACAACGACGGCGGAACACAGGCAGCACCCATTGGGTTTGAATCAAACCGCACACACTCGGGAACACAGCCCTTCGATTCCAAAACCCAACAAGCAAGCTTTCAAGCGAATCGCACGTCACAACGTCAATCCGCTGACAACTCGAACGCCAATCAAAACTCCGCTGCCGCCAGTTCACATTTCAACGACCAAGCATTCAGTAAGCCCACGGGTCACAACAGCAAGTTCACCTCATCAGGTAATATCGCCGCACCAAACTCACCGCAATCCGCGGGCCAACCACAAAGCACACAACAAACGAACTCGCCGTCGAACTCATCCACTCCCAACCTCGCCAACCGACGCGGGCAAGGCTGGGCGTTGCCATCTCGTCCGCAAGGCGGAACAGGATACCTGCGCCCCATCACGGTGGTCTGCTCAGCGAACGACTTGCAAATCAAAACCGCAACCGGCCAAACTCGCACCATCCGTTTCGAATCCGACCCAACCACCGCCGTCGACGTCATGGTCGAAGAAATCTGGAACCGAATTGATAGTTGGGGAATCGCAGGGCAGGGGAGTTACTGGAAACCTCAACTCCGCATCAAAACCAAACCCGGCGGCGAACAACGTTTTACCATGCTCCAACAAATGCTCCACAACAGTGGCCTAGTAATCGAATCGGAGCCCCCGAAATGATCAACAATCTTAACGACGGACAAGACTCCTTTTTGGACATCGTCGCAAACCTTGTCGGCATCTTGATCATCTTGGTTGTAGTTGTCGGAGCCAGCGCCAGCAATCGAGCTCATCAAACTTCGGTTCAACCCGATGCAGAACTCGAATCCGCATACGCTGCGACGGTCGACGAAATCGAGTCGGAATCTTACTTGACGCAAAAACTCCAGACCGACAATCAACAACTAGAACAGCAAATCCGCGAGCAAAACCAACTGGCCGCTCAGCTCGCCAGCCAACGACATCGCAAGCTCGTGCAAGCCGAAACGTTGCGCCGACAGGCTGAAGAAATAGAATCCAAGATCCAAGCCAAGCTCGCGAACTTTGACCAAGCCACGCGTGAAAGTCAACAATCACAAATCAAACTCGCCACCGTTGAAGAAGCACTCATCGCAGAACTTGACGCCACTCAAGCCCAAACAACCGCCCTCGCGGCCAGCTTTAAGCCAGTAAAAAACAAGCAGCTTAAGCATTACCCAAACCCGATCGCCAAAACGGTATTCTCCGAGGAAGTACATTTCCGGCTGGCCGATGGCAAGTTGACTTATGTGCCTTTGGAGCAGCTACTGGGTTTAATGAAAGACGAGTGGCGATTTAAAGCCGAGCAGCGGCTGACGCAATTGGACCACACGGTCGAGACGGTAGGTCCGCTGGATGGTTTTCGTCTACAGTACCAATTGACCGCTGCTGAAAACGGTCCGCCCGGCGCTCGACAAGGACGCTCGATCAGCTTCGACCGTTTTCGCGTGATCCCACAACCCAACCAACCAAGCGAAACCGTCGCGGTTGCATTGGCCGAAGGTTCTCGCTTTCAAAACATCCTGTCGCGCCACGAAGCTCGCCGCACAACCGTTTCGATATGGCTCTACCCCGACGGTTTTTCCGACCACCGAACGATCAAAACGTGGTTACACGAAAACGGTTACCAAATGGCCAGCTGGCCGCTCGAATTTGGTCGCCACATCGCCGGCGGCCCGAACGGATTTAAAACGTCCGCTCAATAAGAACTGTTTCGCGACTCGCTGCAACCAACCGAGCGTCAGGCGAATCCGTGACAGGCGACTACGCTAAACGCTTCCATCGGACGGCCTACAACAACACTTCACCGGCCCGCATTCCGCACGCCATCCTTTCGTGCCTGCCAAGCCAACCGAAACGCCTCGACGTCCCCAAACTTCTCCACCGCGAACGACTTCGTTCGACGCCGGCCATGCCCATCGGTCCACTGTGCCACCCACGACCAACTGTGATACTCGAACTCACCGCGCCGATCGACTTGTTCGTGCAAACGCACGCCAACGACTCCCGACTGATTCCGCGTAGACGGCCTCAACGATTTTTCCTCAACGCTCATCTTATCAGCCTCAAGCTCGATTTCATTGCGAAACTCCTTCGCCGCTCTCAACGCCGCTAGTTTGCCACCATAAATCGAATCGGAAAAAAACTTGGACTGCTTCTCTCGTTGACGCTGCAACCGCACTTCCCAACCACCGGTTACATGCCCAGTCGAAGTCAATTTTTCGAGACGCGAAATATTTCGGCGTGGATTTTTTCTAGGCATCGCTTGATCACCACTGCACTTCGACCTGAGTCCCAACGGGGATGCCCAACATGCCTGCTAAGTCCATCCCGACGATTTCAATCTCCACTCGCCCCGAATCTCCCACGCTCGCCACCATCGTCGCCTCTGGTTGCCCATGAGATGCTTCGAACAAGCCAACCGTTTCGTGGCCGCCAAACGCAACCTGAGCCTCTGCATTACCAACCGCTTCGCTTACATAGGCAAATTCGATATCCGTGATCAATTTTCCGTCACCGGATATCTCAGCCACTTTGCCAGTCATTTTTTTCGCCAACGAAATACTCCACCAAGGCCCAACGACACTTCATTTAAACGCAAAACGTTACAAACGCCTATCCTTATCCGTTATAATACCACGGCACGTTTTTTTGGCTAAACCCCTGCCATTATTCGCGGTACGCATCCTCACCTAGGCATTGTCCTGTTGCAGCCATTCACTCGGCAAGCCCCGCTTAACAAAGAATATACCGACTTATTTTTGATGAAAGCTTTTACAAGACGTAGCTCACGTCTAAAATTTTAACAGTCACAATGACAATTGCAAAACTTCCCTAACCGGATTCTAAAAGAGAGAACCGACGTGAACCAGTCTGCGAATCAACCAAAAATCCATCGTTACCTCACTCACTTGGCCTTGGCGTTGACTTGCTTGTTGATGTTCAACAACAGTGTTTTTGCTTTTCAAACGGACGAAAATGCTGCCGAGCAAACCGCGCCGGCCGAACAAGACAACGACAAACCAAAAGACGAAACAGACGACGACAAAGAACCGGAATTCCTGAAAATCGGCCAGCCAGCGCCAGCCTTGGAACTTGACTACTGGCCAACTGACAACAACGGTTTGCTCCCAGCCATCAAAAAATTTGCACCTGGAAAAATCTACGTCGTCAACTTCTTCTCAACCGACCACGAGTACTCCGTTGGCAAACTCCAGTCGATGGTCAAACTCCAAAAGAAATACGCCGATGATCCAGTTCAAATCATCTGCATCAGCACCGACGGACGCGACAAGACCGAAGAATTCCTAGACAAAAAAACCGAAGACAAAGACGAGACCTATTTAGACCTGTTGAATTCAGTATCGTCAGCGGTTGATTCCGATAGCAGAACGACGGTCAACTACATGACCCGCTCTGGCTTTTTAACCGCGTGGACTTTTATCGTTGGCAATACGGGCAAACTCGAATGGCTTGGACCGCCTACCGATGTCGCCGAACCGCTCGCCAAAATCGTCAAAGGCAAATGGGACCTCAAAGCTTTTGCGAAAGAAATCGAGCCCAAACAGAATCAACGCATTCGCCGATCTAAAGCCAACCTAAGCTTTAACAAATGGATGGTCAAATCATCCAAAAACAAACGTTGGAACGCCGAAAAACTATTAGAGGCACTGGGGGAAGGAGCCAAAGACCCCGCCAATAGTGACTTTCGTGACCGAATCGAATACACACGAATGACGATCCTGCTGCGAGCCTATGCTGGTCAAGCCGAGTTCGAGAACCTAGAAACGGATTTGATCGAAGCAATGGATAGCTTCACCATGCTGAGCCAAGACGATTTGAACTCGGAGCTTAACGACAGCGCGTGGGAAGTCTATGAGATGTACGAAGCTGGCCAAGTCGAAAGAAAATCCGAGCTGATGAAAACCGCCAAGGTCATGGCCGAAAAAGCCCTCAAGTTCCGGCCAAAAAGCGGCGCCGTTAACGACACAATGGCCCACTTCGCCTACCTAATCGATGGTGACCTCGACCGAGCCATCGAACTGCAAGAACTCGCGGTCAAAAACTCGGGTGACTCACAAGCTGGCGAGTTAGAGAAGTTTCTGGAGTTCCTGAAAAAGGAACAAGCCACCGGCAAAAAAAAGTCGCTGCAAAAGAAGAGCAACGACGACGAAGAAGAGGACGACACCGAATCTGATTTCTAAACAGTGGGTGGTTTCGCGTAACGGCCAACCAGCAGTTGGCCGTACCTCACGCACAAACTCATACCCAAACAATACCACGACGGGGTAAGAACTTTGGTGATGGTGCTTCCAGTCTGTCATGCACGCAGACAGACTGAAAGCACCATCACCTTTTTTAGTTCGCTGAAGCATCTTAAATCAACAAAATTTTACAAATCCCAACAAACCCCCTAGCGAGGATTTCCACCGATTCCTCGCTAACGCGGCGGCACACCATTACCCCAGGATCAAAAACGGATTTCCCCCGTCGCCCACTGGCGGTGCGTTGAGACAATGAAGGCGGCTTGGTAGAATCCGGGCCTACATCTCTCAAACGGAAAGACGCATGAAACGTTCCCTTACTACCCTCTTTTCACTCGCCTGTTTGGTTGCGCCGAGCCTTTGTTTTGCACAAGCTGCACCTGCTGTCGGATCCCAAACGGCCCCCACAGCCAGCACCAAAAAATCCGTCCCGGTATTCAAAGACGGACTCAGCCAAATTGTCCCCGACTTCAAAAAGTCTTCCGACTGGATCATTCATGACCTCTGGGTCGAAACCGAATTTGATTCAGACAACGATGGCCAAAAAGACCGCATGCATGTTTCGGTTTGCCGGCAACAGCAGACCGACACCGAAGGCCTCAAGGTTCCGGTGATCTACAACACCAGCCCCTACTTCTGTGGCATTGGCTCGACCGACCCAGATTTCATGTGGAACCCCAAACACGAACTCGGTGCTCAGCCACCAATCCATCAAAGCCCGCCAGCCATTCCCCAACAATCAAAACGCCCACAGATGTCCCGCCGGTACAACAGAGACTGGGTGCCTCGAGGCTTTGCAGTCGTCCACTCATCCTCTCCGGGCACCGGCCTGAGCGACGGCTGCCCAACGGTCGGCGGTGCCAACGAAGAACTGGCCCCCAAAGCAGTCGTTCAATGGCTGTGCGGAAACGCAAAGGGTTTTTCATCCGCTACTGGCGGCGAACCTGTCACCGCCTATTGGTGCAGCGGCAAGGTCGGCATGACAGGAACTTCCTACGAAGGCACCCTCCCAATTGCAGCAGCCACCACCGGTGTTAAAGGACTCGCCGCCATCATTCCCGATGCCGCCAACACGTCTTACTACCACTACTACCGAGCCAACGGACTTGTTCGGCACCCCGGCGGTTACATGGGAGAAGACATCGACGTGCTGTACAACTTCATCCACAGTGGAGCCAAAGAAAATTGCGCTGGCTGCAACCAGCGAGTTCGCGACGAAATAATGGCCTCCAACCAAGATCGCGTCACCGGTGACTACAACCAGTTCTGGGCAGACCGCGACTACTTGAACAAACTAGACAACTACAAAACACCAACGCTACTAAGCCACGGGTTGAGTGACTGGAACGTGATGCCGTTGCACTCGATTCGCGTCTTTGAAGCACTAGCGGCCAAAGGCGTGCCTTGCCAAATGTACTTGCATCAAGGCGGACACGGTGGCTTGCCGCCAATGAAAATCATGAACCGTTGGTTCACCCGTTACCTATACGACATCGACAACGGAGTCGAAAACGATCCTCGACTTTACGTCGTCCGCGAAGGCGAAAGCCGCAATTCACCCACACCGTACAAAACCTACCCGAACCCAGATTCACAGCCAGTCAAACTACACCTAGCCGCTGGCGGCCAACAAATCGGCCGACTAACCACCTCCCAAACAAACTCCAAAACAACAGAGACACTCGTCGACGATGCAAACATCAGTGGCACCCAGTTGGCCAAAGCCGCTCAGTCATCCAATCGTTTGATCTACGCAACACCCGTTCTCGAAGCAGACGTTCACATTTCCGGAACGCCCAAAGTCACAATTAAACTTGCTTCCAGTAAACCAGCCGCCAACCTATCGATTTGGCTGGTCTCGCTGCCTTGGGACATCCCCCAGCGAGGAAAACGAGTCAAGCTAACCGACAACCTGATCACGCGGGGCTGGGCCGATCCTCAGAACAACAAATCGTTAACCGACAGCCAACCGCTGGAGCCCAGCAAGTTTTATGAGATCACATTCCCATTGCAGCCAGACGACCACCTCGTTAAAGCCGGCCAACAGATCGGCTTAATGATCTTCTCCAGCGATCGAGACTTTACCCTCTGGCCCGAACCTGGAACGGAACTCACGATCGATCTGGACGGCACGACTTTGGAACTGCCCATCGTCGGCGGCGCCGCTGGTTTGAAATTCCAACAGTAATCCGACGCCAAACTGAATCGCCAAACTGAATCGCCAAAACAAAAGGCCATGAGCAATAACTCATGGCCTTTTTTGGTTTTGGTACGTTGGACCTTCTCATCCGACTCGACTGCTGTATCCCGCCCTAAGCTCCACCTCTTCAGGCAGCTTGAATACTACGCATTTCCGCAGCCCAAGCAATCCAATCATTGATCTCTTCAAGATCCGGCTTCTTACCATTTCGAATGATTCGAATGCCTTCTTTGGACTCCGCAAACGGCAAAATCAAATTCAGCAAACTCTGCGGCTGCATCGTAGCCAAAGTCTCCGGTTCGGTAATGTCACAACCGACCAACAACTGAGCATCATGGCCTCGCAGGTTTGGAATCCGGCAGACAAGCCGAGCCTGATGCTGCCAATCACGGACAACCGCAGCCGTGATTCGCTTGTAGTTCAACTTCGTCGCCATCGACTCAGCAGTCTGCTTCAGAAAATCGTCTACTGTCACCACGTCGATCGCAGAAAATCGCTCCGCCGTTTTTACACCAATCGACGGGGCGGCTTCAAGATCATCTCCCAAGTTCAAATAAAACCTGAGCTTCTTTCCTGAGTCATTCGACGTCGTTTTGCTCGATCTAACTTCAGTGGTTTCTGGCTTTCGCACGGGACGACTTGGCACAGGAGCCAATGACGGCGCTACGCCTGCTTCCCGCTCACTCCGATCCGAGTGCAATGCCCGACTGACTCGCTCGCCAGTTCGTTCTGGGTTGCGCTCCGCGTTACGATCGGCGTTTCGCTCAATAAATTGACGCGACGGACGCCCCATTCGTTCACCACGATCCGTCCGACTGGTACGCGAACGTCGAGCATCCCGATCCGAATCGGCTTGACTATACGACGTCCGAGACTCTCGCGGTTGTCCCTCACGAACGGGACGGCTGGGACGAGCTATACGGGATTGGTAGTCACGAGGACTTCGCTGGCTTTGCGCTGGACCGCCGCTACCGCGGTCACTTCGTCCTCGCGAGCTGCGTTCAACGAAATACGGGCGGGGTCTACGCTGCCAACGATCACGAGATTGATTCGCATTGCGTTGCAAACTGGACACTCGATCAAAATCGATCGCATCTGCAATTCCGCCAGATCGGCTCGCATTCATCCGACTATACCGCTGAACCCGCTCAACCAAAGCTTGAGCCGACAGTCCGATCAATTCAGCTGGTCCATAAACCCCTGCGGCAACCAACAATCGAGCCTCAACGTCCTTGATGCCGGGGATGGTAGACAATAACCACAGCTCCGATTGCCAAGCTTCCACCTGTTCCAATGCGATCCCGATACCTTCAGCGTACTCTTGGGTGATCTGGAAAACATCAGCCACACTTGCGATTCGATGATCCTTGAAAAACCTAAGATCATCTGCACCAAACAATCGAATGTCGTGCAACAAAGTGCTGTCCTCAACCGCTGGGCTAAGCTGAATCTTTTCTGCAAACGACTCAACCGGCAACGCCGAAAACTGATTCGACACGGGCGCCCGGTAGCTTTTATTCTCTTGGCTACGACGATGACTAACCGGCGAACTGACTACCGGTGGCTCGGAATAAATCCGCGGTCGACCGCCCAACAACACATCGTCGTTACGAACGTACTTTGACAGCGGATAGGGAGCGGATCGATTCTGGTCGACTTGTGTACGCGACAACTCTTGGCGAAGATGCTCAAGCCCATCGACCATCGGCTTAGTCACGCGATAGGTTTGATCGTGAGCAACTCGTGTTTCGCGACGTGGTGCCACTGGAACGACCGGTCGTGAAGTTTGCGGACCATTCAACTCCAACACACGGACATCGGGGAAACGATCGGCAAGATAACGATGCTGCGAGAACAAGATCACCTGATGGCCCTGCCGAACAACTTCCGTCAACAAATCAGCCGTTGGATTAATTTGGTCGTTTTCAATGTGAGCAAAAACGTCATCAATCATCGTTGGCAATTCGACACCAAACGTTGCCTGCAATTGCTCTTTCCCCGACAACGCAAGGCTTAAATAAACCTGATCTTGCGTGCCAGGACGCAACGCTTCAAACGCCACCACCTGACCGTTCGCAGTTTGCACCTCAAGCTGACACAATTCCGAACGACCGGGATTGACCAAATACACTCGCGTTAACTCACCCGCGGTCAGTCTTGGCAACCAATTCGCCGCACGCACCAGAATCGGATCCTTCGTGGCCGACTGAGGTCGACTGCTTTGCTGAGCCTGAACGGAACGACGTTGCTCTTCAAGCCGCAACAACTCGGCATCGATACTGGACACACGTGTTTGATCGAACGCGATCAGCTTGTTGACCAAGTCGTCTCGCTGCCGAAGTTGATCGGCGAGCTGACGGTTTAGCTCGTCTAATTCAGTATCAAAACGACCTTGTCGAGCAAAAACGTGAGCGCGTTCAGCTTCCAAGGACGCCAACCGATTTCGCTCGTGGCTCAAGTCAGGCTCAATCCGAACTGGCTGAGGAACCGCGGTGGTGACCGGGCCAATGAATCGTTTCCGAGCTTCCAAATAGCCTTCGTGCTGAGCACACTGACAAAATTTTGAATCGGCTCGCACAATCAAATCCGCTCCCGCTGGATCTTGCAGATGAATCTCTTTGATCAAGCCCGCACGGCGTTGGACCAAGCGTTCGATGTTTTCGCCCATCTCGGTGTAACATCGTCGCAACTGCTTAAGCTCTGTCGCAGCCGATTTGTGTCGCAAATGCTTGTACTGATGAGACAACTCGTTGCACAAACGGTACAAATCGTCTCGCATGTGCTGGCACAAATCTCCCAACGAACCCGCCAACTGATCGGTATCGATCCGCGACGAATCGTCAACGCTGGCCCAGTGGTTCGCACTTCGCTCAGCCTGATCGACCTTGCTCTCTAAAGCGACAAGAATCTCACGAGCGTTGTGATACGGGTGGTCGTTGGACTCAAGCGTCAGCTCGTTCCACACCAACATCTCGTCCCGCAAACGAACGCGTTGATTTTGCACGTCCGACTGCACGTTTCGCCAACGTCGGATCTGATTTTCTAATTCATCCAAACGGGTATACAGCGAAGCATCTTCCGCTTGCTTCTCAACCACCGGGTAAATGACTTCCGTTGGCGCGTTGTCGATTCTTAACTGCAACGATTGAATCTCAGCATCGATTCGTGACAACTGATCGATCGACGGGCCTGAGCCAATTTCACTGATTCGAGCTTGGGTGGTCGCAATCAACGAATCCAAAGATGCCAACTGACGTTGGAAATCAAGTTGACTCGTTTCCAAACGCAAGATGTCAGCCCGCTCGTTTTTCAACGAAATCATTTTCGCTTCAATCGCGATCAACTGTGACTGAAGAGACTCCAAGGTTTGCTGATGCCTCAACAGAACGGAATCGTCACCCGCCGCTTGAATGCCTAAATCGACACCCAATTCGCGATGCAGAACCGTCGCCAACCGGTTTGCATTGCTGCGCGTATCGCGGCAACTGAAATTGAAAACCGTATCGTAAACACTCGGCGACACATTAGCGGTCAAATCCGCTTGCGTGATCGGAGCTTTGGGCTGGTAACCATCCAACGCTTGCACCGACAATACGTTCCCATCATTCGGCCGACGCAATAAATCAAAACGCTGCCCAACCAAATTCACTCGACTGCGTCCAATTCGCCCATTGGAGCGACTTGCCAAGTCGCCATGCCGACCGAAAAGAAGGTTTTGGAAAAAGCGTCCGACCGTGGACTTGCCTGTTGCTTTTTCTCCATAAACGAACGTTAAAGCGTTCGAAATTTCATTCAGTTGAACCGATTGCAATCCTGCGCCTGCATCGATGTCAATTTGTTCCAGCTTCATTTGTTCGCTCCATGTTGAGCATCCAAACGCTTCGTGCAGATTCTACCTGCTGCACTTTTAGAGCGTCTTGGATGTCGATTCCGTTCGACGATTCACGGGGTGTAGATTGATTTGAGACCGAAATTTAATCTAGGAGGTTTTAATCACCTAGGTTGATCTGCGGTGCTAGCAATGTAGACGCGGGCTTCCAGCCTGCGCTTGAGACGAAACCCCGTGTTTATCAGTGTGCATCCGGGGTGAGTTTCCCAATCTGGCACATCCAAAAATCACGTTCCTTCTCGACACGCAGCCAGCCCAGCCCCCCGTAACCCCCAGGCCCCGGCACCCCACTCCACAAACGACTACTTCTTGACCGCCACCACGTAGGCGATCCAGCAAGGCGCACTCGGGCTAACGTCTCTGCGATTCCACTCGCCAGTGTCCTCGCCGTCTTCGTCTTCCTCTTCGAAGTACACGTGTGATTCAGCGAAACCAGCTTCTTCCAGCATCTCACGAACTTCCGGCAACGTCCAAAAACGCCAGTGGTACTCAAACGCACGTTTCAGCTTGCTTCCGTCTTTAAACTTAAAGCTGATCGCAAACGAAGCATCGTGGTTGACGGGGTTGTGTGAAATTTGCTCCCAGTAATACTTAAAACCGCGTTTGCCTTTTTTGATCTTCCGCTTGTCGACGTGCCCTTCGATCAAACAATCGCCGCCGCCCATCATGTCCATCACCATGACGCCTTTATCGTTCATGTTCTTGTAAGCGGCCTTAAAATAGGCAACCACTTCCGTGCGCGTCTTAAAGATCCAAAACGAAAAATTCTGTGCCGCCAGCACATCCGCTCGCGGCCGGTTCAGCTTACGCACGTCTTGTTCCAACAGCCGCACTCGTTTTTGCTGTTCGTCGTCCAACCGAGCCAGATTATTATCGCGGCCCCATTGCAACGTTTCCGGACACAGGTCAACACCCAACGCCGTTCGCTTGGGACTAGCAGCTACCCAACTACAACAAACCGCGAACGTGCCACAAAAATCTTCCCGCAGCGAGTACGGCTTATTCTTAAACACGTCACGATAGGCTTGCTCAAAGAACTCGACCTCGTGATCAGGCGACTGAACGGATTTTTGGTAACAGAGAAACTTGTCAGCTTTTTCAGCAAGTGTTTTTTTCGATATGGCCATCTGGTCGTTTGGCAAAGTTGATTTTCAAAGGTGGTAAGAAACGAACCATAACACGAGCTTATAGTTTTAAAAACCACGAATTCCGCGTTAAACGCATTAGCGTCAAAAGTCGGTCCGCTACCAACAAAAAGCGACCGAAAAACGCCGCCCGCTCAGCATTGGCAGCCCCACCATGGGCTTCCAGATCTTATCGCTCAGACAACCCAGGCCTCGATCCGACGAGCCATAATATATAAACTGCGCCACCCTTGAGGATATCCTCGGGGTAACGAACAGCTTATCCCACAACTTTTTTTTTGAGCAACGCATCTCCCCGGTTTGTTGCGAAGCATCCAGATAAGCACCTACTGCGGACACCGGCCAACGAAACAACTTCTTGCCGCAACATCGACACCAAACCATTTCAACCTGACCGACCGACATTTACGGCTCAGCTGCAAAAGAAATTTTAACGCAAAGCCCGTCGACACAACCACCTGTAGAAAAACAACCTCCAATGCGCCCCGACACACCGCCCAACGAAAAATGCCCGCATCTTGGCCAAGTCAAGTGTGATCTCGTTTGCAAATACAATCACTTTGAATCAGACGACCTAACCATCGATGCCTACGAACTAAAATGCCTCAACTGCGGTTGGCGAGACACGATCGGCTATCGCAGCGATGAAATGGAAGACGAACCCGACGACACGAACGTCAAGCAATGCCCGTTCTGCAAACTAAGCGACCTGTGCGCCGGTAAGAACCCTTGCCAACAGAGCCCGACTACGTAACACGTCCTCTCCCAAGCGTGCCAGCTTGCAGCAACCTGAAAACGCCAACCTAGAATCTTCGCCTGCTAAACTTCCGACCAATCAAACCGCAGCGATCTTCCCCCAAGCTCCGATACTAAAATTTAGTTTTGTCGAATCAATGCGGGCAGCGATGTTCAGCTGATCGCCTACGGGGAAAGGTAACGCAACAAATTCCTCAACGGCTGGCCATCCATATAAGCCGTCGGCTGACCGATGATTCCTTGGCCCAATCGAGCTCCTTGGGCACTCGCAAGTGGAAGCAACGGCGTATAGGCCCCTGTGCCAAAGAGCCCGTTGGAAAACCAACCACTCCCCGAAGCCCCCGTCGATTGAAATTGCGGCACACCTAATCCAGACTGAAACTGGTAACCGCCTTGCGGCTGCACCTGATAATTCGCACCCGATTGCCCCAAGAACCCACCGTAAGTCGAAGCCACATTCGGGTTCAAAGTCGGCACTTGATTCGCCGCTTGGACGACCCTCTGGTTCACCGTCTGCGGCCGAAAAAGCGGAGCCGGTGTCGTCGGCGCAGCCGTCCGAGCAGCCGCCTGAGCCACGCAACAATTCTGCGGTACACAACAACATTGCGGCTTCGCAACACTGTTGGCAACCGACGTAGCTTGCTTCGAAACCGACGTGCTGTTTGTCGACGCATTCCTTGCACCAGACGAACTGTTCGCTGCTACCGATGACGACCAATCGGCCCGAGCCACCGAGCTATCGCGGTTGCCGGTCGTCGTCGAACTCACCTGCTGCACCACAGCCTGATTTAACCTCGCAGTTGTCGTCCGAGTGGTACTAGTTGAACTACTACGGGTGGCCAGCACTGGATCTGCTGCGCGGTTGTTCGCAGGATTCGCCGGCGTCGGAGCCTGTTGCGAACGAAAGCCGACTGAACTGCTTTGCCGTTGAGCACGATACTGTTGTTGCTGAGCAAGCCACTGTTGATATTGCTGGTACTGTTGTTGAGTTTGTTGCTGCTGAAGTTCTTGCTGGTAACGTTGCCACAAAGCAGGATCTACATTCCCGACACCCGCCGTCGCTTGAACACCCGCTGCCGTTTGACCGATCGTACTATTGCTGGCACGATTCAAACTCCCCGTCGGCGTTGTCGTACTCGACAAACGCCCGCCCAGAGAAGCCCGTTCGGCAGTCCCGGTTCGACTGCTTGCCAACGCCCCGGAAGCTGAACTGCCGCTGGCCGGATAGGGATAAGCTAAAGCAGGTTGTTGCGGATTGATTGTCGTTCGTGGCACCGGTTGCGCCTGCGAACCAGCTGCTCCGGCGGTCACCACAGAGCCACTGGCAGAAACAGACTGCCCGCTGCCAAACGGACGAAAGCCAACGAACGGAGCTTCAGCTGTGGAACCGCTTTGAGCCGTCGCAGTCGAAACATCGATCCACGCACCAAACAGAACCACTCCGCAAGCCAAAACAAGTTTACTGCCAACGCCAAATTTCAAAACCACGATGCCACTCCGTCACTTCAAATTGAATTTTCCCAAACATTCATTAGCAAAATTCATAAACCGAGCAAATAGAGGTTAATTTCCGCCGCTCAATATCCGACGGCCCAAGGCACTTATCGCCAGACAACCAACCGAACGTCAACGAGCAACAGGTCCGCTAGCAAGCAACGACCTAACGCCGGGCCGGCCGCACCTGCTCAACTGACTCAGCTTCCATCTATCGAGGCGTTTTTTCCGCTTTCCATTGCTCAAGAAACTTCATCAATCGCTCCTTCAACTGCGGATCACGTGCGATCTGGACCGCCTTGGCCTGAACCTCAATCGCCTTGTCGACGTCGCCTTGAATAAACGCCAAGTGAGCCTGAGTTTCCAAAACATCAGCCACCGGCTTTGCCTTCACGGCCGCATCTGCCAGCTCACGAGCTTTCGCCACCATCTTTGGACTCACAGCAGTACCGCCCAAATGCATCTGCACGGCAATCCAAGCGATCGAGTTCTGCAGACCAACACCGTTGGCCGATTTAGCGACGTCAAAAAACACATTCTCCGCTTCCGACATTTTCTCCGACGCCATAATCTCCAACTTCAACATCTTCATGTCGATCGCCTCATCATCACTGGCCTTCAGCAGCATCTGATCCAACTGCTTAACAGCCGTCCCAGCCTCCTCCGACGCCCACAAGATCTCGACCTTGGTAAACTCAAGCGGCATTCGATCCTGCTCATTAGCCCCTGCAATGATCGTGTCCAACTTCGCCAATGACTCGCGAACTTTCCCAGCTTGGAACAACTTATAAACTTGGCTGACCTCCGAATCCAATTTTTCTCGACGCTGCTGGCGTTCGATTTTTAATTTTTGATAAGCCAACGCATCGAACTTATCCGTCACCACCAACTCCAGCGGTTCATCGAGTTCCAGCGGATGTCCGATCCATTCGACCTTGCCCGATTTACCGATCAAAAACGCAGCCGGAATTCCTGGCACCCCACTGGCTTCGGTATAACTCACGTGACTCGAACCGTCAGGATCCGTCGTCAAGCAATAATTCTTAGTAAGCTCCGCGTAAGTCTTCGACGGATCGTTGCGAACCTTGCGCTGCAAAAACGCAGCCACCGTCTCCATCGACTCGTCGGTGATACTGATCACCTGCACGCCCTTGTCTACATATTTTTCTTGCAGCTCGCTCAAGTGTGGCATCGAAGCAACACACGGCGGACACCAAGTCGCCCAAAACTCGACAACGTAAACCTTCCCTGCCTCGAATTTGGTGACCTCTGGAAATCGATCGCCATTGCCCTTGGAAACCCAGCTCTCAACATCCAATTCGGGCGCAACCGACCCCACGACCAAGCTAGGCCCTGCAAGCTCCTGCCAACCAAAAGCAGGTGTGATTAAAGCCAACAACATCGCCACAGAAAATAGATTACGGAAACAACTCAACTAACTCTCCCAATTCAACGAAGACTCAAACAAACGCTTTAGCCACAATTACCACAGCAGGCGGACTTTCATCCTACGAAAACTACACTGCCGAATCGAGTTCATTCTCGACGCCCACTGCATCGACCGCGAAAATCATCGCGAATCTACGGCACTTTCCCATCCACCCGAATGACGCGTTTCCACGCAAGATTCTTACATCGCTTAAGTAAGCTTTGCCGAAATCGCCGGGGCCAGCGACGCCAACGCTCCTTCAGAAGTGCCAGCAACACTGATAGCACAAACAAAAAATCCCGAACGAAATCTCGCTCGGGCTACTCAGAAATGTCTATCTATTGACTGTAAATCACAGACTTACGGCAACTCAATACTCGCGTGGAGTAATCCTAGCCTGCACGCGTCCCGGCAAACCTTGGATTCGCAAGAAACCCTCCGCGTCGTCTTGGTTGTAGCTTCCACCACCTTCCATCGTCGCAATGTCTTCGTCGTACAAACTTACCGGACTCGAACGCTTCGAAATCGCGATGTTACCTTTGTACAACTCCAACGTAACGCTACCAGTCACGCTCTTTTGAGCTTCTTTATTAAACGCCAGCAGCGAATCAAATTTCGGGCAGAACCAAAAACCGTAGTACACCATCTCCGCAACCTCCGGCGCCATGCGATCACGCAAGTGCATCAAGTCACGATCCATCGTCAACTGCTCGACGTAGCGATGCGCATCATAAAGCACGGTCATGCCCGGCGATTCGTAAACTCCGCGGCTCTTCATGCCCACGAAGCGATTTTCAACCATGTCAATTCGGCCGATACCATTGCGACCACCGATTTCGTTCAGCTTTTCAACCACGCCCAACGCTGAAAGCTTGTCGCCATTGATCGCAACCGGAACGCCGGACTCAAAATCGATCGTCACCGTTTCGGTTTTATCAGGAGCCTCTTGCGGTGAAACGCCCATCCCAAAATCAACCAACGCCACGCCGTTAACGTCCAGTTCTTCCAGCTTGCCCGCTTCATAACTAATGTGCAGGCAGTTCTCGTCGCTACTGTACGGCTTTGCTTTAGAAGCCTTCACCGGGATGCCTCGCTCTTCACAATAGTTCAGCAACTCAGCGCGACCTGGAAACGCGTCGCGAAACTTCTTCAAACGCCACGGAGCGATCATCGTCACGCCGGCTTCAAGCGCTTCGGCGGCCAACTGAAAACGACACTGATCGTTTCCTTTACCGGTGGCACCATGAGCATAAGCCGTCGCGCCGACTTCCTTGGCCACTTGCAACATGACTTTCGAAATCAAAGGTCGAGCAATCGACGTACCTAACAAATACGGGCCTTCGTACTTGGCTTGCCACTGCAGCACAGGGAACGCAAAGTCACGGCACAGTTCTTCGCGAACGTCGACAATTCGAGCCGACTTCGCACCGGCGGCCTTGGCTTTGTCCAAAACTTGCTGGCGGTCTTCACCGGGCTGCCCAAGATCCACGTAAACAGCATGGACTTCGTACCCTTCGTCCATCAACCAACCCAAAATGACCGAGGTGTCCAGACCTCCCGAATAAGCTAAAACGCAACTTGGCATGTGTTGATCTTCTATGTTTGAAAACTAAAACAAAAAACGGTTCGCCAAACAAAGCCCGGCGATTAATAGGCTTACAACGATGTGCAATTTAACGCAGGTAGCCAGCCGCCTTTGTTCGGGCAGCCCGGGCCTACTTTCAAAATTTCAATATCGACCGTTAACCAGCCAAGACGACAATTATCGTCAGCATCAAAACGTACCATGGTCTTCGAATAATCACGACTTAACTCCATTAGACAGCGTAAAAAAACAGCTTAAAAAACCAGCGTAAAAAACTCACCGACATCGCCTCATCAGCTCACCGCGGCCGGCCGATTGTAGAACAAATCGTCCGCTTTGTGACCCTCAAACCAGACTTAGCCCAAGGTGAATCAGTTTTACAATTTAGGAAGTCCCTATAATGACAGCCCGCCATAGCAGCCCGCCCAATAACCGGCCGTGAAATCCTGACCAGGTGCTCCGGCTTCAGTAAATCCGTCGCCAGATCCTCGGTGCATTCACGCTCAAAAACCAACCCGCAATCAATCAACTTCCCGCAAACCACCACCTAGCAGCAGACACGAATTGCCAGCGGCGATTAGCTGCGTTACATTTCTCCCATGATCAATTCACATCAATTCAAAGACGCCGCGAAAAAATTTCGCGCTGGACGCATCACACTCGCCGAATTCACCGACCTTGTGATCGACAATAAACCCACCCCCAAACCCAACGAAGCCGCGTCGGCCAAGAAATCGGCAACCGCTACCGGCAGCGACGCCATCGAAACACTCCTTCGCCGCCTCCGCGATCGCCCCGCCGATTCGCACAAAGGCGACTTCGGCCGAATCCTCGCCGTCGGCGGATCCGAAGGCATGGCCGGCGCAATCAGCTTGACAGGCTTGGCAGCATTACGATCCGGATCGGGCTTAGTCAAAGTCGCTGTCCCCGAAATGATTCAAAGCCTCGTCGCCGCCAACAACCCCTGCCTAATGTCAATCGGCTGCGCCGCCGACGGCGACAGCTTCCACGGCGCCAACGCCAGCAGCCTCGCCCATCATTGTAACTGGGCCGACGTCGTTGCCATCGGCCCCGGCATGGGGCAGGGCAGTGCACTGAACTTTATCATGAGCCAACTGTACCCCAGCGTCCAAGTCCCAATGGTTATCGACGCCGATGGCTTGAACGCACTGGCCGACGGCGACGATATCGATTTGTCCAAGCACGAAGGCCAACGAGTCCTCACACCGCACCCCGGCGAGTTCTGCCGGTTGGTCGGCGAACAGATCACTTCGCGAGCCAAACTGGAAGAACGAGCCAAACAGTTGGCCAAAGAAACTCGAACCGTGGTCGTTCTCAAAGGCAACTGCACGTTCGTCAGCGACGGCGAAAACGATTTCAGCAACACCACCGGCAACCCTGGCATGGCAACCGCCGGATCGGGTGACGTCCTGACCGGCGTGATCACGTCGCTAATCGGCCAAGGCTTCTCAACCTTCGAAGCCTCCACGCTAGGCGTTTACCTTCACGGCAAAGCCGGCGACGAAGCCGCCAAATCAATCGGCGCGATTTCTCTGATCGCTACCGACATCGTGCAGCACCTAGCCACCGCGATGAAACCTTAATAGACGGTCCCCAGTTTATACGACGACCCGACTACGAACTACAACTCAGCATCGAACACCCCGGTCGCGACCGCGCCCAATCAGGTCGCTTCGCCGCATAATGCTCCATCTCCGGTTGCTCGTCATACGGTCGCCGCAACAACTCCAACAGCTCCGCGATCATCGAATGATCCCCCGCTTCGGATTTATCAATCGCAAGCTGAGCCAAATAGTTCCGCAGCACATACTTTGGATTGACGGCGTTCATTTTTGCCGCTCGATCCTGATCCGAAACCGCCTCTTCTGACACTCGCTTCTGATAGCGCCGCAACCAATCCACAATCGCTTGCCTTACTTCCCCCGTAACCTGCTTCGGAAGATAGTACGCATCCATCACCAACGCCAGCAACGCGTCATCGTCGATCGAATCTGATTCCGCTGGCACGGTCGCTAACTTGCGATAGAAAATCGTCATGTCCGTTTCGGTCAACGTCAGCATCACAAACAAATCCTGCTTCAGCTTTTCATCAGCCTCTGGATCCAACGAAGCCAAACCAAGCTTACTGGCCATCATCGCGTTCGAATCGGCTTCTACTTTCTTAAGAAACCCATCCAACCCGACCTGCAACGTTTCGGTCTCGCCCAGCAAACCCACCAATGCACTTCCCAACTGGTACAGATTCCAATGAGCCACCATCGGCTGGTTGCCGAACCGATAACGCTTGCCCTCAGCATCGGTCGTATTGGGCGTCCAACCGGGATCGTAATCTTCCAGCCAACCGTACGGCCCATAATCGATCGTCAGCCCCATGATCGACATGTTGTCTGTATTCATCACCCCGTGCACAAACCCAACTCGCATCCAATCGACTACCATCTTGCAAGTCCGATCGCAAACTTCAGCAAACCAAGCCGCATACACCTCCGGCCCGGGCTCACCCAAATGCGGAAAGTAGTTTTCGATCGTGAAGTCGACCAAGCGTTTTAGGTTTTCCATATCTCCACGAGCCGCAAAGATCTGAAAGTTCCCAAACCGAATAAAGTTCGGCGCGACTCGGCAAACAATCGCCCCCGGTTCAAGCCGAGCATTCCCGTCATACATCATGTCGCGCATCACTCGCTCACCGGTCAGCACCAAACTAAGCGCCCGCGTCGTCGGCACGCCCAGATGGAACATCGCCTCGCTGCACAAAAACTCTCGCACCGACGACCGCAACACCGCCAACCCATCCGCCGTTCGCGAATAAGGCGTCGGCCCGGCGCCTTTAAGCTGCAGCGTCCACGGACTGCCATCCGCCGAAACCACATCGCCCAGATTGATCGCTCGCCCGTCACCCAACTGCCCAGCCCAATGACCAAACTGGTGTCCGCCATAACACATCGCATGCGGCTGCATCCCCGGCAAAGTTTCGTTGCCACCAAACACGCTGGCAAACTTTTCGTTATCAAACTCCGCCGCATCCAACCCAATCAACTCCGCAACCTCCGCAGAACCAGCCACCAACTGCGGCTTGACCACCGGCGTCGGCATCACGTTCGAATAAAACGCCTGCTCCACCTGCCGCCGAGCATTCGTGAGCTCCGGATCACCAGGCAATTGATCAGTAAAGCGGTTATTAAAATTGAGTTCGTCGAGAGTAGCCAAGAGTTATATTCGCTTGCTAAAAAAGGGTTGGTTTAAAAAGTCGCCCAAACCAAAACGACGTCAGACAAAACGACGCCAGAGCCACGATCAGAATTGTAACAGTGCCACCGCGATTGACTATCAAAAAACCACCCGCCACCGGGCGAATCAATTTTACAAATTGATTCGCTCCAACAAATGGTAGCCCGCCGCGTTAGCAAGGAACTGTGGTGATGGGCTTCTAGCCTGTCATTTGCATGGGGCCAGCGAGTAAGACAGGCTGGCAGCCCACCTCCACATTTTTTGCTGCGCCAAAGCATGCTAAATCCACAAGCCCGTGAACGAGGACTCCCACCGGTTCCCTGCTAACGCGTCGGGCTACCACAACACCCACACACCAAGGTAAACTTATGAAACAAGAAGATTACAAATGAATACCGAACAAGCTATCAGCCATATTTCATCACTTCCGGCTTCCGAGCAAATCCAAGTCATCAATGCGATATGGGATGGACTACCCGAAGACGTTTCCGACTTAATGCCAAAATCTGAGAAAGCGATCCCCAAGGAACGTCTGGCAGAATACAACGCGAAGCCGAGCAATCTCGTATCCGAAGCGGAACTTAGCGCCGAACTTAACAAGCGAAAGCAGACATGAAACTAAAGCTTGTTCCCGAAGCAAAGATCGACGTCATTGAAGCTAACGATTCCTTCAGCGATTATCGATCGGGCCTAGGGAACGCTTTGTGAAGACGAATTGTTTTCCTGCTTTCGTCAAATCAAAACCGCGCCTAAATTATTTGCAGACAATGACACATTTCTCTGTTTTGTCGCGAAGGAACGGGACAAGCAAGAAGAAGCACTAAGCCAACGACAAAGGCGCCAAGCCGCAAAGAGATCCTTCTTTGCACGCCATACCTGACGCCTTCGGTTTTAAGTTCAGAGAAGAGCTTACGCCGTCCGTTCCTGCACCTACCCAGCAACGGACAACTCAGCCATCTAGAATCTAGCTCACAAACCCCACTCACGCGGGCGGTTTCTTAAAAAACTGAGTTCAAACCGCCAAAGCGAGCTTAACCCCGACGTTCTGGCAAAGTTTTTGGAATCGAAAGCAAGTTTTTGGCCTGTTTGATCATTTGACCGCTCATAGAATATCGCCATGAGCAAAACCATTTATCAATATGACGTGATCGTAGTTGGAGCCGGCCACGCAGGCACCGAAGCCGCAGCAGCCGCGGCCCGACTGGGCGCCAAAACCGCACTACTGACCACGAACCTGGACACCGTCGGCCAAATGAGCTGCAACCCTGCCATCGGCGGAGTCGCCAAAGGCCATCTCGTTCGCGAGATCGATGCGCTGGGCGGACTGATGGGCCAAGCGATCGACGCGTCGGGAATTCAATTTCGAATGCTTAACATTCGTAAAGGCCCGGCCATGAACAGCCCGCGAGCTCAAGCGGACAAAAAAGCTTATCAAAACTGGGTCAAATTCGCGATCGAATCCCAGCCCAACCTCGACCTCCGGCAAGAAGTCGTGCTGGACTTACTAACCGAACAGTCCAACGACAGCGGCGAATCAGCGAACCAAAAAATCACCGGCGTCGCAGTTCAAGGCGACGTCGAATACCACGCCCCCGCGGTAATCTTGACCACCGGCACGTTCCTGTCAGCCCTGATGCACACCGGCGAAGCCAAAACCAAGGGCGGTCGAGCCGGCGAAGGAACGACCACCGGAATCAGCGCCGCGCTAGATCGACTGGCCTTCCGCGTCGCCCGCTTCAAAACCGGCACCCCGCCGCGACTCAACAGCCGCACCATCGACTATTCAAAAACCGAAATCCAACCCGGCGACGACGACCCAAGCCCCTTTTCGTTTTTGACCGACAATTTCAAAGTCGAACAACTGCCTTGCTGGATCACGTTCACCAACCAAGCCGTCCACGACTTAATCCAAGCCAACCTCCATCGAGCCCCGATGTACAGCGGCCAGATCCAAGGTAGCGGCCCTCGGTACTGCCCGTCCATCGAAGACAAAGTCGTCAAGTTCGCCGACAAAGACCGACACCAACTGTTCCTCGAACCCGAAGGCCGACAAACGCAAGAAGTTTACGTCAACGGAATTTCAACCAGCCTCCCACGCGACGTTCAAGATCAAATGTTCAAGCTGATCCCCGGTTTGGAAAACGCACAAATCATGCGTTACGGTTACGCCGTCGAATACGACTTCTGCCCGCCCGAACAATTACGTTCGACCCTCGAAACCAAATCCGTCGCCGGACTGTACTTCGCAGGACAACTTAACGGCACCACCGGCTACGAAGAAGCCGGCGCACAAGGCCTGATCGCAGGCGCAAACTCGGCACTGAAACTGGCCGGGCGCGAAGAGTTTGTCGTCGAACGAAACGAAGGCTACATCGGCGTGCTAATCGACGACCTAGTCACTTGCAGCGTCGACGAACCGTACCGAATGTTCACCAGCCGCGCCGAATACCGCTTGCTACTACGACAAGACAATGCCGACCGTCGCTTGACAGCCAAGGCCGTTGAATTTGGGTTGGCTGGCCAAGATCGCGCCGAACGCTTGCAAATCAAAGAAAAGGCAATCGCACAAACCCTGGCTAAAATCGAGGACACTCGCATCGAGGGCGTCACGCTGCACAAACGACTCAAACGCACCGAAACGAAATGGGAAGAATTAGTCGAACTACTTCCCGAACTGGGTAACGTATCCGCCGACGTTCGCCAACAAGTCACCTACGACGTAAAATACGCTGGCTACGTGACTCGCCAACAAGCGACCGTCGACAAACACAAGCGACTGGCAAAACGAAAGATCCCAGACCACTTTGATTACCTAGCATTACCGCACCTGCGAATCGAAGCCAAAGAAAAGCTAACTCGCTTCCGACCCACCAGCCTCGATCAGGCTCAGCGCATCAGCGGCATCACGCCCGCAGACATCGCGATGGTGATCTTGCACCTGGAAAAGAAAAGCAAAAACTAACCAAAGTTTGGTTAGTTTCTCGGCCGTTTCGGCGTTTGGCGACGCCGAAAAATGTGGTGATGGCACTTCCAGCCTGTCGTGCGCGCCAACAAGCCAGCGACTAGACATCCCCAACCCAACCACGACCTCCCAATGCAAAAAACATCGCTCCTAGTTGCCTTCTCGCTTTTATTGTTTGCCTCAAATAGCTTCGGCCAACAAGCGCCCCCCCAACCCTCGCTGGAAAAAATCAACCAGCAATCGATCACCGAGACGATCAAGTTTTTGGCCAGCGACGAACTGGCAGGACGAGACACACCTTCGCCTGGCTTGGACAAAGCCTCAAGCTTCGTCGCCGATCGTTTCAAAAAAGCAGGCCTAGACCCTCTGGGCACTGACGGCACGTTTTTTCAAACCACCACCAAAGCGACCGCCCAAGCCCCTCGTTCCGCCACGCTCTCCAACGACGGGCAACCCCTGAAAACACTTGGCGTCCTAAGCGCCAACCAAACCCAGTTCAAACACGCAGGCCCGATCACGCTCGTCGACGCCAAACAACTCGCCAACCAAAAGTTCACCGGCCCAGTTACGATCGTCGCGCCACCCTTCAACCAACGCTCCAGCAACAACAGCTTCACAAGCCTGCTAAAACAGTTGGCCCAACAAGGCGCAACCGCATGCCTGGTACAAGTCGCTCCCAAACACCGACTCATTGGCCGCAGCTTCCGAGCCTCACAGCTGCACTTAGTCGATGAATTCAAAGGCCTCGAAGGCCCTGTGATTTTGATTCCGCCTGCAAAACTGGGCAACGTCACCATCGATCTTGCAAAACAAGTCAACGGCTCGGCAGTCGTCAAAAACGTAATCGGAGTCCTCCGCGGAAACGATCCCGACCTCGCCAAACAAGCCATCATTTTTTCTGCTCACCTAGACCACATCGGTATCGGCGTCGCCAACCCGACCGGCGACAAAATCAACAACGGAGCCGACGACGACGCCTCGGGAGTCACCGCCGTGCTAACACTGGCCGATGCCTACGCGGCGAATCCAATCAAACCAAAACGAAGCGTCATCTTCATGACCTTCTGGGGCGAAGAACGTGGCCTACTCGGCTCACGGCATTATGCCGCCGATCCAACTTGGCCGCTCCAAGACACGATCGCCAATTTGAATCTTGAAATGCTCGGCCGCCCCGAACCAGGAGCCCACGGCAAAACCTGGATGACCGGCTGGAACCAATCAGACTTGGGCAAGTTGATGGAGCAAGGAGCCCAGCAGGCAGGCGTGCTGGTGTTCGAGCACCCTCGGTTCAGCAGTATGCTGTACCGGCAGAGCGACAATTGGCCGCTGGCCGAAAAAGGCGTCATCGCCCATTCGTTTTCCGCAGGGTCGCTCCACAAAGACTACCATCAGCCGACCGACGAGTGGGATCGGTTGCGACTGGACCACATGACCAAAGTCATCAAAGGACTGTTCGCCGGTAGCTTGCCAATTGCCAACGGCGAAGCAACACCCGCCAAATCTGCCAACCGCCGTCCAGGCCAGCCACTTGTACCCATTCAAAAGCCTCCATTTAAAGCGCCAAAAGAACTGTAGCCGTGAGACTTCTTCGTGAACGCCAAAACAGAGTGAATCAGTTTTACAAATTAAGCATAACCAACCAATGGTACACCCGACGCGCTACCAGAACACCCAGATTCAAAAACTGCTTTGACCCGAGTGCTTTCCGACGTTCAATCAACCCAATCTCTCCAAAAGATTTTCAAGTTTTAGACACTTGGCATTGCTAGCAAATCCTCAAAAGCCCACTATCCTCGACTCAAAGCTCCCAAACAACTGATCCTACGCAGTCCCAACCAATCTTGACCCAGTTTGCCTGATCTGTAGAATCTGTGCAGCATTGGCAATCTTGACAAGAACGATTGACGGTGGCGGAACTTGCCAACTAGATGAGTTCCGTAGTTTGAAGCGTCTGCGATATTGAGGCGATGTTTGGACAAGCGATTTATCACCTTGCCCCACATCCCCTCTGACATAGAAGCGTTTTACTTATCGCACGCAAATTAGCTCTTAAACTAAACCAAATATATTTTTGTCGGCACTCCGACCACCTAGGGAGAGGATGGTTATGACCACCAAGACAGTCTTTACGACAGGTGAAGCTGCGAAGATCTGCAAAGTTAGTCAGCAAACGATTATTCGTTGCTTTGACAACGGCAGTCTCAAGGGCTTTCGCGTTCCCGGCAGCCGTTTCCGCCGGATTCCACGCGATAATCTGTATTCGTTCATGAAAGAGAATGGAATCCCTACCGATGCTCTCGAAAGCGGCAAGCGTAAGCTGTTAGTCGTGGACGATGATGAGGATTTGGTAGAATTGATCGTCGATTCGTTTGCCCGTGATGGTCGTTTTGATATCAAAACAGCCAACAACGGGTTCGCAGCTGGCATGGCCGTCAAAGAGTTCCGACCGGACTTGGTGGTGCTAGATGTGATGCTACCGGACATCAACGGCAAAGAAGTTTGCCAACGAGTTCGTGGCGATTCGACCATGAAGTCATGCAAAATCATCTGCATCTCCGGAATGGTAGAACAAGACAAAATCAAGGATCTGCTTGCCGCCGGTGCCGACGACTTCATGAACAAACCGTTCAACGTGGAAGACCTCGTCAGCCGCGGATGCCAAATGCTTGACATGGGTGCCAAGGACTCTGCGACAGGGTAATTGTTTCCCTTTGGCCGAACCAATGGCTGAATGAAAATATCAACGCATCCGGAATCTCCCGCGATGCGTTTTTTTTATGGCTTCTTAGATTTTGCGAACCGCCGATGAACCGGCTCACATTTAAAATAAACTTAGCACCGCCTGCCTCGCTTGCGCAGCACTTGGCAGCTCCGTTTGGCGACTCAAAAGCCGACTACAACCTGTCGCTGTCGTGCCCGAGCGTTGCGCTGTTTGACCTGGCATTGGCTTTTGAAAACCCAGACGATCACGCCGATCGTTTGCACCAAGTCCTCCGCGTGAACCCTACGATTCTACTATTCGCGCTCGATCGATACCGCCACTTCAAACAAGCCCCAGCAGAATCGGCCGTTCACTTGGTCGCATGGAGCCAAACCAACCTGCTGCCCGCGCTGCTCCAACAGCACCTGCCGATCTGCACTGCCACACCGATCGCGCTCGAAAAAAATCGTCAACTGCTAAAACGTTTCTTCGCTGCCAGCGACAATTCTAGCTGCCGCAAAGCACTCGACCGCTGGATTCAAAACCATGCCGAGCCATCATCGTTGGGCCAAGCAAGCGATGTCAGAAGAAAATGGCTTGGAGAAATCTTAGCGAAATGCTTTTGCCCGGACGGCTTCCACGTTGTCGAGCTTCAAAAAAAGACAACGCAAAAATCAACGTTCAATGCGACCCTGTCGCACTGGACGCATCCGCCAGCAACCAACTCGCTGCCCGCTCGTATTCGATCACTCCTCAAACTCGCGGCGACAGCCAGCCAGACCAAAGTCGATTACCTGCATCAACTTCAGGCCGAGAAGTTAGCCGCGATGAAGCAACTGGCCTACGGGGCCAGCCACGAGATTAACAACCCGCTGGCCAACGTCGCGACCCGAGCCCAAACCATGCTGGCCGACGAGGACCACCCGGAAAAGCGGACGAAGCTGGCAACGATCTACCAGCAAGCGATGCGCGCCCACGAGATGATTTCGGACTTGATGCTATTCGCTCATCCGCCAGCCACCAACGCGACGCCCATTCTGCTGCGACAACTTATTCGACGGTTCATAGGCGAACATGAAAAAACGTCCCCCGTCGACGAAGCGATCACTACCAACATTTTCGTTGGCCCAGGGATCGACCGTGCCTGTTTGGACCAGACGCAGTTTGTAGTTGTTTTGCAAATGCTGGCTCGTAATTCACAAGAAGCCATCCGCGCGACCAAAGATGCGACTGGCGAGATCGACATTCGTTTTGACCTGGTGGACCGTCAAGCACCAGGTTTGCCTCAGCGTTTGCAGCTGCTCCCAACCAATACGTTTTTGCAAGTGAGCGTTCAAGACAACGGCATCGGCGTGGACGCTCGTGTCCGCCGGCATTTGTTTGACCCGTTCTTCAGTGGGCGCGAAGCGGGCAGGGGACTAGGCTTCGGCCTGTCCAAGACCTGGCGGATCATCGAGCAACACGGTGGCGAAATCATCCTGGACGAAGCACACACTCAAGGCACTCGCTTCGTTTTCTGGCTACCGCAACAAGACTAGTCCGTTCGCACCAATCACCCACAAGCGAAGATCACCGAACCGCAGGGCGCGGAACTGATGGGGCAGACTGGGCAAATCGTTTTTTGAACCTGGGTGCCCTGGTAGCCCGCAGCGTCAGCAAGGAACCCAATGTCGCCTTTCACTCCGTGAAAGAAGCGCTACCTTCCGTGGCCTCTTCCACGTAAACAGACAGCCAACACCCCAAGGTCCTCTCAAGTCGATTTCTATTCCCAAAACTCATATTCATGAATCCCGATCAGACACGCTGCACAGAATTGGCCGATATTTCCCTGATTGAACGAGCACTACTTTCGCCGAGCCAAAGGCGACTCTACACGACTGCACTTGATCGGTTTGGTTGAATCGGGAAGATACCGGGCTTAGACGACACACCTATGGCTATGGATATCCGCAATTATGCGAACTCAATCGATCTTCGCTCTCCTTCTTTTTTTCCTCACGGCCCTCTGCGGGCAACTTGCGTGGGGGCAAGACGGCTTGGAGGTGACGCTCGAGAAGCCAGCCGCTACCCAAGCTGAGCCAGCCCCAGTCAAACCGGCGACGGTGGACCCGGACTTCGCGTCGCCAACCGCAACAATGGCCACGTTCTTGAAAGAGATGGATCTCTATAGCGAGGAACTGGCGGCAGAGAATTCGACCGCCCAGCAACAGAGGCTCAACAAAGCCATCCGCACGCTCAAGCTGACCGATGTCACCCGAGAACGCGGTCCCAAGCTGGCGAAAATGTTGTTGGTCACGCTCAACCGACTGGGAGAATTCAGATGGTTTGATCTGGGGGACGAAGACGACGTAAAGGGACGCGAAGAAGAAACCTATTTCCCTAACCGGCGTTTTGATCACATCATCTCGGCGGTGCCCGATGTCGTGCCGGAGGGCTCCATCGTGCTAGCCAAACAACCCGACGGACGCTGGCTTTTTTCCGAAGAAACAATCGCAGGGCTGGATGAATTGTTCCGGTCGCTCGAGCCGCTGCCCATCATTGTCGGAGCTGACACGGACGCGATTGCCGCTGAGAGTTGGCTGCGTCGGCAGATGCCTGACCATTTAAAACGAAACACGTTTCTGACCATCGAGTACTGGCAGTGGATGGCGTTGCTGGTGCTAATCTTTATCGGGGTAGCGATTGACCGGTTGAGCCGTCTGGTCAACCAAGCCGTCGGTCAGCGAATCATCCTACGACGTGGCGCCGAACCCGACCCCGAAAGCATGCGTTTGTTCGTGAGGCCCGCCGGTCGGTTATTGATGGCATTGTTTTGGCTGTCGACGCTGTGGTTATTGGACCTTCCCGGTGCCGCCTACCCGATCGTCCACGGCGCTGCCCGAGTATTCGCCATCCTCGCCGGCGCCTGGGCGCTATGGCGATTGATTGACCTAATTATTGGATCGCTTGTTCAAAAGGCACTAAAAACCGACACCAAATTTGATGACGTCGTTTACCCGATGATTCACACCACAATTCGGATCTTCATCGCTCTGTTCACGATCATTTACAGCGGCCTGGCATTAAACATCAACGTCTGGCCGGCGGTTACAGCACTTGGCATTGGCGGCATCGGGTTCGCCTTCGCCGCCAAAGACACATTGGAAAACTTTTTCGGATCCGCAACGGTGCTGATCGATCGTCCGTTCGGCGTCGGAGACTGGGTCGTTATTGGGGATGTCGAAGGCACGGTCGAACAGATTGGATTCCGGTCGACTCGCTTGCGTACTTTTTATAACTCCTTGATCACCGTGCCCAACGCCAATCTAGTCCGCGCCGCTGTGGATAATTATGGGGCCCGCCGCTATCGCCGTTGGAAGTGCCACGTTGGGGTGCAGTACGATACACCGCCGGAAAAACTGGTCGCGTTCTGCGAAGGCATCCGTGAACTGGTTCGCACTCATCCTTACACCCGCAAGGATTATTTCCAAGTCTGGCTGAATCAGTTTGGTCCGTCATCGCTGGATGTGCTGGTTTACGTCTTCTACGAGGCTCCGGACTGGTCGACCGAACTTCGCGAGCGTGAACGGATGATGTTGGACATGATGCGATTAGCCAACAAGTTAGGCGTCGAGTACGCATTCCCAACTCAGACGGTTCACCTGCATCAACAAGAGCCTAGCGTTCCAAACACGCCGGCCGATGCCCCAGGATTCTCGACCGACCAGCGTGCGATGGTCGAAGGAATCCGCACTGTCCACGAACTTGTTGCTAACCAAAGTTGGCAAACCAAAAAACCCGGCCCGGTCGAATACAAGCACGGCCCGACCCAATTGGACGGCGATACTGATTCCCAAATCGAACAACGCAGTGCGGGTGGCTAAGGTCGTGTTGGCGATCCATTAAAGAAGGTTATCCATTAAAGAAAGCTACCCCTTAACAAAGGCGAACAGTTGACGACAACCGTGGGAACAACCTCGCCGTTGCTGAATCCTGTTGGGGAGTGCCCCAATTAGCTTCAACTGCATTCGACATCGGATCGACAGACGTGCAGATCCGTGAGAATAAGTGGCTAGTTTTTCGGTTCTTCCGGCAATTTCGTGGGCGGGCATAAGCTGACAGCATTTAGATAGCCTGCCCCAATGCTAGGGAGGGTGCCATGCAACGACGTCCAAATTGGCCTGACTCTAAAAGGCCCCATAAAAAACATGCTCACGTGGCTTTCCCTGGATCACATCGCACGCGTAAGCTTGCCGGCACTCAATAGATCCATCTACGCCTCAAATCCGTGAAGCATGGCACCCGAAATAATTGGGCCAGCCACTAAAACACCAGAAGCACCAGTTTTCCAATTACGCGTGACGTAGTTAGCCACCGATCAACACCAATCCGCCACAGCCCAAAACAACGATCCGATTCCAGTAATAAAATCGTAAAGCACTAATAACGCGTCGACATTCGAACAAAAAACGAACTACTCAACGGAACCTCCACCGAGTCTTGATCCAGTTCAAGATCTCGCGAGAACGCATAACCGATTTCAGCGGCATACTTTCGCCCCAATACAAACGGCGCGTTTACGGGAGCCGAAGGTCGCCCCTCCCACCCTACGAACACTCGCCAATCGCCATACGAAAGTTGCTGATCAACTCCGCCTTCGCTTTCGTATCCCCAAGTGTTTCCATCTAAACCCACTCCGGTATAAATCCAATTTTGTCGTTGCCCGTCGTCGCTCAAGAGATAGCTGAGTTTTGGTTTGGGCAAAATCAAATCTAAACGGCTCCGTGAAGTTGGCACCCAAATCGCCCCCAACGCAGGAACCACCGGCAAATCGTCTCGGCCTAAAGCGATCGCCCCAAAAGACAACTTCAATTGAGGATTCGCCTCCCAGATCGCGAACGCACCTCCGCGAAACCGCCAAGCATCACTCGACCGGTTATCGCCATCTGTCGCAAAATCCACTCCGATGATCGAACGCACCGCCCAACGGTCACTCAGCTTGCGGACTCCACTGACCCCGATCGAAGCTTCGTACAAATCCGATGGCAAACCAAAATCGTCGGCAAAGTTTAACTCTGTATGATTGAACCCCACGCTAACCATCGGCGGCGGCCCACCTTTTGGACGCAAAAACAACAACGGCACCCGTAACCCGACACCTAGCTTTCGCAGGCCAAGATCGGAATCCGTCAGCCATTCGGCATCAAGACTCCCCGGAATCCCGCGCGGCCGCTGGCTTTGACTGGGGGTTTGATCAACTGCATAAACAGACGCTTGGCCTGGCGCACTGTCGAGATTTTCATTTGCCGGATAAACCTGAGCAACCAACAAACGTTCACCGCTAGCACTGCTGACCAAGACAGCGAGCCAACCTAAAATTAAAGCAAACTTCTGTTTTCTGACCATGAAATCCGTTTCACCAGCGAGTTACTGCTCCGTTATAGTGAGACTGCAAACGGAACAACAGATTAATTTTGCCAGTACCGACCCCGGTCATGCGATCGCGCGAGCCTAGGGTCTCCAAATCAATTCCGTGATACGAACAACAGTTTTAAACAACCTCGCAGTTGCTTCCCCCACCACTTACGTGAAGGCCTCTACAAACCACTTCGACCACTTCAGCAATGTGTAGCTAAAACATTAAATACGGTGTTAACCAACAGTAAAAACCTACGGTTCTTTTTGCGATAATCTACGGTTAATCAAGGCGAAAGCCGAGGTAGAATACATCTGCCACCGGCAAGCTGGAACCACTGCCAGCCAAAATCAAGTTGTCTTTGCATTTACTTTATTTTTCTAATCTATGATCGACGCCAAAGAAACAACTGACATCATTCGTCGTATCTGCGAACACATGACGATCGCTTTCTCGGCCAACCGTGTGTATCCAGGTATCGCGGACCTGAAGACTAGCGACGAACCGGTTGAAGTCGAGAAGCACCTTGACTCCGTCGGCAAACAATTCGGAATTCGTTTTCGCCCCATGTCCGGCCCCGTTCGAGACCTGCTGAGCACGGTCGCTGATTCTGGGCCCGTGCTGGTTGGCAAATTAACTCTTGGCGACCGCCTAGCGACCGAAGGAGCGCCGCTTACGTTAATCCTGCGTTTCAGCGGCCGCAACAAACTGGTCATCGTGCAAGACGGTATCGAACAGTTGGTCAACACGTCCTGGGTTCGAAAACGATTCCGCCTCAAGGATTCCCGCGATTACAACTGGCTATTGGCCCAACCAATGCTGGCCGCTCAAAACGCCTCACGAATTCACTACGACGGTTCAACGGCCCCGAAGCCTTTGGCTCCCTTGAAGCGCTTGATCGCTTTCATGAAACCTGAAACCGGCGACATAAAATCAATTTTCGTTTTTTCGTTGTTTATCGGACTGCTAAGCCTAACGTTGCCACTGGCGGTCGAAGCCGTCGTGAACACGATTGCTTATGGTCGCTACCTGCAACCGTTAATCGTCCTGTCATTGATCGTCATGGTCTTCCTGGGCTTTCGCGCCGGTTTACAAATCCTAGTTACCATCGTCTCCGAATACATCCAACGCAAACTATTCGTGCGCACGGTCGAAGACCTTTCCTATCGACTTACCCGCGTGCCACTTCCCGTCTGGCGAAAGTACCATGGCCCGGAACTAGTCAATCGCTTCTTTGACATCGTTAACGTTCAAAAAATCACTTCCAAGCTCTTGCTAGATTCGCTGATGCTTGTTTTACAAACCGCAATCGGCTTGTCGCTGCTGGCTTTTTATCATCCATTTTTGTTAGGCTACGACATCGGATTGTTAGCCTTGATGTCAGTCGTGCTTTACTTAATAGGCCGTGGAGCTGTTAAGACCGCAAAAGACGAATCGCAATTGAAATACGAAACCGGTGCGTGGTTACAAGAAATCGTCCGCCACCCGAGTACATTCAAATTCAATGGCGGCCTTGGATTCGCGATCAATCGAGCAGACGAACTGACTGCCAGATACATCAACCACCGCCAAAAGCACTTCAGCATTCTCCTACGGCAAATCTCCTTTGCCATGTTCATGCAAGTTATCGCGGCGACAATTTTGCTCGCACTGGGTGGTTACCTCGTCATCATCCAACAAATCTCACTTGGCCAGTTAGTAGCGGCTGAATTGATCGTGACCGTGATTTTGGGATCCTTTGCCAAACTTGGAAAGGACCTAGAAAGTTTTTACGACCTCATGGCATCGGTCGATAAACTCGGCAAACTCTTTGACCTGCCCGTCGAACCGCATGACATGCTACAACTCCCTAACAGCAATCAAGCGCGTGCACTCTCACTCAGGGGCCTCAAACTTGACTCGACCAACAACCACCCTAGTGACATCGAATTTGCTCCCGGCCGCAGTGTTGCTATCTTTGGTTCATCCGAGCTACGACGTTCAAAACTGATCGAGTCCATGGTTGGCCATGCCAAAGCTGACGCCGGTTACGTATTAATCGACGATTATCGAATCGACACCATCAGCGCGGAATCATTACAAGAATCGGCTTCCTTGATCCGCGAAATCGAACTGTTCGAAGGCACCGTCGACGAAAACATTCGCATGGGCCGCGAAGGACTCGGCTCCGATCGCGTCAATCAAATCATCAATCAACTTGGCTTAGGGCAAATCGTATCCGGCCTAGAAAACGGCCTGCTGACCCCACTTAGCATTTCGGGATACCCACTATCACAAGGCGAAGCCATCCGCATCGTTCTCGCACGAACACTTATTGCGCGTCCCGGAATCGTATTCATTGACGGGTTGCTGGACCGCTTATCAGACAATGACACGCTGGACGTCCTCCAGCGTTTGGACGCGTTTGATGGCGAAACCACAGTGGTGATTTCAACAGGACGTAAGGTAATCGCCAACTGGGCTGACCAACAACTGGACATCAGCATACCTCATTGGCAACTGGGAAAATATTCTGATTAGCTAAACTAAACCAATCGCTCGTAGTTCCCGACCTGGGTAAAGCAATCGCGACACCAAAGCTTCGATGATGACACTCAACGACTATTCCGATAATTCCAATGATAACTAACAAACCGATTCGGTCAGCAATGTCGATGTCAAACCGTAACGAAACGAACTTGCACCTCATGCAGTCGTCGCGATACGCAAAGCGTTTGGCGAAGTGGCTGCTGCTTTTGCTAGTACTTTGCGTGCTTGCCATGGCATTTCTACCTTGGCAACAAACCTCACGTGGTACCGGTTCGGTCGTGGCTTACGCTCCTCAGGAACGCCAGCAAACGATCGACGCACCAACCAAAGGGATCGTGGCGAGAATTGGAGACGGGTTGGCCGAAGGGTCGCAAGTAAAACAAGGCGACTTTATTCTCGAGATCCAACCGTTTGCCGCCAATATGGTTCAGCAACTCCAAGGACAATTGCAAGATCTGAAAACCAAAGAAGAAACATTCAAAGTCAAATCCGAAGCCTACCAACAAAACGTCCAAGGCTTTACCGAAGCCCGAGACTTTGCCGTTAGCGCCGCACTGCAGATGGTGGAAGCGGCAGAAGCTAAGCTTGAAAGCAAGCAGCGTTTGACCCAAGGCTACGATGCCAAACAACTACAAACCAAATTGAATTTCCAACGCCAAAACAGCCTTGCCAAGCAAGGACTGAAACCCGCGAAAGAAATCGAGAAGCTGAGAAAAGAATGGGACGTCGCGAAAGCCAATTTCGAATCGATCCAACAGGACGTCATTTCTTTGAAAAAAGAACTGGCCAGCAAGAAGGATTCCTTGGAAGAGAAACGGCGCCTGGCGCAAACCAAAATCGACTACGCACGTGCTTTGCAGCAAGACGCGATCGGCGGAGCAGCGACGATCCGCAAAGAAATTGGCGACGTAAAAATCAAACTTGGCGAAATGGATCGGTTGACCATCCACGCCCCTCGCGACGGAACCATCTATCGAATGCCGATCTACGAACTCGGCCAGACCATCAAAGAAGGCGAAGCAGTTCTTACATTGATTCCAGAATCGACTCAAAATGCAGTCGAACTGATGATCAATGGCAACGATCTTCCGTTGATTCAGAAAGGACAAGAGGTTCGTCTTCAATTCGAGGGCTGGCCAGCCGTTCAAGTCGCCGGTTGGCCGTCGGTTTCCGTTGGAGCCTTCAGTGGACAAGTCGCGACGATCGATTCGACCGACAACGGCAAAGGCCAATTTCGAATCCTTGTAGTTCCCACCGAGGATCCGGACTTACCATGGCCCGAGGACACCGAACGATTTTTACGACAGGGCGTACGAGCCAACGGCTGGGTACAACTTCGAAAAGTTCGCCTAGGTTTCGAACTCTGGCGTCAAATGAATGGCTTCCCAGTCGTGATCGAAGGCAAAGAAATCAAAAAAACAAAAACTGCCAAGCCGCCCAAGGTTCCCAAGTAGCATTGTGCCTGTTGGCAATCGTTCTGGTCATTGCTGCGGGCTGCCGTAGCACTCGCTCCAGCGTCGCCTTCGCACAGCCAACGATTGCGCAGCCTTCCTTTGAGGACAGCCAACTCCACCCCAATGCGAACGAGCCATCCGCTCCAACAATCGGTTTGGTCAGCCACCAAGCAGGCGACCAAACGCAGAATGCTGACAAAATCGACGCCGCCATCGAAGTCGACGAACTAGACAACACGCTCGCGAAAGAACTCGACAAAAACTCCGCAGCAGCCGAACCTGACCTAGCTGAAACCAACCAACAGGATCCGGTAGAACACGACGGCCAAGCCTCTCCGGTACCATTCGAGGTCACCAACAAAACTGAAATCGATACAAGCGTTACCGACAACGGTGGTATTTCTTTGGGTTCAGTTCTTCAATCAGTCGCTGATTGCTACCCTGAGATTTCAATCGCTATCGGTGAAATCGAAGCCGCCAGCGGAAAAACGCTCGCTTCGTGGGGGAAGTTCGATACCATCGCTTCCGCCCATAGTATCTCGCAACCATTGGGTTTTTACCAAACCTATCGCAACGGCGTCGGTCTCTCACGACCTTTGTATAGCGGCGGAGAAGTTTACGGCACCTACCGCATCGGTGACGGGAACTTTGAACCTTGGTACGGAGAACGCGAAACTAATGAAGGCGGCGAGTTCAAAGCTGGCTTCGACTTACCGCTGTTGAAAGACCGCAACATCGACAAACGACGCGCCGGCGTGCAAACCGCTCAGCTACAACAGCAACAACTTTCCGCCAACATCGAAACTCGGCTACTCAACTTCGAGCGACTTGCCACGCAAGCCTATTGGGACTGGGTCGCCAACGGACAAGCCGTTACAATCCAACGACAACTTTTGGAACTCGCCGAAACTCGCGTTGACCAAATCGACAAACGCATGGCCGCCGGCGACTTGGCAACCATTGCTGGCATCGACAACGATCGATTCATCGCTAAACGAAAAAACGGACTAATCAAAGCAAGACGTGGACTTGAAAAAGCCGCGATCAAACTTTCGATGTTCTATCGAGACGCATCTTGCCAGCCGATCGTCGCCGACGCAACAGACCTACCGCCCAACTTTCCAAGCGAAAACGCGCTGCTGCAACAGCAGATCCTAACCGATATTCAAACCGCCTTATCGAATCGTCCAGAAATGCTTGAACTGGCCGCCGCTCGCCAAGAGGCTTTCGTAAAACTCCAGTATGCCGAAAATTTACTGCTGCCAAAACTAGACATCAAAGGATTTGCCGGCCAAGACGTAGGAGGTGAAACGAGCAGCACGGGTGATAAAACTCCGTTTGAACTACAGTTTGGCGTGTTTGCTGAAGTCCCCATTGAACGCCGCGAAGGAGCAGGCAAAGTGGCTCAAGCCCGCGGCAAAATCAAACAACTCGAAGCCAAACGCCAATTGGTCTCCGACAAAATCAGAGCCAGCATTCAAGACGCCGCCTCGGCGGTGAACAATGCCGCCGAACAAATCCTACAGTCGAAAGAGAACGCTCGGTTGACGGCTCAATCGCTACGCCTGGGCCGCTTGGCATTCGACGCCGGCGACATCGACTTGCTGGCATTGAACATCTACGAGTCATCCGTCGCCGACGCCAACTTGCAATTATTAGAAGCTCAATACAAATACTTTAGCGGCCTGGCAAAGTACGATACGATGGTCCGCAACCAAGCGTTCACACAGACCGGGTCTCCTTCGAACTAGGTTCTTCCGGTAACTTAGTGGCATCCATTCAGTTCCCTCCAACAACGCATCTGACCAACGTGAATTGCCAGCTGACCATGCCCATGAGCAAATATCGATAAGGCTCTGATTGGTTGACTATTAAGGCAGGCCTCAGCCACCATTCCACGAAAAAACTCAGATTGGAGCATACCAACGAATGAATGGTCGGTTCCAGCTGGCGGCAGCCCCCCGGTTCAATTCCGACTTACTGAATCTTGCCCCAAGAAACGAAACGGGGCCACAATCAGATGCCTGCCCCTACCGAACCACTCTCGAGCAAGCTTAGACGATTAAAAAAGACCTCTGAGTGGATTGCACAAGCAAAAAACTCTAACCTTCAATTGGTCGGCCAACCATCAACGAACATTGCACCACCGCACCAGGCACTGTTTTAAATTCCCACTGGTAATCGTCACGCGTTGGCAACGTTTTCACCAGTTCGTAAAACTCAGCCTCGCGGTAAGTCCGGGCACTCGTCACCGCCCCATCCCAAGCAAAACAAGCAGGAATGATCGGCAGCAAAAAGCTAAACGCAAGCCCGTGAACGGTAACCGGCCGAGCAAACAAACTCACCAGTAAACCAAACAGAAAGTTCGCCGGCAACGTCACCCACCACAGCCAGCGTGGCGGCACCGTTCCGTCGGTCAATTCAAAAATCACCAATGGCTGATTGGCCCGTTGAGCATCCAGCAACACCAGTCTCGCTTGCTCGGGCGCAAGATGATGAAACCCACAAACCAAAGTCCGCACCACCGATGCACCGCAATCGACCACCGATGCACCGCGATCGACCACCTGCACAGCCCCTCCCGCAACCGAAGTTTCCAATTGCTCCATCAACGGCAAACACACATTCACCGGCCACTCAAGATAACGGATGCTTGACTTACTACCGTTAAGCTCGGACACCAACCTCGAAGGCGGTTGAAGATCGGTCAGCACCAAATCGATCCTGCGATCCTGATCTTGTTCTGCAACTACCAACTCCAACGCAGCGAGCATTGGCCCACCGCTTCCCGAGCACACATCAACGATCGTGACCGCTTCTTCGCCAAAATTGGCAAGCACCTGCTTGACCTGATCAGCGACCACTCGCGGCACACCAAACCATCGGTGTACCACAACAATCATCGACGTCACACAATCGCGGATCCAACTTGGGCAAACCGCAAGGTCTTCAACCTCAAATAGATGTAAACGCTTCACGACCCAGTCAATCCCGTTGAACTACTAATTACCATTCCCCGATTCGCTCCCCCACACTTGCAATGCAGCTGAGACTACCCCAAATCCAGATTTAATTCGCGTGGCAAATCATGCGAGGGAAAACATTCTCATTCGGCAAAAAGCTTCCCACCTCGCCCCGTTAGAAACACGATCGCCATCGATCGAAACCGCGCCCCTAATTCGAACTGCTCGCAATCCGCCAGCGTGAATTGAACGTAAAAATCATAGCCGCGAACAACGCCAAGTTTAGAACCACCGTAAACGACAAATAGCAGCCGAAGTGCACCAAATCTTTCACCGGGTAGTGCAACAAACTGGCCTCACCCGCCGTCGCCACCTGCCAACGCGACTCATTATCGACGGAATAATCGTCAACGTACAACGGCAAGTTATGAGCCGCCGCAAAGGGACTTGTCGCTGACATCGTCTTCACCACCTGCGTCGCCGGTGCAGCAGGGTAATACGTTTCCGCAAAGAAATTGGCGGCCAACGGAGCAACATACAACAACAAAATAACCGAGTAAGTCACCAACAAACTGGTACTGGTCTTTTTACAAACCGTTGAAAAAAACAACGCCAACATCGACGTCGTCACACAAGTTAACACGTAAATCACCAAGTAGCTAAGCATCGTTGGCATCGACTGCCACGCGTCAGGACTCAGCAACCCCAGCGTGATCGCGATCAACAAAGGCCACAACAAAAACAACGTCAATACACTGGAAACCCGCAACCCCGACAACAGCTTCCCCCAAAGAATTTGCCAAGGCGTAATCGACGTTGTCAGTAGCAGATCCAATGTCTGACGTTCACGTTCACTCGTCACACTACCAGCCGAAAAAACAGGCCCGATCAACAAATTAAACAGGATGACGTAAGAAACGTACCACGGCGTCAACTGCCGAGCGATAAACAAAAAGTACGCCATCAACGGCAACGCCAAAATCATGCTAACCTGAATCGCCAACCGCAGCATCAACGTGCCTTGGCCAAAAATCTCACTCCGCATCTCTTTATCATAGACCGGGTTAATCCCGTCCGGCATCAACGTCTCTCGGCTAGGTGGAGCCAACAAACGATCAGGAAACTGATCGCGAACAATCACCACACCGATCGCATTTTTGTTCTCATCCTCGATGTCGATGACCTCTTTTCCCTCCGACCCAAAATCCGGAGGATACAGCATTCGCGAGCTACAGATATAAAACAACACAATCGAAACCGCCGCCGCGAAACCGGGAATCACCGTAATCGCCATGTTCAAACGCATCTCGCCGAACTCGCTCATCGACCCCCAAAATAACACCCCCGCCAACGCCAACGGCAGAATCATCAAATAAGAAACCACCAACGCAGAACTCGTTCGCGAAAAGAAACTCCCCGCCGCCACACTGATCATACCAAAGGTAATCACGCTCGCGATCAACGCCAGATACGCAGCCAGCACTTCATAAAACGAAACACCGCCTAACGGCAAACATAACATCACGATCGGCAACGAAGCGAAAATCAACACAGCCAAGTGCGTCAGCGCCGCGACCAGCTTCCCCATCACAATCGACTCCGGACGAATCGGGCTCGCCAACAGCATCTCGTACGTCATCCGCTCCTTCTCGCCCGCAATCGATCCCGCCGCAAAACTTGGCGCCATCAAAGCCGCCAAAATATACTGTCCCAAAAACACCAAATCCACCAACACGCTCGACGCACCCGCATCGCTCAGATCCAACCGAACATTCTCCGTCGGCCAAGCAAAATAAACCACCGCCGCCAGCAGCACTTGATACACCAGCAACAAACCGAAGGCTCTGGGCTTGCGCAAATTGACCAGCAGTTCACGCTGTAATACGGGGTTACTAAAAAACTGCATAGAAACTGAACTGAAAAGGGTTTATCAAAATCGTAATTAGTAATAATGCAATTCGGCAGCAACCGAACATCCATAAAATCTACTTCGTTGATTCGTCAATTTCGCCAGTTACCAACTTGGCGATCGCGATTCCTGCAAAGCCGAAAACCACCGTCATAATCGGACTCAGGTAATTGAAAAAACAATAACCGATGTAAGCGTAAGACGTCAAATTTAACACCGCGATTTGAGCCGCGCCACAAGTATTCCAAGGCACCAGCACAGACGTCACCGTTCCACTGTCTTCCAGCGTTCGGCTTAAATTTTGTGGAGCCAAACCTCGATCCTTGAACGTCTGCCGAAACATTCGGCCTGGAACCACGATCGACAAATACTGATCCGACGCCGTAGCGTTCAAAAACAAACAAGTCGCCGCCGTCGTCGCAATCAACGATCCGGTTGAACGAGCAAACTGGACCAACGAGTCAGTGATTCGCTTCAGCATTCCACAGGCTTCCATCACCCCGCCAAAACACATCGCACAAATGATCAACCAAATGGTATTCATCATGCCCCCCATCCCACCGGCGGACAACAAATTCTTCGCAAACACGTTGACCCGCTGCTGCGACGTCAACATCGCCAACTGCTGTCGATCCCCAGCATCTTCCTCTGCCTTCGACAACTCGACCCCAGACAAATCAACATCGCCCATCATCGCGTTGATGCTCGCCTGATAACTCTCCGAACTCAACTCCACGAAACTACGCCCCCCGGCCGGCAACTCCGCATCGCCGCTCACCAAAAAATGAACGATGGCTGGCTGAGCAACCACGGCCACAATGGCTCCCAGCAACGTCCCAACAAACAACGCCGCCACCGCATCGACCTTCATCAGCACCATCGCCAACACGACCGCCGGGATCACAAACAACCATGGCGTAATGTTAAATCGACTCAACAAAAATACTTGCAACGCTTCCACATCTGCGGCGTTGGCCCCTGAAGTATCTAGTGTCGATCCCAAGTACCAAAACAAACCCAACGTAATCAAAATACTAGGCACCGTCGTCCACAGCATGTACCGAATATGGCTAATCAAATCGGCCCCGGCCATCGCAGCAGCCAAGTTGGTGGTATCCGAAAGCGGCGACAACTTGTCCCCAAAATAAGCCCCCGAGATAATCGCGCCGGCAGTCATCGCTTCGGGAGCACCGAGTGCCGTCCCGATCCCCATCAACGCAATCCCAACCGTGGCTACCGTCGACCAAGAACTCCCCGTCGCGACGGACACCATCGCGCAAATCACCACACTGGCCACCAAAAAATAGCTGGGCTCGAGCACATTCAGCCCGTAGTAAATCATGGCAGGCACGACACCGCTGAGCATCCAAGTGCCCGAGAGCGCACCGATCAGCAGCAGAATTAAAATCGCAGGCAACGCGGCATTCAAACTCGTACTGATGCCCGTCAGCATTTCATTCAGCGGCACCTTCAGTACCCAACCACACGCCGCCGCAAACGCCGCCGCTAAAATCAAAGCAATTTGATTCGGCCCATAAGTCGCATCCGCCTTGTACAACAAAACATTGATCGTCAACAGTAAGACCAGAACCAACACTGGAGCCAACGCAAGCAACAGGGCAGGGCGTTGAAATTCAGGTTCAACTTTGGCTTCAGACATACTCACCTTGCTCAATCACTAAGAAACTTTTTGAATTCCAACGTTTAAACAAACCGACAACAGAACAGCGGTCACATTCGGAAAGACTTCCAAACAAACAGTGTAGCAAATTTCAGCCAGCCTAGGCTCACCGCCTAACCACCAACAAGAGAAACAGCCAGAAACAAAATGGCCCACCACCGCGTGACAAACAAGCCTGCGTCTGCGAGTCTGGCACAGTGGACGAGACTACAAGTGGGATGACGAAACGATCCTACAGACTCTAATTTTCCGATTAGGAACTGTCCCGGAATAAGTTTCGCTTCTACTAACCCGAATGCGTAAGCGAGGGATCATTTTGTCCCGCTAAATCCCTCGCTTACGCATTCGGGCTAGGATTTTTACTCATTTGAAATCGGGAACTTATTTCGTGCCTGATCCTTAGCCCCTTGATACCGCGGAAAATTTAACAACCACCGCTGCACACCAATAAACACGGATGTGCGTGCAGAAATCCGTGTTTATCGGTGTTCATCCGTGGTTAATTTTTTAATCTGCAGAACCAGCCTACACCCAACAGTCACTTCACGGACTTGCCAATTCGATACAACCTCTTATCCGTCCGGATCAGCAAATCATTGGCAACCGGCGCCGGCGTAGCCAGCAAACGACTATCCTCAAACGTGTGCTTGCCGACTTCCTCCAGCGTTTTGTCAGCCTTCACAACCGTCACCGTGCCTTCACGCGAACAAAGATAAACATTGCCACCGGCCAACAACGGCGACGCACAAAAATTCCCGCCAACTCGCACTCGCCCCAACATCTCCCCAGACTTCGCGTCCAAACAGACCATAATCCCCTTGTCCAAAATCGAAAACACCTTGCCACCGGACGTAACCAAAGACGGCAAATTAGGCCCCTTCTTAGATCGCCATTTGACATGGCTTTTACTCACGTCACCACTACCTGACGGATCGATCGCGACAAATTCCGACCGAGTAAAACTGGTTGGAAAAATCACCAAGCCGTCTTCAACGCTCGCCGTTGGTGTCGTCGAAAAACCATCACCATGATCCACTCGCCAGTACTCTTGGCCACTTTCTGGATTGTAAGAAACGATCCACTGGGCCCCCGGCACAATCGCCTGAGTTCTACCTGCCAATTCAACAATCAACGGCGTCGAGAACGCTTTGCGGTGATCACCGGCAGGATCGCGAATCTCGGGACGATCCGTTTTCCATAACTCCTCGCCCGTCTCCAAACTCACCGCCACCAAAAATTGCTGATCCACGCCATCACAAGTCAACAAAACTTTGCCGTCGTAAATTGCTGGTGAACTTCCGGGCCCCGTACCATGATCGATCACAAACTCGGCTTCCCAAATCTTTTCACCAGTTTTGGCGTTAAGGCACCAAGTTCCATAAGCCCCAAAGTGCAACACAACCTTACCGTCGCTGATAGCTGGCGTTGGCGAAGCATACGAGTTTAGCGGATGCGAGACGCCCGGTTTTTCAACATTCGCCAGCAAAACATTGTGCAGCAACTTCCCGGTTTTCAGATCCACACAAATCGCATGCAGGCTCAACGATCCCACCGTCGTTTTCATGTTCGGCTTATCTGCGCCTTCTCGGATCGTCTTTAACTGCTCGTCCGTTGCAGGCCTGGTAACCGCCGTCGTCAACCAAACTTTCCCGTCCGCATACACCGGCGAAGACCAACCAGAGCCAGGAATCTCTGTCGTCCAACGATAGTTCGACTCATCCCAAGACGTCGGCAGCGACGCAGACGAAACACTTTCCCCATCGGCACCTAAAAACCTTGGCCAAGCCTGCTGTTCAACTTCTTGCGCAACCGCACTTTCGCAAAATAAAAACCAAACCCCAATCAACAAAAAATTGGCAGCAAAACACTTCATAAACTGATACCCTACAAATGATTTCCGACGACATTACGAAGAAAACTGCTCGCCGCCGAGCAGCATTCGAACAGATATTTTACCCGGCTGCAACTTTATTCGGCAAATCCTTGCAGTACGACCAGCCAATCGCTCTATCACTGATTCCCCTCTGACGGACGTCCAATACCCTGACTTTTCATGCCCCGCGTACGATGCAGAAAACTCGACGCTAAAAAGGATCTTCACGGAATTCAGTGGTGGTTTTCACACAGGATGGGGTCGACTTCGTTAGCTCGTGGTGGGAGCCCCGAGCTACCTAAGACGGCACCATCCGGGGGCGGGCCGCATTCCTAAATCTCACCCTAAGAGCTCTTGCCACTCCCCCCCGAAGCACCAGTAAAAACCAAGGCTCAAACTCTTTGGCATGCGTTAGCACATAATTTCAGAAGGTGTGAAAACGGCCACAACATTCTGTGAAGAACCCAAATGCAAGAATCTTAGCAACTACATGCCATCTTCTAAGTCGGGTCGGAGATAAGTCGAAGATCGCTTTTTCACTTTCTCTCCATCGTGCATCCTATTAAATAGATCTCTTCGGATTTCTGTAGAATAAAGGTTTTCAGGGCCGTCGTACCAATCGCCATCGCCCGTCACGCGTAAGTCCTGCTGCTGCGTTAATTGCTCAAAGAGTTCCTTTTTTAGGGCAACGATCTGCTGGGCATAATCTGGATTGGCGGACAAGTCGGTCATACAACTGGGATCCTTTACGACGTCATAAAGCTCTTCAGGATTGCGTTTACCTAGCGACAATTTCCAGTACAACGAATCCTCTCCGGCGGTCATAATTTCATTCAATGTCGGGCTCGCATCGGTGTCTAGAAATCCAGTCGATGGATTGCCGCACGGCCAACGGGTTGGCTTGAAGTTGTGAATGTAAAAGAGGTCGCCGCGACGGATGGCTCGCACCGGATAGCCCCAATCATTAGGGCGGCCCACATCATTTCGTTCTCGCCCCATTAGGATTGATTCACGCTCAGGAATCGCCGCCATCTCGCGACCGCCTTTGAATGTTTCAACAAGACTGCGTCCCGCCCACGGTTTCATTCCGCTTTGCTCCAGGCTGATTCCTGCCATTTCCATAAACGTCGGTGCCAGATCGGTAAAGCTAACGAACTGGTCGAAAGTTCGTCCCGGATCCTTGATTCCGTCTTTCCACATCGCCATAAAAGGCATGTGTGCCGCGTCGTGATACGGATGGCCTTTGACTCGCGGGAACGGCATGCCGTTATCCGAAGTAACAATCACCAATGTGTTTTCAAGTAAGCCCAGTCGTTTCAATGCATCGAGACACCCTCCAACATGACGGTCGTAATGTTCAACCTCCACGGCGTAGTCAAGCATGTCATGACGTACAGCAGCAGTGTCGGGCCAATACCCAGGCACCGACTGTATTGAATCAAGTTTTTTGCCGGACTTAACACCTGACTTAAATTCATAACTTCGGTGTGGTTCGTTGCACCCCATCCAAAATACAAAAGGTTTAGCCGGATCACGCTCCGACAAAAATTGATTAAAGTTCTTAGTGTAATCGTTGGTCGAAATTCGCTTCGTTGGACTCTTTCGTTTATGCTTGCCATACGATTTACCTAGCAACTTGCGCCCCTGTGGATCGCCCGGCTTCCAGCCTTTACCCGTCATCCCGACTGAGTATCCCCTGTCCCCTAAAGCCTCTGCATAAGTCTTGAACTTCTTGGGGAAAACTGGATTATGATTGGCCGCTGCTTCCAATTGCCAAGGATTGCGACCGGTAATGATAACCGATCGTGAAGGAGAACATTTTGGATTGGGCGTATAGGCCGAGGTGAAGTTGATGCCTTGCTTCGCAATTCGATCGATGTTTGGTGTGTTCACCCAAGTGCATCCGTTTGCACCAAAATGCTCGAACGAAGCATCATCAGCAATGCAAAACAATATATTGGGCAGAGACGGTTCGGCGCCGACCGCAGGATCGCTGCCCCCCGATTGGGGCTGCGCTCCGTTGGAAGCAGAGGCGCAGAGGGAGGTGGCAAAAATGATGCTGCCAATAATGAGCTTGTTCATAAATTCCTTTTTGATTTTTCTGGTCGCGGTTATTCCGCGGTGCTTCAAGACAGAGTCAGGGCCTAGGAGAACGTTAAGCGACTAAACATGAGGTTGTTAAATCTACGACGCGGCACTTATATCGCCCTTTGAACGAACGCTCGCAAATACAAATTCCAACGACTAAAACGACTTGCTCCCATTCCAATCGTCGTTTTACGAAACAATTAAATCAGAGGACGCCATTCGTGAATCAATTCTGAGGGACGCTCTTTTTTTGTTGCAATGCAGGATTTCAATGTTTCGAATCTAGAACTCGAAACTAGTGCCAACCGCCAAAACAAATGAAGGTGACGTTTATCACAACCTAAAGCGCTGTTCCAAGATCAAGCCATACCTGAACGTTTTAAGCGAACCGATACTTTCCGGTTTGCTCGTGCCGCAATGACGGCGCGCCCAATTACTAGTTAATGCATTATCGTCTTGAATTATTGCCGTTGATTCTACGGATTTGCTGAAAGAGTTCGAAATCTCGCCGTAAGCAAAGCAGCCTACCCGATCAGCACTATTGCCTGGGGTTTGCTTTGAACGCTTTTACTCAATTTTTGGCAGTTTCACTTGGAAACGAAAACTAGTTACTCTACGGACCACAAGTAACCCCATGACGCCGTTGCGTCCACTGTTCAGCCCCGACCAGCAAGGCAGCACGATGTTGTGCATGCCCATCGGTAACAGGTTACTAGCTAGTCTCAGCAGTCTGCATCTTGCCATTGCCGCGAGCCACTGACCAGCGTCGGTCGCGATAATTGGATTCGCTTGCTGTTCCCGCTCTTGGCGTTTCTGTTAGCCAAGAACCGCCCCCCCAAGGCTCAACACTATCTGTTATGCCTGAGCCTGATTGGGAGCATGCTTAGCTGCACCATTCTTACGTCGGCTCTTGAACTGCGATCGCTTGCCTCCGAATCCGTGCACAGATCGTTTTCTGATTGGCAGACCGTCTTTAAATTTGCAGTCTTTTGGCCCACTAATTTGGTACTACCAACGCATTCACCGGGCCGACGACAGCCTGGACCTTAAACGCTCGCTAAGACAGCGCTGAGTTTAACGGCGATCCGGCAGGCGAAGGCGGCAGCGTTTAGCTGAACACCAACGCCCACACTGATTCGACAACTCTGAATTCTTACAATGGAACCTGAATCGAAACTTGGGACAAAAGCACAGCGGTGTGGACCACCAGAGGTTCTAAGTGCGGTTGAAATATTAAAGAGCGGTGTGGGAAGAACTGCCGTTATACAGCTACCGCTTCCGCTTCCGCCTTCCGGATCGCCGTTAAACTCACTTAAAATTTTGAACAGCAACGCGATCGCTGGCAGCAACAAAACCAAAGCAGCGACGGAACAGAATCATAACCCGAATGCGTAAGCGAGGGATTAGAAGGTGCAGAGTAATCCCTCGCTTACGCGTTCGGGTTGCGAACGTCAGCGTCGCCTTGCGCTCCGAGACTGACATTTAATCAAGATATCAATTTTGAGAATTCGCTTTACAGCGACGCGCCGAAGTTGAAATCTATCTCAAGGCTTTCGGGCGTGGTTTTAAGCGTGACCTTCTTGCCCCGATTTTCAGAACCGACATCTAACATCAGCCTCTCCGTGAACGAGCGTTCTTTTACGGATTAAAAGGCGACATTGAAATTCGGCCGCTCCGCGAAGCAGCGAGCTTCGCACGAAAGAAGAAAAAGTACCCGAGGCGGGACTTGAACCCGCACGTCCGTAAGGACACAGGATTTTAAATCCTGAGCGTCTGCCAATTCCGCCACTCGGGCAGGTACTTGGTCCGGAGAATGTAGAAGATTCTACTCGTCTTTGCAATGCTCACTGACCTACAGATAATTGAGTATTCAAAAACAATTCCTGAATCGTCTCGCCGTTCCCATCGACGCCGCAAAAGACGCGGCCCTTCTAATAGAAAACCGCCTTCGATCTACAAACGCCTTGCCGATCACGACCGCGAACAAACAAAATTCGCTTCGGCTGGCGATCAGGAAAACCCCAGAAATAACCCCAGAAAATCTGCCTCTACCCAACCCCTTCGTTAAAAATGCTATTAGTCGTTGGGCTCACCCATTTTGGCTTTCAGCGTCAATTCTTTACCGCCTCGAAGAACTTGAATTACGGCCTCTTCGCCAATTTCATATTGAGCAATCACCAATCGTAATTCATCAAAGCTCTTTATCTCTTGATCGCCAATTTTTACGATCTCGTCTCCAACTTTCACGCCGGCTCGATCGGCGGCTTCGCCTTCCACTACGGTAGCAATCAAGCAGGCGCCCAAACGTTGTGCCGGTCGCCGCTCTCGAATTTGATTGGCAAGTCCTCGAGGTGGGGAACTGCTTACCCCTAAAAATGCTTTCGCTTTGAAATCAATGTTAACGTCCCTGCGTCGTTTCTGTTGAAAATCAATAAATGCCGCTGCTGGAAACTTGCATCGCTCAAGCCACAATCGGCGCAATTGCCTCAACGCCGTCAGCCCGTCAAACGTATCGCTCTCCAAATCAATCTTGATCAAGTCGACCGACGCTAACTGACGAAAATCTCTCAGCAGCAACGCTTCCATTTCTCCGAACTTGCATTTTTCAAACCGAATATGACTCAACTCCGAATCCCCACTAGCAACCACTCTCAACACATCAGCAAGATCCGTCGCCCCGCGGATGGTCAACATACGTAACTTCGGCGGCAATGCTTCTTTTAGATCAGACGCGACGGAACATTCGGTCAGCACGACAGTTCCCAGAGGATGCTCTTTCAGCACAGACAGCAACGCGTCGGTAACCTCCAAGTTTTTCAGGTAAAGGTTGCTGATTGGCAAAATCGACGTCGCTTCTTCAAAGTCAAAAACCGAATAGTCGCCTTTCCAATCTTCGCCGATCGTGACGGTCACAGGCTGCTTTTGCACCATCGCCATTTTTTCCTCAAAGCCGTCTGCCCCCTGACTGGAATTCAAGACCAGCTGTTTGTTTTGCTCAAGCGTCCCCTCCAAAACTAGCCTTACTACCTCAGCAATGGATCGAGTCGACACTGGCGATTTTCGCACTTTCACTTTGGCCGGTTTCGATCCTGAGGCTATCCGTCCTCCGTCTCCTATTTTCAATTCGAAAACTTGTCGTCCGGGAGCCATTTGCAAACGAAGTCCATTCACTAGCACGTTGGCTGCCCCATCGCGTCCCATGCCTTGAAAAGGATCGACCACGACTGCGCCTTGCTCGCGCCAAGCAGCAACCACCGCGGATCGGCGCTGAGAAGCCCACCGCTCCAACATCGGCTTGACCCGCTGATCAGGCACATTGAACCGAAGTCGCAGCACCGCCAGCACCTTAAACAATGACTCTTCATCGCACTTCTCTGAACACGCTTGCAGGATTCGTTTGACCCGAGAACACACATCCGGCTTGCAGTCAATCAACTCCTCCAACAACAAATCGATCGCTGGCGCACCAATTTCGATCAACTGCCGTTCCGCTAGTTCTCGCTGGTCGAAGTCGACTTCATAGAGCTGTTCGATCAACCGTCCGATCTGTGGCTGCGGTTCCTGGCGCTCACTTTCTCCAACGGAGACGCCGGTCAGTAAAAAACAACACACTAAAACTGCTATCACGCTCGCTGGCATCGAGCGTGCTATCAAACTGTAAAACCGATTGATCGCTTTGCGGCGAAGATTAAGAGAGCAAGTTTGTTCTTGGCAATCCATCACAATAGCCTTTCGAAAAGGTCAAATTAGCGTTGTTTAGGCGTGGTCGACTCCGGAACGCACTATCTTACAGAGAACTAGTATGGGTTGTCGAGTTTGCCGCAACAAAACCACCATTTTACCTGATCGACAAATCTGGACTAAAAGGACCGATTTCATTGAAGCGATTTACCGTCAAGGGTCGATAGAACTAAACAATAACGGATTTCACACTTTGCCGGTGCCTTTTCTAGCCGCCAAACTCCTTCCAGGTGTGGCCGTTTACTTAACTTCATTCCAAAAAATCGAAAATCCCTGCCTGAGAATCACCCATGAAGATCCACACTAGCCGCTTCGCCGCGATCGAGATCGAACCGGATGACATTCTGTTTTTCAGAAACGGATTGCTGGGCTTTGAAGATTGCCGCCATTGGGTTCTGCTGGCAGACGCGGACAATGCTGCTGTCGCTTGGTTGCAAAGCATGCAACACGCCGACATCGCCGTCCCAGTCGTGTCACCTCGCCGCTTCGTTTCTGACTACCAAGTTCACCTTGAACCTGCCGACGTGAGCTCACTGCAGCTAACCGCCGTAGATCAAGCGTACGTTTTGTCGGTCGTTAGCCGCGATGAGAGCATGCTAACGATGAACTTGCGAGCACCTTTGGTCATCAACTTGGACCGTCGCATCGGCTGCCAAGTGGTCACTGCCGACGCTCAACCGATCCAGTTTGAACTGGCTTCATTGCCCACGGCACTACGTAAGAGTGCTTAAGCCATCGAACCGGCACCCCGCCAATTCGAACCTACTTGTCCGGTGAATCGCAGGCACAGCCCGCATGAATCGCACCCACGGCTTATCCGTCTACCTTCCGGGTCGACGGTTTTTTTTTGCCTTGTTGCCAAGCATTGAGATCAGCACGAAGCCACCACTCAGCTATTATAGCCCTAAGCCACTGCCATGCAGGCTTGCAACCAACTGCCCATGGCCTCGCTAACGCTGGTGGCAGTCCCAGCACGCCCCAGCCTCTAGCCTCTATTGCTGGGCGACCTTAACGATTGCAACAAGCAATCGGATTCGAAGCCGTTTTCAAATACGTCATAAGCCGCACGGGCGTTAAAAAACATCGCCACAGAATTCGGCGAACCTTTGCCAGCAAACTCGGACGATAGCTGGTTCGTGGAACGACGTGTTTCATTCCGGGCCATCTTAACGGCTTTAGAATTATCCAGTTACGGCGGCAAACGATTGCCCTGAACTAAAAAAGTATTGGTTTGCTGCTGCAGCCAACGCTCAAGCAGTCAACTCAGTTTCAGAAGGAGCCAGCCATGCTGGTCTTGTCACGACATCGCGACGAAAGCATCATGATCGGTGACGACGTAGTCATTACCGTCGTGGACATTCGTGGAGACAAAGTTCGCCTCGGCATCGACGCCCCTCAAGAGATTCCGGTTCATCGCCAAGAAGTCTACGACGCGATCAAACGGGAAAATCAAAAGGCCAGCCGCCTCGGCCCCAAAGAAACTCGCGACCTAGGAAAGTAATCCATCCCTAACGGGTGCCCTTCGAAAAGGCCCCCCAAGAACGTCACAGCGGCCCAACCCCAAGAAGCCGCGTGCTCTAAACTCGGCAGATCTCTAGCACTTGCTGTGGCGATGCGATGTAGCTGGTATAAAACGGCCCAAACTCCGCATACTTTGCGCTGGCCTCATCGAATCTCATCTCGTAAACGATGTCTTTGAGATATTTAGGATTGGTGGCCCACAGCGTCACGCCCCATTCCCAATCATCCAAGCCGATGCCAACTGTAATCAGTTGGGTGACCTTGCCGGCGAACTTGATACCACTTCTCGCATGCTGCGACATCATTCGTTGACGCTCCGACGACGCTTGCGAAAACCAATTCGCTCCCGGCACTCGCCATTTATTCATTGGATAAAAACAAGAAACGGGCCAATCAGGAAAGTCTGGTGTCAGACGTTGGTAGTTCATCTTTCCAACGCGTCCCCCGTAGGCGGCAATCTTTTTCTGAAACGCCGAACTCTCCGGGTCTTCGCCTTCCCGCTTCAATCGTTCACCGTATTGCTCGACCGACAACGCATACTCTGAAATCTCAGAGATCGACACGTAAGACCATGTCGTATTAAGGAGTTTCCCCATTGCCGATGCCATCAATCGCTGGTGGAGGGATTCGACTTTGATCGGGTCAGGGTCCATCAACATCAGCGAAAAATCAGCTTTGTGGCCACTGGTCATCCCCAGTTGAAACCGAGCAGGGTGGTGATCACCATCGCTCAGCACGGCAACGAACTCTTCTTTGGCTACTTGCAGTCCGCCGCTGTCCTCGGCACCGAGCCTTGCAATCGCAGGTCGATCAAAAGAATAAAAGAAATGGCTGCAATGCCAACCTTCTCCCGGAGTTACGTCTTGTTCTTCAAAACCGAGATCTGAAATTTTACTCATTAGTTACTTTGCTTCTACTCAAAAGGTCACTGACTTTTTCTAACAGCAGTGGGATTTTTACTGGTTTATAGAAGTACCCTTCAACCCCTAGCACCTCCGCATACGTCCGATGTCGGTCGCCAAAGTTACCAGTGACCATGACAACGGGGATCGGATCTTCAAGAATCTGAAGCAAGCGTTCGAGTACCAAAAACCCGCTGCGTCTTGGCAGCATGATATCGAGTACGATCAAGTCGGGCGACTTAGTCTCAGCCACGGCCAACCCTTCGTTGCCGTCTTTTGCGACCGTGGTGACATAACCGGCACCCTCAAACGCGTTCGACAATATACGCGCCATTTCACGATCGTCGTCGACAATCAGAATATGATGAGATTGTTCTGTAGCTAGGTGGTTGTCTATCGCCATTTTCCGCTTGTTATCGAGGGTGGAGTTCAAAGGCGTTTCTAAGATTTGCAACCGAAATGGATCGCAGGATCGAAACTGTTCCGGCATAGTACCATTTAGGGGGGCCGCAAGACAGGCCACGAGCATCGAGATTTTCTGTCCAAAGTCTATCAAGGATTTTTCCTATTGGAGTCGCAAAAAATCAAACTGAGCAATATTTCTGTCCGCTACGATAAAATAAAGAAGTAGGAGGAACCATAGAGTACCGAATGTTCGGAATTTCTAGCTCGCACAGAAAACCGAAAACTTCTTGGGCGAATCCGACCGATGACCCAATAGAGGCGAGTTTGCGAAGGAACGCATCCCAACACTTAACCGGGACTTTGATATGTGGCGTTCATTCTTTTTTTCAGTCGGAACCATTCTGATTTTTTTCGGCCTCCAATGCTTGGTGGTCGAAGAATTCCGAGTCGACAAAAACAGCCGGATCTTTTCTGTAGTCGCCAGAGCCAACCGTGCTCTCGATGCATCCACACGTCAAGACTATCGACCTCAACCGCAAGACATTCGCCCCCAAGACTACCGACCGCAAAACGAAATCGGGGCTCGAGGGAATCAAGCTGCGAATTTAGCGAATCAGCAACGCTTTTCTTTGCCCTCGTCTGAATCTTATTACGGCGGCCCGTCGCGATTTCAAAATTCGAGCTACCCCAGCTACCCGTCCGCCTACGGAAACCGTTCGCCGGTTGCTCAGCAGTCTCTACCTGCCAACCTGGTATCCAGCCCAACCAATCTGAATCAACTTGGACTTGGCAACCGAATAGGTAGCAGCCCACGCATCAAAGCCTTGCACAGCTACCTTGTAAAAGACTGGATGCCATGGGGATTTCTAGCCGCTGGCACCATCGTCACACTCTACACGAACTCAACCCGCCACTCTCGTTACTCCGGCGACTAAATGAAAATCTTCGTTACTGGTTCAACCGGTCTTATCGGCGGCGAGCTGGTAAAGCAGCTGTTGGCCGATGGCCACGAGCTTCGGCTTTGGCATCGCTCCTGTTCAGCAACTGAATCTTTGGCGAAATTAAAAAAACAGTCCGGCGGTCAAATTGAATTGATCGAAGGGCAACTGGGAGAGGGCGGGGAAGCCGAAGCGATCGCCGACTGCGATGCGGTTATCCATGCGGCCCTCTGGCGATCAGGCCGGTCTTTCCAACAGCCTCCGCAGGACGTGCTGGAGTACCTACGCATTAACTTGATGGGCTCGATTCGTTTGATCGAAGCTGCGATGCAGCAACAGGTTTCGCGGTTTGTTTTTCTTTCTACCTGCGCGGTGCATGACAAAATCTTAGTCGACCGACCGCTGGACGAGTCCCATCCACTGTGGGCGAAAACACACTACGGCGCTCACAAAGCCGCCATCGAAAAATTTGTACACAGCTACGGGCTTGGTAGCGGCTTCCCCATCTGTGCAATTCGCCCTTCGGGAGTCTTTGGTGTCAACTCACCGATCGAACATTCAAAATGGTTTGACTTGATCGCCGATGTAGTCGCTGGGAAATCAGTCCAGCCAATGGGCGGCGGAAAAGAGGTCCATGTCGCTGACGTGGCCAAAGCGATCCGACTACTGCTGGCCGCGCCGAAAGAATTAATCGCCGGCCAAGCGTTTTCATGCTGCGACGCCTTTTACTCTCACCACGATGTTGCGACGACGGCCAAGCGGATTAGTTCGAGCACTGGTGACATCCAGGGGACTCAGAAATCTCCCAAACACCAAATCATCACTAAGAAAATTGAGAGTTTGGGAATGAAATTCAGTGGAATGCGAGCCTTTGAGCAAACCATTTACAAAATCTGCAACCACTTGATGCAATAATAACGCTCCCCCCACGAGCTCGACGACTGACTCGACTTTCCAAAAACAGCTCGAATCATTCTATTGGTCATCTTGGCGACCTAGCATTACTCGGCCCTATCGATTGACTATGAAATCTCCAGAAGAAAACAAGCCGCCTCGCGGCATGACTCTTGAAGCGACTTTCGGTGACGGCAACCGCCCCACTCCCGCCAGTCGCTCGAACGACCGCAACGGAGACCAAGGCAGTTCCAGCCTCTCGGAATACGTGGCATGGCCTGGCCGAATTTGCTTACTTCTGGCGGTGGTAATTTCGCCTTGGTTTTTTGCCAGTGTCAACTTCGCGCCGCAGCGTGGGATCGCAATTTTGTTGCTGGTCGGACTTGGATTTTGGTGGTTCGAAACCTCCATGAACACGGACCGCAAACAAGTCCTTCCATTGCTGTTCTTTCCACTGACGTTAGGAATTTTGCTTGGGCTATTCCAACTGATGCCGCTACCTGAATTTGCCAGTAGTTTACTGGGGCGCCAGGTGGAGATCCAACAACAGCTCGCCGGCACCGAATCGACCAGCACGTCGATTTCGGTCGACCCCGACGGCACATGGCATCACCTACGCTTACTCGTGATCGCGTTGGCAGCATTGCTGTTGGGCGCCCGCTACTTTCGCACAAAACAACAAATGACGATCTTGCTGACCACCATGACTGCCAACGGTTGTGCGATTTCGTTTTTTGGGATCATTCACAAATTCACGACAGACCCTGAAAACCCGTTAATGTTTTGGTTTCACAAAGTCTCATTAGGCGGAACTCACTTTGGGCCGTTTGTGAATCGCAACAACGCATGCGGCTACTTACTAATATGCCTAGCCGCGGCGATCGGACTACTACCGATCTTGCTTGGACAAACCGAGCGATCTGGGCCGCGAACGATCCTCAGCAAAGAAATGCCGATTTGGCGTCAAATGCTAATTCATATCGTCGAGTTCTTTGCTGACTTGAATGCGAAAAAGATCGCGGTCCTACTCGCGATTGTCCTGATTGGCACGGGGATCATTGTTTCACTTTCTCGTGGCGGAACAGCGGCGATGCTGTTCGGCGGGCTCGTCTCCCTAGTGGCCTACGGAATGGCTCGCCAACCCAAGAACTCAATGTTTGTATTGATCCCTGGCCTTCTGGTCGTGGGCTTATTAATTGCCTTTGTGACAGTCGGCATCGACCTAGTCGATCGCTTCGAACAAGTGAACACCGTCGACATCGAAAGCGACCTACGCTTCACTCAATGGAAGGCAACTTGGCCAGCGACCAAAGAATTTGGCCTTTTGGGTTCGGGACTAGGAACCTACCAAGGCGTCCACCGAAGTTACTCAACCATTCCTGAACTGGTGGTGTTTTTCCACGCCGAAAACCAATACTTCCAAGGGCTAGTAGAAGCCGGATGGCTTGGCCTAATCGTCTACTTGTCGGCGTGGCTGCTTTCCTGGCTATCGGCTCAATTATTACTCAACCGTGGCCAGTCGCCGACTTCGATTGGCGTAGGGCTAATGGGAGTGTTTTTAATTTCCTCACAAGCAATCGCTTCGTTTTTCGATTTTGGTTTTTACATCCCAGCCAACACGCTCGGCCTCGCAATGATGCTTGGCTTCCTCGGCTACCACGCTCAAGCCCTTGGCGGTCGCCTTAAGAAGGGTTCTTGGATACGCCTTCAAGTCCCGAACGTGGCAATCAGCACGATCGTCTTACTGTTGTTCGGAGCCACCAGTTTGGCCGCCTACGGCATGCATCAACGAGCCTCCATTCAAAAACACTCGAGGCCCCGTATAGCGCAACTGAACCGCGACAACATGACTCTCGTGCAGACCAAAGAACGGCTCGACAAACTCCTGCCATTGGTCAAAAGCTGCCCGACCCCCGACGGCCTGAACTACGCAGCTGGCCTGCTTGTTCACCACTGCCGCCTGCAACTTTTTGACACCCTGTACGACGAAACCAAAATCGACCGCGGGCTTGCCTTGAAAAGTGCCCCGGAAGAGAAAGCACAGGAAAAATCACTCATTGCCGAAAACCTCTGGAACGCAACCCAACTGATGCAACTGCAGGAACACGTCAACTTTCTTAGTTCCGATTCAAAGCTCGAACTTAGCAAGTTCAAGGTACAACCTAGCATCCAACAAAACTTGCCACTGGCCAAGCAACTGCTAACGTACAGTCGAAAAATTTCACCGTTGCAACCAGTGGTGCACCTGCGATTAATGCAAATCAACTCGATCATTGGCGACCAAGAGGAATCAGATGCTTGTATCAAGCGGGCCATAGCAATCACTCCGATGAGCCCCAAGTATCGAAACTTTGCTGGCATCTACTACCTGCAATCCAACCGTCCCAAACTTGCCGCCGAACAATTTAGACACGAACTGGAACAACAGCCGAACCACTTCAACAAAATAATGGCGATTGCCACAGGAAGTTCTAACCGGTCAAGCCAGCCGATCAGCGCAGAGGTCATCGGCAATACGATGCTACCGGACGACCCTGCGATGCTATTTAAATACGCCACTAGATTCCAGATCGTTAGCGAAGAACAAAAACGTAACACGCTAGAAAGAGCAGCTACGCTTTTGGACGACCTGAAACTCCGCGACGAAAAAGAAAACAAGCTGCTGGGAGATATTCGCAGCCTCCAAGGTGAACCGGAAAAGGCCATCGCCGCTTACAACAAATACCTAATACTCTTTCCGCATGACGCGAATTACTTGAATAAGCGATCCAAGCTCTTGGAAGAAATCGGCGACTACAAACTTGCCCTCGAGGACGTCAATGACCTCGCCGATCGAGCAACTGACCCACAAAAATTCCGTGAACGGGCGAGAGAGCTACGATACAAACTATCCGAGGAATTGGAAAACAATCGGAACAATCGGTAGTAGCGGCCATTTGCAAACAAGCTCGGCTCAAATGAGCCCTAGCCCAACGTCCGCCCAATTCCGGTTTCAAACACCTGCAAAATTCCACCAGCTATAAATCCAATGCTGTAAGTGACAAATCACGTCAACTTATGCATGTAATTACCCCAAAAAAAGCAACTCAATTTGATCCGATTCCCGATATAGTATCATAGTAACGGCGGGTGGTTTGGCTATTTAGTTTGGTTAAGGTAAACTGGTCGCTTGGGCTGAATCGGCCATTTGAATTCACATACCTTTGACAGCCAACCATGATCGCAGTCATAATTGCTTTTTTTGCATCGCTGATCACCGCAATGATTGCGGTGCCGATCTGCGCAATGGTTGGTAGAGCGATTGGTCTGGTCGACGTTCCAGACAATAAGCGAAAGCTTCACAAGGACGCCATTCCACTGATTGGTGGCGTCGCCATTTTCGCCTCGATGCTAATCGCAATACCATTCACCACTTGGTTGACGGTAAATTTCCAAGAGCTATTTCTAAGCTGGAGTCGTCCAGTTTATTCGTCGCTCTTCAGCGATGCGCAGCAACTTGTCGTGTCAGTCCGCCCCTCAGATAAATGGGAACTGCTGGGACTAGTAATTGGGGCAAGCATCATCCTGGCAATCGGTGTACTGGATGATCGGTTTGCAATTCGTGGCCGTCAAAAACTGCTGGGGCAATTCATAGCCGCCACTGTGCTGATCATCTTTGGCTATCACTTTGATGAAGTCACCTTCGCCGGTTTCACGATCAAATTCGACGTTTTCTCGATCATATTTATTTATGGTTGGGTTTTAGCTGCCGTCAACTCGGTCAACCTTCTCGACGGCGCCGACGGAATTGCCGGCACGATTGGGGTCGTAATGAGCATTGCTCTAGGAATCATGGCATTGTGGCTTGGCCATGCTCTAAACGCGATGATTTTGTTCGGCTTTGCCGGAGCACTACTTGGCTTTTTGAAATTCAACTTCCCGCCCGCCAAAGTATATCTTGGCGATGCAGGTAGCATGCTGATTGGCTTTGTGCTTGCAGCGATGGCTATTCGCAGCATGTCCAAACAAACCTCTGCCTTCGCTTTCTTCGCACCGCTCGCTTTGCTATCGATTCCTTTTATCGACACATCGGCGGCCATTATCCGCAGACGGCTTACCGGACGAAGCATCTTTGAAGTTGACCGAGGCCACCTGCACCATTCGTTAATGAAACGTGGCTTCAGCCCCAGAGCCAGCATCCTCTGGGTCGTGGCGCTTTCTTTGACAACTGCCACCGGCGGCGTCTTAAGCCTGATCAATCGGCAGAGCGTGTACGCTTTGGTTTCGATCGGTGTTGTGATCTTCGTGATGATGGCCAATCGCATCTTTGGCAATGCCGAGTTCAAGCTCGTTAGCCGCAAAGCCGCCGGACTTGCCCAGGCCTTGATGAACCGTGACTCAAAGGCAGATTCGAGCAACGTTCGGCAGAGCGTCGTGCACGTACAAGGCAGTCGCAACTGGGATAAAGTTTGGCAGCAACTCTCCGACTTTGCTGACGCCAGCGGACTCTTAGAACTCACACTTGACCTCAACGCACCGTGGATCCACGAGTCATTCCACGCCACGCGACGAAGACGAGACATCGCGTCCGGCGGTAACCATGAATGGTACGCCCAACTCCCACTGATCGCAGGAGATCGACTGTATGGCCGCGTCGAAATCATTGGGTCCGGAGAAGAACAACTCACCCATCATGAAATCCTAGAGAAACTCTCGACGGCCGCTAAAAGAATCGAAGCGGAACTGCTCGCAGAAGACAAACCGGCGGCGGGCCAGCTTGCGTCTCAGGTTGGCGAAAAACCAAAATGCCTAGCCACAATCTCGGCCACTGACTCCCCCCTCACCAACTCACACAACGAGCCTGCAAAAACCGATTAGTCTACGCGTGTTCAATTTGTAACTGAGTCATTTGAGCTGCCAAAGGTAAAATCCCCTACCTAATCCCCGTCAGATCAATACCTTCGAAATATCTTGCTGTTTTTTGGCTCTTCAACGACCAAACAGCAGCTATAAACCTAAAACAAGCAACATTACTTGATATCAAGGAGCCTTTAAAAGTGATTCGCCCAACACATATCGTAGCAGGCCTTCTTTTGGCCACATTCGCCTTCGTTACACCGTCTGCCGAAGCCCATTCAGCATTCAAAAAATACATGTCAACGAAGATGCCGAACAAAAAGTTCACGTGCAACGTCTGCCACAAGGCCGGCGAAAACAAAACTACCAGAAATTCGTACGGCCAACTGTTCACCAAAGTAATGAACAAGCCAAACCTGACAAAAGACTGGAAATCGAAGAAAGGCGATGCCAAAAAGACCTACGAAAAAGACGTCATGGTCGCTGAATTCGGCAAAGCCTACGAGAAAATCAGTAAAATGACATTCGCTGACCTGATCAAAAACGACATGATCGATGGCGTGAAATCCTCAACACCACCCGAAAAAAGCGACGAAGAACCCAAAAAAGAAACCAGCTTTGCCAAGCCACCAGAAGGCGATGCCAAATTAGAATCGTAAAAAAGTAATGTAACTGGGCGACAATGCCGATTGACATTTCAGTCGGTAGACTAATAATCATCCGCTCAGGGCGTTTAGCTCAGTTGGCTAGAGCATCTCGTTTACACCGAGAGGGTCGGGGGTTCGAGTCCCTCAACGCCCACTATTAAAGCACCAGCAGACCTTAACAGGCTTGCTGGTGCTTTTTTCGTAGGGTTTCCGGCACCCCCGTTCTCCCTTAGTCGCGTCGGATTTGGCGTCATCGGCGTTTATAGCGTCGGATTTGGCGTCGGATTTAGAAGCCTGATTTCCGCTGTCTGCGAAGTCTGACTTGCGCACTAAAGCGTAGTTCTTCATTGCCGTTGCCGGGCTGTTCCCCGTCCACTGGCCAACCGCAGCCCGTGCGAGTCCATCAGGTCAGTTTCGGCTGACGCTCTTTCCGATTCACGAGCCACCCCAGATGACCAAGGGAACAGACAACCTAACCAAATTCTTTTGCAACTCCTCGGCTTCGAGGACTGTAGGGGCGGTGTGCCAGTTCCAATATCTGTCAGCAGCCCTTCACTCAATCAACGGCGGTTTCGCGGTTGTGCTGGCGCTGACGAGGCACGGCGGTCAGTTCTTCAATCAACCATTGTTGCCCTGATTCAGTCAGTGACCCAAACAGTGTCAGCAATCTCTGTTCGGTGGTCCATCGCGTCGAATTTAGCGTCATCGGCATTGATAGAATTACAACTGGCCTGAATTTAACGATTAAACCCGTCCAGTTCCATGACCACGTCGGCTGTGGACGATCAAAGTAAACACAACCGGATTACAATACCTGAACACCAGACGCATCGTACTTCTTTCCGTATCTATCGCAGGCATAACATGGATCAATTGATTCGCTTTCGCTGTGAATGTGGCAAAAAACTGAAAGCCACTCGCGATATCATCGGCAAAAAAGTGCGCTGCACAAAGTGCGTACGCACTCACCTCGTTCCTGAGTCCGATCGACTCACACCAAAAAAAACGGAACCCGCCAGCAAGCGACCGAAGAACGCTTCCAAAGAACGCGCCCCTCTAAAACCTGAATCGAAGCAACAAGACCTAGCCGCTACAAAACCGAAAAAAACAACCAACGTGCCCCCCACAACCAATGCGGGCACCCAAACGGCAACCACTTCAAAATCAAACTCGCGTAAACTAAAGTCAAACCTTACCGCGACGAAGGAAGCAAGCCTGATCATTGCCGACGAAATGGCTGCCAACGAACCGTCGCTGCTCCCCACCAGCGATGATAGCAACTCGCGTTTCAAGCTCGATCCAAAACTTGATCCCGAGCCATCTGACAACCCGCTCGACCCCGCAAGCAATTTTGAATTTGATTTTGATGCTCCGGACATCGACACGCCAAACGCCAATTCCGAGTCGACCCCATCCCTTCAACGACCAAGCTACCAACGAGCCAACAGAAGATCGAAGCTTACGCTTGCCATCGTCGCGGCATCGACAGCCTTGCTGCTACTAACGGCTTTCGCTTGGCTCGCATTCGGTGAATTAGGTTGCCTACAAGAGTTTCCCAACCGCCCCGAAGTTCAGAACTACGTGAACAAAATCGAGGAGTTTCGCAAGTCTCAACGCACACTAAAAAGGGTGAGCGAAGCCTACGTAACCTCGAAATCGCCGACCGCACAGGAACGGGCACAAATCGAAGCCTTCAATCGTTCGATCGAACCACTGGCCAACGAAGAAATCAAATTGGCTGAAGCACTCGATCTTTTCCAAGCCTCCGAGCACGAAAAGGCTCGCACTGCGTTAATCACCGCGACTCAAACGCTCGAACAAAAAATCTCCGAGCTACAGACCAAAGCCAAAGACTTCTCTGCCAAACTCCGCTAACAAAATCTGCAGTTGCGATTTTTTTCGGCCTCCCCATCGATAAGCCGACCCCCACTGTAAACGTTCACGACGTGTCTTCTGCCCGCCTCGCCTGAGTGCAATCTCCCACTGGCAACCTGCGGGCAACCAATAGCCAACGCTGAAGCAATTACAGCTATCTTGATACACCGGACTCGATAAGATAACGTGATTCATCTTATTAGAAACCTAACGATCCGATTTTGGAGAGATCATCATGCAAAAGTCAATCAAACACACGCTCGCTATCGCATTCTCAGCTGCGATCATTTTCCTTGCCGCCAACGTGTCGTCCGCAACCGAGCCAACACAACCAACCACAGTGGCCCCGCCAGTCCCACACTGCCAAGTCCCTTGCGGTATCTACACTGATCAGCTTCGCTTCCAGCAAATGCTCGAAGACACTAAAACAATCGCCAAAGCGATCACCAGCGTCAAAACAATGACGCAAGAAATTAAAGACGGTCAAATATCACCAACCAGCGTCAACCAAATGACCCGCTGGATTAACACCAAAGAAGACCACGCCAGCCAAATCCAAAAAACCATCGCCGACTACTTCTTGACTCAGCGAATCAAAGAATCAAACAAAGATTACACCAGCCAACTGGTCACCGCTCACAAAGTGATGGTCGCGGCAATGAAGTGCAAACAGGACGCTAAGCCAGAAACCGCTGAAACACTAAAGAAGGCGATTTTCGATCTCTACCGAGCCTACGAAGGCAAAGAGCCAAACTTCGAGCACACAGACAAATAATGTTCGTCTCTTGCTCTTCTCAACTGGAAGCGATCTAAAAAAAGCTCTTCACTGAACTGAACGGCTGCTTTCACCTCAAGCTAACAAGGACGGCCCAACCGGGGCAAGCAACATTTGCAAATCTCACTCTACGTGTTTTTGCCACTAAAGTACCGGAAGCACCCAAAAACCAAACACGGCCAACTGCACTGCAAGTTGGCCGTGTTTTTTTGTGATTACGGCGTGCACGTTATGCGTTTAAAGCTGTTCCAGCAAGCCAACCGACCGAAACACGATAAGCCGTCGATGCACCATTAAACGACGTGCTGGAAGGCGTCAGCGTCAATGCAAACATGAACGTCGCCGGCACCAACCATTCATTGGCATTCAGAATCGTAGTCCAAATCGTAGTCCAAATCGCAGTCCAAACTGCCTCTCCATGCGATCAACCACAAGGCGATCTTCATTTCAGCTCGCCTAAGCGCCGACGCCTGCCAGCTGATCGTTGCACGAAAATTTGGAAATCAACCGCTACCGCTGGAACGGTGCAACCGCTCCGTATCGCACCGGCTGACCCGGGTTAGCTGGCTGCTGTAAACCGGCAGGGACGGGCAGGGCAGCGACGCGATTTTGCAACGAAGCCACTCGCTGAGCCAATCCTTGCTGGCTACCATCCACCTGCAACGCTCGAACATAATTGTCGATCGCCAAATGTGTCTCACCGGTCACCTCGCGAAGATGCCCCATCGCGACCAACGAACGAACATCGCCTGGATTCAAACGCAACGAATCTGCCAACAAATCCGTTGCTCGACGAGTATCCCCGTACTCCTGATACAACCGAGCCAGCTCAACCAATGGCTCGTTGCTGGTAGGATAACGCTGCTTCCATTGATTGATCAAATCAAACGCGTATTGCTCTTGGCCGGACTCAATCAACAACCCCGCTAATCCACGATGAGCATCGACATGTCGGTCGTTGAGCGAAATCGACTGTCGATAAAGCTGTTCTGCTTGACCAAGCCACTGTTTGTTTTTGGTTTGCTTTCCAAGAGCCCCGTAGCTGGCGGCCAAATTGTAATAGGCGTCCGCATTGTTGGGATTCGATTTTAGCGCCTGCTGGAACTCGTTGATCGCAACCGCGAACTGACCACGCTCAAACGCTTGACGGCCCACAGAATTAAAACGATCCGCTTGCAGCTTGCATCCGCTTTGGCAAATTGTGGCGCAGCCGACAACGGCCAAACAAACAGCAGAGATGATTCGACGTCGATCCATGACGTATTCCAAATTTCAATCGATAATCGCTTTAGCAAAATCCCGTAACAAAGTCGAATTTGTCCGGAAAACTCGCGTGACGTTAGCGAAATCGCACAGCAACGGCAAGTCCAGCTAAACAGGAGCGAAAGTCCAGCCGACCAACATCGACCCCAAACGCCTACCAAAGAAAGCAATGCTAGCAAGAAAACTCGGGACTGGCGGCTCTAAGCCACTTCTCGCAAACGCAATTGCTGCATCCCAATTTCAACCGCCGCCTTTTCGACTTCCATTTGCAAATCGGCGCCCCTGTCTCTTTTCAACCAACCCAACGTGAAACAGACCGTTCCCTGCATCGAGCTGAGTGCCGGGATCTGCCCCGAATAATTTAGCATGGGCTGCAGCGATTCAAGCCGAGACTCCAAACTCACCAGGTCCAATCTCACGTTCGACAAATCTCGAATCACCGCGACTTTCTCCTCGCCAACCAGCAACTCAGTTCCCGACACGACCAACCTTTCAAGCTGGCTTAGCGGATCCTCCGAATCCCAAAGTAAATCGCCAACCGCCAGCTCGCTGGACGTCATCAATAATTCATTAACCGATGCATCGACCGGAAACGACTGCGACTGATTCCCAACGGCCGCAACACTCACCACCGAATCGCCACTACCTTGATCGCCCCAATACTGCCCCGCGAAAATCGCCAAGGCCACCAAAGCAGCGAGCGTCAACGGAAGCTTCGCCCAGCCGAGCGTCGGCTGCATTCCCCAACCCGATCGATCACTCGCAGCGGCTGTCGTATCGATACGACCATCCACTTGCTGGCCACCAAACAACAACTCAAGCTGCTGGTACTGCTGCAAAACCTGTCGGCACTCCGAACAATCATCCGCATGCTCCTGCACTGCAGCATCGCTCGACAAACGAACTCGATCGTCCATCAAGTGATTCACACGCTGCTCAAAACCATCGCAAGTAACCGCTTCATCTACGGTGCAGGATGCGCGAAGGCAATCAGATAGCAAATTTTTGTTAAAGGCGGACATTATTTTTCGTTTCAAACTACGTCACAAGGTAAAGGCAGGAGGGCGGAAACATCGAACGACCTGCTAAGATTTGCCGGCCACAACAACCTCTCGCATGGCAAGCTTTTGGACCAGCTCTTGTCGAGCCCGATGGACCCAAGTTTTGACCGTCCCCAACGGGACACCTAACTGCTCAGCGATTTGTTGGTACTCCATCTGCGACCGATGAAACAACTCGAACGCGTTGCGATAATCATCTCTGATTCCTTGCAACGCCAAGTCCACTTCTTCCGCCAACAACTGGCCTCGTTGAGCCTGCACGGAGCTATCTTCGACGGGATGCTCCAATGTGATTTCTTTGGGACGTCGTGTCCGTTTGGCCAGCCGAGTGCGACAGCGATTGCCGGCGATGGTCAACAACCACGGTTCAAAGGCTCGCGTCGGATCCCAGCGATGAAGATTCCTCGCCACTCGCAAAAACGTCTCTTGCGTCGCGTCCTCCGCGTCCTCGCGTTGCCCAAGCATTCGGTAACACAGCCCATAAACCCGACCGCGAAAGCGCTGCAGCAGGTCGCCGAAGGCAGACTCATGTCCGTCCAGATAACGACCAACAATAATAGATAGTTCTTCAGCCAATGGAAAATTCCTTGATACACCAGGTCTGTTGTATATACCTAGGTTAGCCGACCACAGTTTCGATCTACGGGAAAAATCCTACAAAAAACTCCGCAGCAACCAACGCAGAGCTCTTCGCGATCGATTGACGACTCTTGGGCTCTCCCCACGTCATCGGCTTTCTGCCTGTGATCTTAAACACACAGCATACGGTTTAGACGCACTAAAAACCAATAACTAACGCGAATCATCGACGCCTAAAGAGCTTTATCGGCGTTTAAACAACTTTTTCAGCACATCGTCGGCCGCCGTGGTCGAATTGCCCTCTCGTTTTTCTTCTGGCTTGGGCAGCTTTTGGGGAAGCTTCTTTGGCGTGGACTTTCCTTTAGAACTCCCCGAATCAGCCTCGGCTTCTGCGGCTGCCTTTTCTTCTGCCTCCTTGCGACGCTGCTCGTCTCGCCAAGCCTTCCCTTTACCAAAGACCGACGTGTCTTCCAGTTTCAATTGCAACGTTTCCGCAGAAGAAATCTTGTTTCGTTCACTCGTGTCCGGATCGTTCTCGTCATCCATCAACCAGTCAGAGATACTGTCCTCCAGCGACATCTTTTTCTTCGTCGTGGCAGCACGCGAAGCAGCCTCGACCACGCCTTTTACCTTCGGTTTCTTCTGACCAGCCAGTGCATGATCAACAATGACCTCAAACTGCAACCGGCCAACTCGCAACGAATCACCTGAACTAGCATCATGAGGGCTGTCTAACTTCAGCCCATTCACGTAAGTACCGTTCCGACTCTTCAGGTCACTAATCCGGACGACACCATCGCCAACCAATATCTCGCAATGCTCACGACTGACCAGATCACTCGATGGACGCAGATGAGCCGTCTCGCCGCGCCCGATAATGAACCGAGGAACCGCAATTTTGATCTGCCTTCCGTCGTTCTTGCCGCCGATAACCTTTAGAGTTACTTGCATTCCCTACGCCCTTCATTTTTAACGGTTTCGACCTCTAAATCGAAACTAAAGATTTGCCGCAACGCAAACTAATATACAATATTTATATCGGCGGCGACCACCCAAAACAATTATGGCTTGCAGACGCTTTGTGTCAAATCCCCGTGAAAAAGACCGGATGTCCCATCACCACCAACCGTTTTCACGGGCTGCTACATTCTTCACAAAATGTACCGCTCGCCACCATCTTACAGCCTGAGCCCACACCGAACACCCCCAGTCGACCCGCCAAACCACCCATTCCACCAAGTCTGCCAGCTTTCTAAACGTTTGAATTAGTTTCTTTTTAACAAGATTGCGGCGATGCTCAAACCCAACCGCTGGTCAGCTAGCCTTCCCGGTGCATAATCATCCAAGCACGACTACTGGCTAAGGCAGCAACACAACCTCTATAAAGTTCCCCGAACAAAACCATTTGCATCACCGCTTTTGCGTCCATGCATCCGCGCCGAACGTCAATGCTTCGATCTCTTTCGCCAACCCAACTTCTGCCGCAGTCAAAACCGCAGAAGTGAACTCAAACCCAAGTGCGGCCCCCAATGCCTCCGTCAACCGCTGCGAAAAATCCTCGAACGACAACTGATTGCCGCTGAGCTCCAATAGGCCCGGTAGTTCCGGCCCAAAATCGGATTGCCGCAACAACAGGCTTCCGTGCTGCAACAACGAATGCTTCAAACGCCGTTGAGCACTCCCGAGCACCTTTACGCCATCGGAAACTAGATCTCCATCAGACCGCCGTTGAAAACACAAAAACGCGGTTGGGTCGATTGCAACTTTTTCCGATTCAGCCGAGTCATCTGACTGGCTGGCGGCGTCTTTAAACAACCGAGATCCAATCCCATCTTCGGCCAACAATTTGATCACCACCCGGTGCACCAGATCGTACAGCTCCGAAGTTTCTTTGGACCAGCGATGGCTACTTGGGATCGCCAAGCTGTAGGTCAGCTCTTGGTCGTGCATAATCGCACCACCGCCACTTCGCCGACGCACCACTGGACAAGACTCACTGGCCGCATGTGACTGCCGATCTTCGTACTTTTGAAAGTACCCTAACGACAACGTCGGTTCCGCCCAAGCATAAAGCCGAAGCGTAACCACGCCATCCCGTTCGGCCGACATCAACAACGATTGATCGACCGCCATGTTCCAAGCACCGCCGCCGGGCGAATCAAAAATCACTCGTGCGGGAACCGTACTCATTCTTCTGTCTCGTAATCAGACATCGGTGGGCAAGAACAAACGAAGTTACGATCGCCGTAAACATCATCCACTCGATTAACCGCCGGCCAAAACTTCGACGCTCGTGTCGCTGCGGTCGGGAACACCGCCTGCTCACGCGAGTAAGCCCGCGTCCAATCGGCTTGCACCAAATCATCCATCGTGTGTGGAGCCTGGTGCACGACGCAATCTTCCGCCGAAACTTCACCTCGTTCAACCGCTCGAATTTCTTCGCGAATACCGATCATCGCATCGCAGAAACGATCCAATTCCTCTAACGACTCACTCTCGGTTGGCTCGATCATCATCGTTCCTCCCACCGGCCAAGACATCGTTGGAGCATGGAAACCATAATCCATCAAACGCTTGGCGATATCGACTTCGGTGATCCCGGTCGCTTCTTTGATCGGCCGGATATCGATGATGCACTCATGAGCCACGCGACCGTTACTGCCTTTGTACAACACCGGGAAATGCTCTTCCAATCGAGCCGCGATGTAGTTCGCGTTCAGGATCGCCAGCTGAGTTGCTTTTCGTAGTCCCGCTTCACCCATCATCGCGATGTAAGCCCAAGAGATCGGCAGAATCGCAGCGCTACCGTACTGAGCCGCCGAAACCGCGCCGTTGTTTTCATCACTCAACCCATCGATCGGTTGCACGACATGGTTTGGCAAAAACGGAGCCAAGTGAGCCTTCACGCCGATCGGCCCCATCCCCGGGCCACCGCCGCCGTGCGGAATGCAGAACGTTTTGTGCAAGTTCAAGTGCGACACGTCCGAACCGAACTTCCCCGGCGCGGCGATACCGACCAACGCGTTCATGTTCGCACCGTCCATGTAAACCTGACCACCGTGCTCGTGCACAAGATCACAAGCCTCGATAACCGTCTCTTCAAACACCCCGTGCGTGCTCGGATAAGTAATCATCAAACTCGACAACCGCTCGCTGTGCTGTTCTGCTTTAGCTCGCAAATCATTCAAGTCGATATTGCCGTCGTCGTCAGTTTTTACAACGACCACTTTCAAGCCCATCATACTCGCGCTGGCCGGATTGGTGCCATGAGCAGAACTTGGGATCAGACAAACGTCACGTTCACCTTGCCCTAAACTCTCGTGGTAACGCCGGATCGCCAACAACCCCGCGTACTCACCCTGCGCACCCGAGTTTGGCTGCATCGACATCGCGTCGTAGCCGGTAATCTCGATCAACCAATCACGCAACTGATCGACCATTTGCTGGTAGCCAGGCCATTGACTTGCAGGAGCAAACGGGTGCATGTTGGCAAAACCGTCGAACGTCACCGGAATCATTTCAGCAGTCGCGTTCAACTTCATTGTGCAAGACCCCAGTGGAATCATGCCATGAGTCAACGAGAAGTCTCGGTTTTCCAAACGCTTCAGATAACGCAGCATTTCTGTTTCACTGTGATAGCGATTGAAAATGGGATGCTCGAAAAACGGCGTCTCACGTTTTAGCTCTTGCAAACCAACCGTCCCGAACCCTGCCACCGCAGGCTCCACCTTATCTGCATCTGCAACACCGAACGCGTTCAACAACGCCCGCACATCGCACGCCGTCGTAGTCTCATCAAAGCTAAACCCAACTTGCGACGGCCCCACCAAACGTAAATTCAAATTGAACTCAACCGCCGCCCGATCCACGATCGCTTGAGCCTCTTCGGCCTCGAACAAAGCCGTGTCAAAGAAGTCGTCATGCACCAACTTAAAACCAGCTTTGCCCAACTGCTCAGCCGCCCAACTCGCCAACCCATGCGTCCGCTGCGCGATCGCCTTGACGCCCTCCGGCCCGTGGTACACGGCATAGAACACCGCCATATTGGCCAGCAACGCCTGAGCCGTACAAATGTTCGAAGTCGCTTTATCGCGTCGAATATGTTGTTCACGAGTCTGCATTGCCATTCGCAACGCGGTCTTGCCGTTGCGATCTTTCGATACCCCGATCACTCGACCCGGCATCGAACGCTTGAACTTATCGCGAGTCGCAAAGAACGCCGCGTGCGGACCGCCGAAACCCATCGGCACACCAAATCGCTGAGCACTCCCGAGCACAATATCGGCGCCCATTTCGCCTGGCGGCTTCAACACGGTCAACGCCAACAAATCGCTTGCCACCGCGACCAATCCCTTGTTCGCCTGCACCTGCTCAATGATCGGTGTCAAATCTCGAACTTGCCCCGTCGTTCCCGGATACTGCAACAACGCACCAAACACATCGTGCTCGCCCACCGTTTCCGCAGCTGCAACAACCAACTCAAACCCAAAGTAATTCGCTCGCGTTTGCACCACGTCCAAAGTGTGAGGATGCACGTCGTCCGCGACAAAGAACAAGCTCGACTTGTGCTTACTGGCTCGCTTACACAACGCCATCGCCTCAGCCGCCGCCGTCGCTTCATCCAACAGCGACGCATTCGCGATCTCCATGCCCGTCAGATCCATCACCATCTGCTGGAACGTCAATAAACTCTCCAAACGCCCCTGAGCAATCTCGGCCTGATAAGGCGTATAAGCCGTGTACCAACCAGGATTCTCTAAAACGTTTCGCAAGATCACGTTCGGTACATGCGTCCCGTAGTAACCCATGCCAACCATCGATCGCTTAACTTGGTTAGCCTGCGCAAGCTGCCGCAATATATCGATCGCTTGGTTTTCGCTAACCGCCGCTGGCAAATCCAAATCACGCCCCAGCAAAATACTTTCGGGAACGGTCGTGGCCATCAGATCATCCAGTGACTTAGCACCAACCACTGAAAGCATCGCATCGACGTCGGCCGCATTGGGGCCGTTGTGCCGTCGAGCAAAATCGTCATTGAGATCCATGGGGACATTAACTCTGGGAGTATCAACCGATTGAACAGACATATTTCAGTAACGCTTATGATTTCAAAGGATAGGGCAGGGCACTGCTGCGGGCGGGGGTCGTTGCCGAAGCGCAGAGTGGACCAGTCAATTAGTTTTAAAACAAATCACCAGGCGATTCGAACGCAGCCTAGCTGGCTTCGTCACATTGTTTTTGATAGTCGGTATACGACAACAGTTTGTCGACGCCGGTGTCGCCATTCATTTTGACTTTGATAATCCAGCCCGCTTCGTAAGGGTCGGTGTTCAAAGTTTCCAAGCTGTCGACGATCGAAGAGTTTACTTCTACGATTTCACCGGCGACGGGCGAGTACATTTCGCTGGTTGCTTTGACCGATTCGACTTCGCCAAAGGCTTGCCCGACATCGACCAAATCGCCGACCGACGGCAACTCCATGTAAACCAAGTCCGTCAACGCTTCGACCGCGTTGGCAGAGATACCGATTGTGGCGACACCGTCTTCGACAGCAGCCCATTCGTGCGTGTCAGCAAAAAGCAAGTTTTCAGGATTCAAAGCACTAACTCCGTTTGAATTTAAAGTGAAATTATTTTGATGAGATCGGCAGCCCAAAAGCAAGCGATCGTTTGTGTTTCTTAGATGTATCTAGCTAGGCCGCTTATAAAACGGGACTTCAACCACGACCGCCGGGTGTGATTTGCCGCGAATATCGACCGTGACCTCCGTACCCAGCTCTGTGGCTTCTGGCAGCAAATAGGCCATCGAAATTGATTTTTGAAGTGTCGGAGCGAACGTTCCGCTGACCACGGTGCCGACGTTCTTCTCGCCAACAAAAACGGTACAACCTTCGCGAGCCGCTCGACGGCCCTCCAACTGTAAACCGACTCGCACAGGCAACGAAGAATCTTTCATCGCCGCGACAATCGCCGCCTTGCCAGTGAACTCACGGTCCTTCAACTGCATCGCAAACCGTAAATCAGTCTGCGCCGCGTTGACATCTTCGCCCAGCTCGTGACCGTACAACGGCATACCGGCTTCTAACCGCAGCGTATCGCGACAAGCCAAACCAGAAGCTCCGCCGCCGATTTCTTGAGCGGCCGCGTAAACCTTTTCCCAGATCTCTAACGCAATCGACGCATCGCACATGATCTCACAACCGTCCTCGCCGGTGTACCCAGTCCGCGTCAAAATCACGTCGCCTAACAGCTGACAAGACGTACCTGTGTAGTAGCCGAGCGTATCCGGATCAACCGACGACAACTTGGCCACGACTTGATTCGCGGCCGGGCCTTGGACTGCGATCATCGCGGTGGATTCGGTTCGGTCGTCCAGCTTGATTGCTCGGCCGCCGATATGTTGCTCCAGCCACGCCACAATCTTGGCGCGGTTGCTGGCGTTACAAACCATCATCCAAAATGGCTGATCGCCACTGGCATCGGGCAAGTAATAAACCAACACGTCATCAAGAATTCCGCCGGTTTGACTGCAAACCAACGAGTAACGGATTTTCCCAGGCGCGATTCCAGCGACGCGACGAGTCGTCAGACCGTCCAGCCATTGACCGATTTCTTCGCGATCGCCCGAAAACCAAATTCGGCCCATGTGAGAAACGTCGAACATCCCGATCGCTTTTCGCGTCTGGTGGTGTTCGTCCATGATGCTGGAATACTGCACAGGCATCTCCCAACCTGCAAAGTCGACCATCCGGCCTCCGTGGTTAACGTGCCATGGATGCAATGGTGTTTGCAAAAGTTCAGCGGATTTTTTCAAGCCGTCAACCTTTCTTCGTGTCGGGCGATATACGTAGATGCCGTCCAAATCACACAGTTTCCTCGGGCAACGATTTTGCTCCGAAGGTGGATTTGGCTCAGCGGCCGTTTTTGGATGTAAAAGAACTGCCCCAATTCTACCCACGCCGATCGCCTTGGCTAGGCGTCCTAACTGCCTACTCTACCAATTTCGCCGCAATGGCAATCCGTTTCGACCAAGTATTATCGACCACGTAATATATACCGGGACACATCGCCGCACGCTCCGCCCACAGTCCGGCGTGCTAGATCGAGCCACGAATCCCGAAGAGATGCAGTGCTTTGGGCCCCGTGGGCTCCGTGGGCCTAGGATGACGAAACAGCCGGAGCCAAGATCCGATGGGGAGACCGGGGTCGACAAAGCGAACTAAACCAACCAACGCCACAGAAAATACCCCGCCGCCGCCACCGCTAAACTCGTGATCGCCGAAACGACTTGCAACCGGCCGCTATAAAACCCACGCGTCGTCAGCTCCAACCGAAAATAACCACAAGCCACCGCCAGCAACAGCAATACCACGCCACCCAAAATCGCAGCAGTCACCAAACGCTTTTTCAACCTTCGCTCCCGGTCCGTTACCCCAGCGACTGTTTCGGCATCCCCGGCACCTCCGGCCTCATCCCCATCGACCAACGCCGCTTCGGAAACGGAAACCTGAACCAAACAAACCGTCGCCGCACCAGCCGTTGACAGCAGCCCGGCGGTCACAAACAACAGCAACAAACCGATCAGCCTAGCCAAACGCAGCCTAGCCAAACACAGCCTAGCCAAACGCAGCCCACTCATTCGCGGATTCACCACCTTAGACCTCCACTTGATCAGCGGACTCACCCACGATCATCTCAAATTGATCCGGGTGCAACCAAGGCGAAGCCAACTGAACCGACACCGACACGACGACCGCAAAGGTACACATCACCGTCAGAGGCAAATTCAACAAATGACTCCCCACAATCCCCACCATAAAACTCATGATCACATTCATCACACTCATCCGCGTGCGACGCAACGGGTCGGTATGTCGCCCCAACCGGATCAGCGCAAACAACGCGGCAAAGCAAATCGCAAACGCCGGCAACTTCCCAACATAACGACAAACCAACGCCTCGGTTTGTTTCACTGCAAAGTCCGCTACCGTAATCCGAGCCAAATCGATCTCGAACACGCTGGCGGAATAAAAAGCAAACGCCCCCACCGCCGCACCAGCAAACGCCAGCGCCGCCGACCGAGCCAAAAACTCGGGTTGCTTCCAAGTCCATTGCTTGGTCATCCCCAGCGTCACCCAAACCGCCAGCACGCTCAGCATCGTTTGCCAAGTAAAAATCGACCATCCCATCAACGAACCGAACCCGCCCTTGGCCAAACCAGATTCTGCCTTCACACCAACCGCCAACACAAAGAAACCAATCACGATCGGACTCAACGCCCCCACCAAAAGCGAACCCGTCAGCTCTGCCAGCTGGTCCGTTACCGGCCGATTAACCAACCGCAACCGAACCGCCTCTCGCTCCGAACGCTTTTTCGGTTTGACCGCCGACGGAACATTCCCAACCGACGGCGAGAGCACATATCGACGAGCCGCATAGTACAACAAATAAACCGTCGCCAAAGCCACCGAAACCGCCAACAACCAAGTCGAATTCTGGATCACGACGACCCCAGCAACCACGATTGCCACCAAGCGAGCTGGCGTCGAAACATTCGCTTCGTTCCACCACCGATTCAAATCCGTCAAACCCGACCGCACCGCAACAGCCATCGGCTCATCGACATGGCCACCAACCCCAGCCACATCAGTCGCCGCCACGCTACTGAACGCTAAACTAGCGACCGACTGCCCGGACGAATCGGCGGCCGCTTGCTGCCCAGCCCCAAAACCACCTTGCATAATCGCTGGCGGCAACTGAGCCTTCAGACTCACAGGCGGCTCCACCGAATCACTTACACCGGCATCCTGCACAGCAAGACCGGCCTGATAACCGGCCGTTGACTTAGGTTTGTTCCCAAGCCCCGTCGGAAAATTCATTTCCCCAACCACATGGCGATCAACGATCTGATTGGCACTGGCCGCAATCTCTGGCCACGGCAAATCCCGAGCCATCTCCGCGATGCTCGAATATCTTTTTTGAGGATCCTTCCGCAGCGACTTCCCGACCACGCGGTGATACTCCTGCGGCAACACACTCAAATCCGCATCCATCGTTAAGTGCTTCATGATGATCTCTTGAGTGCTCTCGCCCTCAAACGGCACCACCCCCGTCAGCATCTCGTACAAGATCACGCCGACCGCGTAGATGTCAATCTCCTTGCCGTATTCGCCCTTGCCGATCTCGGGGGCCATATAATGAAACGTCCCCACGGCTTCGGTTTGCCCAGAACGATTATTGCACGAGATGAATTTCGACAAACCATAATCGCCGATCTTAATCACCCGCGCGTCTTCATCACAAAACACGTTCCCCGGCTTCAAATCCCGATGCACAATCCCGTGTTCGTGCAAATAAGCCACCCCCGACGCCGTCGACACAAACCAGCGTTTAACTTCTTCCAGCGGCATCCCCCGCGGATTGGCCTCGACCACGTCCCGCAAGTTCGGACCAGGTACATACTCCATCACCACCCAACTCTCACCAAACTCATTCGTTTGAATGTCCCACAGCGAAATCAAGTTCACGTGCTTCAAGTTCAAACAATACCCAACCCCGCGCAACTCGACGTCCAAGTTCCGTTGAATCTTTTTCAACGCAACTTCTTTGCCCGCGTCGTTCAAAGCAAAGTAAACCTCCCCAAATCCGCCGATACCGATCCCGCGTTTGATCGTGTAGCCGTTCAAAGGCCGAGAGCCGCTAGAGTAAGAGAATCGCATTGAGGGTGGTTGGTTTTCGCTGCGAGATAAAAAGTAGAGCAGGGCGGTTGGCTGGCATTCCACCAGCAAGTGCAACTAGTAAGGCAGAACCCCATTAGTACAGATTATTGAAGACACTTCTACGTGTCTAGTCTTGGTTGGCAGGCTGGAATCACTTTTACAAACTAGGAAGTCCCTATAAATGGTAGCCCGACGCGTTGGCGAGGATTTCCACCGGTTCCACGTTAACGCGTCGGGCTGCCAGTTCCCCAGATTCAAGAACCGATTCACCCTGGCTTGGTTGGCCGAAATCATTTCGTCTTGCAATCGTTTTAGCATTCCAACAGCACCGGCTCTAGCTTCAACGAAAAACTATCGCCATGCAACCGACTATCAAATCGAATTTCAGCTTCGTTTCCCATCGCCTGTTCATCGACACAAAACCCTATTTTAGATTTTGCAAACCACTGATCATTTCGTCGGAACAAAATCAAATCCGATTTCCAACCGGGACAGAACACATGATTATTTGGGTTAGGGCCAAGGATCACCGACTGTCCCGCCAAAATAACTCCATCCGACCAAGGCAACGTCCGATGCCGCGAAACAAAATCCAACCTCGCCGACTTGCTCAGCGGATGCTCTTGCCGATACGACAACTCGACTCGGTCGCCAAGTAAAATCAACTGACCTGATTTGATTGCGATGCTTTCGTCCATCGGCACCTGACGTCCTGCAATCGCCACCGGCCCCAGCGGCTGAATCAAATGCTGGCCAGAAATCGTTTCAATCCTCGCATGACGCTGCCGCACATCCGCTTGCAACGGAATCGAAACCGTGGCACCTGCTACCGCTTGGCCAATGAAGTTGATCGGCTTGGTACAAACCAAATAGCCTCCCACGCCATCAACCCAAATCAAAAACGAACTGGCCAGTGGCACTGAACTAAAATCCTGATCGACGGTTGAATCCGCACCAGCTGCATCCGTCGCGCGACCGGTCGACGCATCCGACTGAGCAACGGCCGTGCCTTTGACATCGCCGCTGCCGGCCACCCCACCGCCACCGATATCGGTCGATCGCCGCTTGACCACCAAATCGCCATCGTTTGACTCGGGAACGTTAGTCAACCGCGAACCAACCGATGTCCGACGTTTGATTCGCTGCATCGCGTGCCGTTTCGCCCCCAACGCAATCTCGTGTTGCGGCGCAAGCTCAAGAATCTGGTCGCACAGCTGACAGACATCGTTCCACTTGCATGCCAGCGCCGCAGCCTGCAACGCTTTGGCCAACGAACCCAACGTTTGCTTTCGCTCTTGTTGCTCAGCCAACCGCTCGCTCAAGCCAAGCAATTCGGGATACAAACGCTCAGCCGTTTGCAAACGCTCAATCGCCTCGTCCAGCTTACCAACGACCACTAACCCATCAACTGATTTCAATAGATCGGCAACCGAGCCAATTCGTTCACTTTTTTGATTCGATAAATCTCGATCGGCCAACAGCTGCACCCAACCAGCCGCTTGCCGCAACTGCCCAGCATGCAAAACCGCATCTGCACTGCTGATGGTTTGATTTTGCAATTGCAAAGTCGTTTGCGAAACCAAAGTTTGCTGCCGTGGATCAGCAAAGCTGACCGCCTGCGAAAGCGCCTGCCAAGCGGCCGAGTAATCTTGGGTTTCCGCGGCAGCGTTTGCTCGCTCGATCAACGCTTCCGTCAACTGCCTACGATGGTTCCTCGCGGCCTTGCTCTCACCCAAACGACGCGTAAGCTCCATCGCTCGGTCAAGCTGACCAGCGTTGATCGCGTCATCAATTTCATTTTTACGGCGAAACCAAGCCATCATCGAATTCCGATTGCTACTCTTTTAAAGACCCCTACAGCATACGTCATAAACACCTATAAAACGACTCTTATAAATTTCAGCCGAAGATCGCCTTGCACTGACAGATTGTGAACTTCTGAGCCGCTTAGACGACTAGGGTTTATTGACTTAGCCAAGGCTGAAAAATCATTTCAAACCAACCGAAAATCCTAACCGCCAAATAAAAAACCGCTTCTGAACGCTAACTCACGCCAATGCTTTTTAAGCATCAGTTCGCAACCATCAGCGGCCATTGGCGGTCACCCCCAATTCACCCCAAGTGCACCTTCGGCCTCCGCCGTTAAAAAATCCTCAACGGCCAGCGAGGAGGACTGCTCGCCATTGAGTCCAAACGGTCGTGGAAACCTTAACCTGGTTTAGATCCCAACCAAATCAGCAGCCGCATCACTGATTTCGACTTCGTTTGCTTTTGAGCCCTCACCAAAGTACTCATCCATTTCCTTCAGCACATCCGTCGTTGGCAAAACCGAATCGGCACTCACAGGAATCTGGCCGCGAAAACCAGGCATGATATTCAAATACTCTTCGTCAGCCGAGATCGTGGCATCCAAGTCGGACAACATCTCCCGAGCCTTCGCCAGCTGACGGGTGTCAACATCCAACTCGCTCGCCATCGCGATCACTTCGTTCATGCGATTTCTCGCCGACAAGTTTTCGATTTGAACTTCCAACTCCTGCCTCTGCACCTTCGCTTGCTCCAACATCACCAACGCATTGCCAAGCGACTTTTCACGAATGGTGATGATCTCTTGTTTCTTCTCAAACGTCGCCTCAGCCGTTTTGTAAATACTGAATCGATGCTGCAAGTCTTCCTCAACTCGCTTATTGTCGAATTTCTTGTTGTTCACAGCCACGTAGAACTCGTCGCCGGAGACAAGATGATTTCGTAACGCCAGCATTTCTTTTTTGCTAAAGTCCAACATCTGCCGATGCTGTTTAAGGTCCACCAACAGCTTGTTAATTTGAACCTTCTCTTTGGCCACTTCGTGCACCATGCTCTTGATCTCTGGACCGATCGCTTGCAGCTGTTGCCGAGCCGCGTCCAGCTGAAACGAAACTGGCACTGAATCGTTCGCCACATCACGGAACTTACTGTAAGCCGTCTGGGAGTAGGGGATCAATTTTCCGCCGAAAGCCAAGCCTGCCAACAAGGCGACCGCGACGACCCCAAGGGTGATTTTCTTTAACATCGTTTTTTCCTGTTCGTTTTGACCGAAACAGCCTGTGAAATAGTTTCTGGGCACACCACGCAAACCAATCGGCTCACGCTTCTTGCCTGCCCTTAAGTGGTCTTCGCCCGTTGCCAAAGAATCTTTGGAAAAAAGACAAACCTTTTTGCCAGTAACCACACCCAACACTTTTCCGCTTCGCAAACCATCCAAGCTCACTCCACGCATCAGTTCAACTACTTCTGCTGGCATTTGCCCCCCCATCGGTGGTTCCCCCACCCTAAATACAGCTCGCACACGAGCCAAAAACAAATTTACAAATCAGGTTGGTTGCAACGTTTGCTGCCTTTAATTACCTTAACCGCGTAATAGGAAACGGAGTCGAACACGGAGATTCGAAGCAATGTGGAATACATCTTATGGCGACCGGGTGCTCACCCCTGCTGAAGCCGCGCTGTTCGTGGAAGCTTCCGCCTACATGCGAGACATGATCACGGCAGCGGTCGAAATGAACGAACCGCACGGGGTCGGAGTAGCAGCATTTGACCGCCTGCAACCGACTCAGCAGCTAGCCGCATTACACATCGTCAACATGGCGTTGATCAAACCCGAGATCGAACCGCCGCCGCTATCTGCTACGCTCGAAGGCACCGTCTACGCGGTCTTCAAAGATCTCCAGAGCCTGATCGCACTAGAAGTCGACTACGAATTCGACCTCGAGATCTCTTACCATCTTCGCAACGCCATCCTTGCGGCTCGCAAAGCGAAAATCGTAACCGAGACCGATTGGCACGAACCGTCCGAAGAAGAACTAAACGAACTACCCGATCGCGACTGTACCGACATCGATCGCTGGGCATTCGAAATCGAAATCTTGGCCGATCAAATTTTATGGGACCGCGACTTTGAACTCGAAGGCCTGATCGCCGACCAAGACCCTTCCAAGGTTGCGGACATCAAAGAGTACCTTGGCATCGGCCACGATTACTTCGCCACCGCCGCCCCCGACGCGAATTCAAAAGAGTACCTGCGACTGGACCGAGAACTGGCCGAACTCGTAAAGAAAACCAACCCATCGGCTTATCGATAATAGTCGCCAAGCTCGCAGCGACTCAACTCACCACATTCTGCGGTTGGCCTTGCAAGAACGCTTCGACATTCTCCGCCGTCGTATGCATCAACCGCTGTCTCGCCTCAAACGTCGCCCAAGCGATGTGCGGCGTCAACAGACAATTCTTAGCCGCCAGCAACGGGCTGTCCGTACCAATCGGTTCGGTACTACACACATCCAACAAAGCACCCGCGATCCCGCCATCGTTTAACGCCGCCGCCAACGCCTGTTCGTCGACCAAACCGCCACGCGCCGTATTAATCAACATCGACGTTGGCTTCATTCGCGACAACAACTGCCCATCAATAAAGCCCTTGTTCTCTTCAGTTTGCGGACAGTGAATGCTCACCACATCCGCTCGCTCAAATAACTGCTCGACCGACAACCACTCAAACCCCTCACCGGTCAACGGATTAATTTGCCGACGACTGCTGGCCACCACACGCATCCCGAATGCGGACGCGATCGCCGCCGTCGCTCGCCCCGTGCGACCAAGACCGACAATTCCGATAGTTTTGCCAGCCAGCTCTTGAATCGGTGCCAGCGTGAACGAAAAATCACCGACCGCTTGCCACTGCCCATCGACGATCGCCTGATGATGATCCGCCGGTCGGTGCAAAAACGAAAGCAACATCGCAAACACATGCTGAGCCACCGAGAGCGTGCTGTACTCGGGGACGTTTGAAACCACGATGCCCCGTTCTGCGGCGGCAGCAACATCAACCACGTTGTACCCCGTCGCCGTCACCGCAATGAATTTCAAATCCGGTAACTGATCGAGCGTCGCTGCAGTAAACGGAACTTTATTCGTCAACACAATCGACGCATCGCCACAACGTGACACAATTTCGTCGCTGGCCGTGCGATCATAAACTTCCAAGCCCCCAAAGCGTTCTAATGGCGCCCACGGATTGTCACCTGGGTTCAGCGTTTTGCCGTCCAATACAACCAGTTTCATTTACCACTCCAAGTTAAAAACGCAAGGTAAATCAGAAACACCAGCCAAACACTAAACAACGCCACCACCACGCCAAAACGTTTTGTGGCAGGCGCGACCGGTTTCAACGGACGGCCGTTCGTTGACAATTCCGGTTCTTTGCCAGGTTCGGCATCAGCAGCAGGCCGAGACGGCGGTGGTTTGCGGGGCATTCTAAATCAATTACTAAGCGATAAAACAACGCCGACATGTCCAATGATAGTTCGCGATCGAACGAGAAGTCCACAAGCGCGAACTACAGGTTCGCGGCGGAAGCATTGATTTCGAGATCTGTCTCAAAAACGTCATCGAAGTCATAAACGTTGTTGAAATGTTCGCGACGATCATCCGCTGACTTCTTCATCATCTCGGCGTCGATCATGTTGTAAACCAGATCACCGAAACAGCTCGTCGAATCGATGTTCCAGTTACGCAAAACAACCTTGGCCAAATAGCCAAACTGATTGACGGCGTACTGCCGGATGGCTTCGCACAACTGCTGGCCAGTGAAGTGCCGTTCGACTACTGGGCCGTCATCTTCAGAAAAACGCTCGAACTCTTGCAGTTGCAGTTCCATGTTGTCAGACGCGTAAGTCAACGCTTCGCGGACAAACTGATAAGCATCCACGGGATATCGTGAGTCGTTTTCGATAATCTCGAACATCGCAATCTCATCGTGCATGTGCTTACTCTATCTCAAAATTCTCCACCGCTCGCAATGCATGCGATTGGCGCTTTTTTTTAAAATTGGAGGCGACGCAAACTCGCGTCTGTTAAAGACGTTAGTAACTGCGTTTCTTCATTCTAGCCTCTAACCGTTTTAGTCCAATCTCAAATTGAGCCCAAGCCCGGTTATTCTGATTTTCGCGGCTTCCGATTTCGCTTACCCTGCTTGCTTACTTGCTTCTTACGGCCCGCTTTCGCGGCTTTTTGAGGGTCTGGCTTGCTATCAGCAACCACTGCCCCCTTATCTTTTTGAGCTGGCTTTGCTGACGAAGATGATTTTTTTCTTTTCCCACCTCCAGCTTGACTCTTAATTACCGAGAGCACTTCGCTGGCATCAATCACCATCCGACGATGGTCTTCCATCTCGATCAATAACTGCTCGGCAATGATCTGTTGATTCAACACCTTGGCTCGACCATTAGCCGTAACAATGTGAGCTCCCACACGCGGCAGCTGTTTATGAATTTCCTCATACGTATCAAATTCGTATCGCAAACAACACTTCAGGCGACCACAACGTCCCGAAATTTTGGTCGGATCCAAAGTCGCTTTTTGCAGCTTGGCCATCTTCATCGAAACCGGCGGCATCGTCACCAAGTGGTTATTACAACAGACCGGTTTCCCGCAATCCCCGTAGTCCGCCAGCAATTTGGCTTCGTCACGAACACCAACCTGACGCATCTCGATTCGCGTCTTAAACTCACTCGCCAAAACCTTGACCAACTGCCGAAAATCCACTCGATCGTCAGCAATATAAAACACCACAATCCGCTCGCCGCCCAACAACGTTTCGACGTCGATTAACTTCATGTCTAGTTCGAGCTTCGAGATCTCACGTTTGCAGATTTCAATCTTGCTAAAACGATCACCATCAATCGAATTAATGTTGCTGACATCTTCGCCCGAAACCACCCGCACGATCGAGCCCGTGGGCGGCTGATCCAAATGCGTCAACGCGTCGTCGGTCGCCTCACACAACACCTGACCGACCTCGACCCCGCGATCCGACCGAACGACCACTTCATTGCCACGCCGATACTGATCTTCATTGCGCGAAGTCATCACTCCAATGCTTCGCATCAATCCATATCGAACAATATATTTCGGCAACGTTCTTCTCCGTGACTTTTGCTAAGCGGTCCAGACTTCCTAGTGTAGCTTGATTCGTCAAATTTCTCGCGGGTTTGATTTCAGATTTATCAAAGTTAACCTACCTCAAAACCCCGATTCGGCAAAACAAAAGCTCCCCCTCCAGCGAGCCCGACTTTGACATCGACTAGATTTTTACTTAGCTTGGCAAAATCAATTTCGACTCTGATTTCGGATCTGCTGGTGCCGGTGGTGCCCCCGTCAACTGATCCATTGGCATCGCTTCGTCCAACAAACCTCGCTCGGACAGAATTCGCGTGAATTCGAACTTCACTTCTTCGTCGCTCGAATAACCACCGATCTCAGAAACGATTTCCCGAGCCCGCTCGACGTTCTGCAGTTCTAACTGCACTTCGAATTCGTGGCACAAAGCGAGCCCCGCTTCGCGTCGGTCACCGGATACGTCCGCCGCTTCCTTCGCTCGCACGACCAAAGCCAGTGTCTCGTCGAGACTATTTCCACACTTCGACAACGACCTCAGCTTCGGCGCATCCAAACTCTTGTTGCGATCCTCTCGCTTGAGGTACTCGCCAATTGCAGTGGCCGCCATATTGGCATCATTGCAACCAAACCCAGCCATCTCCAACTGCTGGATCTCGTCCAAACTCGCTTTGCTCAAATCGACAGCGCGACTTCGCAGGGGCGACGTCAACGCAGCAAAGTCGCTTGGCTCGACCGGCCCCAACGGCGGCAACTCAAGCTTCTCCAACATCTCTTCAAACACACCTTGCGGGGCAAAACGTGACTTTGAATTCGAAACCAAAATCAACAACCGAGCGTAAACCAAATTCCGCAACTCGGGTTGCTTGGCCGCTTCGCGAATCGACAACGTATGATCTGCATCGAGCTGCAAGTCCAACACTTCGTTCAAGAAACCCCGACGACGATGCTCCAGCAACAAACGATCCGCTTTGACAGGCTCAAGATCCATCGGCAACAAAGCTTGCGTCAACAACAACACATCCTGAGCAACGCTTTCCTCATGCACAACCTCTTGCACCGGCCCGCTCAGCTCGACATCGATTCGCTTCAGCACCTCCTTGACCTGATCAATCCGACTCGTGCTCACCCACAGCTCCATCCGAGCTGGCCGGTCGGTTTGCTTGCCGTAGATTTCGGCGTTACCAATCCGCAACGCAATGTCATCAACCGACAACGAATCTGATTTTTTCGCAACCGGCTTGTTCAAAACCGCAAAACCATGCTTGGGCGGTGGCGAACCATCGGGCAGCGAAGCCGGAGTCTCAACCGGTTCAAAGATCTTACTTCCGATCAATTTCTCGGAAACCTCCGCTACATCGTCAAGCTCGTACCGCAGCACAACAATCGGATCCTTAGACGCCCAAGAGTCATCATGAACATAAGCAAACGCCAACGCCTCAGCCGCAAACGCGCTGTTCAACTCCGGCCAATTCGCGTAAGCCCGCCAAGCATCACCGGCATCTTCATGAGCCAACATTGTTTTAACCACGGCCACCGCTCGCAACACAATCGGATCAGCCGGGAAGTCACTTTCAGCTTTTACCAAATACTGCAACGCTCGACGAAACTGCCCTCGCGCGATCGCTCGCGTGGCGTTCGAATAAAACTTCTCCCACTCGGCGCCCTCGGGAGCATCCTCCAGCACTTCGGCTTGAAACAGAAACGAAAAGAACGACCATTCCTGCAGCAAGGACAAGTACATTTCCGAAACTTCGCTGTCCTGGTCGCCTCGCAGCCGACTCGCGAACTGCAGATGAGCCAAACCAGCGAACACGTTGCCACGGTCCACCAACGCGCCGGCCAAAACCTTGAACACGTTACTGACAGCCACCGGAATTTCGTCACTCTTATTGACGTCCATCGCGTCTTGCAAAGAATTGACCGCGTCATCCAGACGCCCCTCGAACAACTCGATCAACGCCAAGTGCTGCATGCCCATTGAGTGGCTTGGCGATTGCTCGCGAAACTCAGCATTGGTTGCTTTGGCTGCTTTGATGTCGTTGGCCGAAATCAAAATATGCGTTTTAATAACTTGCAGGCAGTCTCTTTGTCCGCGCTTGTCAGCCGTTCGCTCAAGTTGATCAAGAGCGGCTTGGACTTGGCCGCCGGCGTTTTTTTTGAGAATGTCGTTAAGCTCGTTGATGACGTCTTTGCCACAACAAAACTTGATCTTATTGCCGCTCTGGCAAGGGCAAAGATGGTAGGCGTCGATATCCACTTGTTGAACTCCACAACCGAAATCGATATGTAATAAAAACCAAACAATAACCAGCCGCGTTTTGGCTTTGCGTGCGATACGAGTTATTGGAGGGATGGATGTATGGTAAGATGCCGCGGCTCTGATTGGATCGGCGATTGTTTAACAAACCAATCCGGCCCAGCACTACTAAATAATCTACGTCATTCAGCCGGCCTAGGTAACCCTGCAACGTGCCATTCTCAAATTCAAATCACGTGAATTCAAAAAAAAAACCCGACAGCGGCTCGATCAAACCTTGGCGTCTCGACCATATTCAAAACATTGGCCATGCCCTCACCGAAACCGCCAAGCGTTTGCCCGACCAAATTGCCGTCGCCTGCCCAAGCTCGCCTCGACCAACCAAGCTTAGGGCCCAACCGGGACAAAAACTGGCTTACGATCAAATTACTTTCGCGGAACTAGAGGACCGCTCTAATCGAATCGCCGCCAAACTTCGCGAAGCTGGCATTGTACCTGGCATGCGAACCGCGTTAATGGTTCCCCCAGGAATCGATTTCGTGGCTCACGTTTTTGCTCTTTATAAAACCAATGCCGTGACGATTTTGATCGATCCCGGCATGGGCCGAAAGAACATGATCGGCTGCCTCGCCGCCGCCAAGCCTGCCGCGATGGTCGGAATCCGCAAAGCCCACCTAGCTCGCCTAGTGTTTCGGAAAAAACTCGGCGCTTGCAAAATCAATTTCTCCACTGACGGTTGGTTCCCCGGCTGCCAACGCACCGACCAATTGCAAACCAGCCAACTCCCCGACGCCCAACAAATCGTCGCCGGCAACGGATGCGACCGCGAATCACCCGCGGCAATCATCTTCACCACCGGCAGCACCGGCCCGCCCAAAGGCGTGCTCTACCGGCACCGCAACTTCATCGAACAGGCTCAACAAATCCGTGATTACTTTTCGCTCCAACCGGGCGCGGTGGATGTTTCGGGGTTCCCGTTGTTTGCTTTGTTTAATACCGCAATGGGTTCGACAACGGTATTCCCTGCCATGGACGCCACCAAACCCGCCGAAATTTATCCGCCAAACTTAATCGACGCCGCCGAACAATTCTCCGCGACCCAATCGTTTGGCTCGCCCGCGTTATGGAATACCGTTTCCAACTACTGCGTGGCCAACCATGTCAAACTGCCTAAGATCAAAAGCGTCTTCACCGCCGGCGCGCCGGCTCCGCCCGACGTACTGCGCCGAGTCAAATCAGTGATCGCGGACGATGGAGACGTTTACACTCCTTACGGTGCCACCGAAGCACTGCCGGTGGCCTGCAATGCCGCGTCGGTCGTCATCAGCGAAACCGCCGCTAAAACCAACGACGGCCAAGGCACTTGCGTCGGGCATAAGTTTAGCGAGATCCAATGGCAAGTGATCGAGATCTCTGACGAACCAATTGAAACAATCGACCAGATAATCCCCGTCGCCGCTGGCGAAATCGGCGAACTGATCGTCAGCGGCCCCGTCGTCACCGACCAATACGTGACTCGGATCGAAGCCAACGCGGACCACAAAGTCCGCGACGGCGATTCATTTTGGCACCGCATGGGAGATGTCGGCTACTTGGACGATCAAGATCGGTTTTGGTTTTGTGGTCGCAAGGGCCATCGAGTCCGCACGGCCGAAGGGACGATGTTTACGATCCCTTGCGAAGCGATTTCCAATGTGAACCCAAAGATCTATCGTAGTGCCTTAGTCGGCACTGGAACCACCGGCAGCGAAAAACCTGTGATGATCATCGAACCGCTGCCGAACGCCTGGCCAACCACACCGGCGGACTCGCAAGCCTTGATCGAAGAGATCAAACAACAGCTTGCCGACCACCCAAAGACGTCATCCATCAAAGATGTTTTACTGCGACAAAAACTGCCTGTCGACATCCGTCACAACTCCAAGATCTTCCGCGAGCAACTCAAACCCTGGGCCGAACAACAGCTCGGTTAGCAACGCACCTGTGGCGATTGTGATGGACGTTTCATGGGCTTATTGTCGGCCTGTTGATTCCTAAGGCCGGCAACTGAATCAAGGCTAACCCCGATGACAAAAAAAGGTCACCTGGGTTTATTGTGGACCTGGCAAGTGTTCCAAGCGTTTCACCATGGGTTAGGTGCCATGCTTCACGCCTTTGAGGGCGAGGGTGCCGCCTGAATGTTGGCATGCTACGCGGCGGATGTGCTCTTGGAAAAAACCCGTGAGCATGTTTTCCAAAAGGGGCTTTCTAGAATTAGTCCTTTTCTGATCGCTTAAACATGACAACCTCACGCGGTAAAGCTACATCGGAGCCAAATGGCTGCTTATTAAGTCACTCACAATAAACCCCGATGGCAAAAAAAACGGTCAGTTGATTCTCAATCAACTGACCGTTCCTATGTGAGCTTGCGATCTAACAGCGAGTTAGTCCCACCACCACTGACCGGGCTTGAGGCCAGACAGGTCAATCTCGTCACGAATTTCGTTCAACTTCCCATCTGTGTCGACAGTGACATGATCAGAATTCAAAGCGATCTTTGCTTGGATCGCAACGCCACCAGCGATCGGTGACATGAACTTGCCATTTTTCCAATAAGCGTTGGCAATTGGAGCAACGTGGGTGGCCGCTGGGTACTTTTCAACCGGATAAAGACTCTCGTCTCCTAGCACTCCAAGCGACCAGTTAGCTTTGCTGTAGAAATCCATTTTTTGAATGAATGCTGCGGCAATCGACAAGTCGATCACGTTGCGGAGTTCAGCCCAAATAGGAGTTTGTTCGGCAAGCTTTGCATAAGTAGTAGTGAAGCTATTAGTAAATGCTCGGCTGGCACTACTGGTTTTACCAGTTCCTTTACGCTGCCCTTGGGCACTGACGGTTTCGCCTTCGCCAACTAGCTTTACTCCTTCGCCAGCAATCTCTAGGGCGGTGTCATTGTCGTTGATGGTGACGCAATCGTAATCAGGTTGGAAGAACCACCTTTGGAGTGCGTTACCACGACTGGTCGGATTGGCCTTGGCAACAAACGAAATGATTCCAGGAACCGCGGGACGCTCAAGTCCTAAGCCGATCAGTTTCATGCGATAGTCCGCTTCGACCAAAATCCGAGCAAAATCCGTTGCAGGAGAAATGCCAGCTACCTTAACGGTTTGAAGCCCCAGTGAATCTTTGTAGGATTGAACGACTTGGTTTTCAATGCCTGGGCCGAACTGACCAGCACTTGCTCGTCGCTGCCACTCTTTAACAACGCCTCTGAAGCGAACGAGGCCTTCTTGAGTCGGATCGATCGAGCATGTGATCATGCTTGCCTGTTTTGAGTCGGGAGCAAACGCTCTTAAGGCAACGATCAAGTCTTCCAACTTCAATGTAGCGCGGCCAGAGTTCATGCCGACGACAAAGTTGTTGCCGCTGAAAAAGAAACCTTCTGCCGGACCAGCAATGACAATGTCTTTGCTTTCTGGGTAGAAGAAAACGTGACTGATTTTTGTTAAGCCAGCCAAATACCGAAAGTCAGCCGGGACCGACTTTCCGGCTGCAACCAGTTGGGCAACTTCAGCTTCCAAGCGGTTAAGTGAAACTTTACGAAGTGGGCTGATTTTTTGCAGGTCTTGGTTTAATGCAACCTTGGCTGCATTGAAACGCTGAGCGTTTAGCTGGCGGGCGTTGTTGGGAATCGCGCGGCGGGCAAGCAGCCCATTCGAATCAATCAACACTCCACCGACGATGGGGTCGTCAACGTCAGTGTCGCCGCCGATTGGATTTCCGTCCTCGTCAACAACAATCTGCCCCACACCGACTGCAGCCATCGACAAGGCAAATACGCAAACTAGTGCGAATTTGGTTAACAGCAATCTGTTAAATTCCAACATAACATCTCCGATTATTTAGTTAATCTAACGTTGGAGCACATCGCTTGCCCAAGCTGTCCAAGTTGGAGTTAACCGATTTTCATTTACATCTAATATAAAATGTTAGCTACGGCACCAAGAAGAGCAATAGCATTCCGCCACTACAACACGCTTTCATCTTGGGATTTCCCGGCACGCGGCACGAATATCTAACGGCAATGCCCTAAAGTCACTACCGGGCAAGTAACCTGATTGACGTCGCGTCTGCTGGCTTACGAGGGCCTCACTAGGCCAAACCATCGAGGCGATGATAGCTTGCATCTGCCGGCGATGCCTCTGAGATTCGATCAAGTTATTTGTTAATCCGATGCAGGCCCAAGCTGAATTTTGAAAGCGGTCGACCGTTTCGGAGTCGACGTCGTCCGGTTGCCCGTATCGCACCGCCGGAGTTGAGGATCGTAAGTGGGGGCTCGTCAGCCAGCAATCGAGCGTCCGTGAATTTACCCCCACCGCTCACGCGCCTTTTTTAAAACTCTCAATCCACCCCGGCAACCGCTCCACCGGCAAGCCCACCACGTTGGACTCCAAGCCCGACTGCACGTGTAGCCAGTCCAGCCCGTCTTGATACCCAAACGCCCCGGCCTTACCAACCCAGCTATCCGAATCCAAAATCCCTTCCAACTGCTCGCTCGACAAATCGTCCATTTTCAAAACCGTTTGCTCCAAAAAACAAACGCGACGATTCGAAGGACAATCCCACAGACAAACTCCCGTCAGCACGCGATGAGCCTTTCCGCTCATCAACCGCAGCATCCGCTCCGCGTGATCGCGATCGACAGGCTTGCCCAGCACCTCGCCACGACACTCCGCCACCGTATCGGCCGCCAAGATCAACCCCTCTGAGACTCCCTTCGCGATCGCCCGAGCCTTCAAAAACGCCCCCTCCAACACCGTATCCTCTGGCGAGCAACTGCTACAAATCCCACGTTCGACCTCATCGCTGGGCGCGATCACCTTAAAATCGTAGCCCGCATCGGTTAACAACTGCCGTCGGCGAGGAGACTGACTGGCGAGAATCAACGAAGTTCCTAAACTATCAACGGGCGACAACGGACACATCCAATCTTAACGGGGCAGGGTAGGCTACTTTGAAAAACTGCATTCTATGAATTCTAGCGGCAACAACCAGATCGAAGTGCTCTTCGAAGACAACCATTTACTGGTCGTCAACAAACCAGCCTTGCTACCGACGATGGGCGTCAAAGCCGGCGATGACAGTCTCTACCGCCGTGCCGCGGAGTATTTAAAGATTAAATACAACAAACCCGGCAACGTCTACGTCGGCATCGTCAGCCGACTGGACGCTCACACCACCGGCGCGATCGTGCTGGCCCGGACATCCAAAGCCGCCTCCCGACTATCGGACCAACTCCGCCGTGGCACCATCGAAAAACGCTACCTCGCCCTGATTCCCGCCGGCCTGTCCCCCGCCAACGCCACGCTGACGGACCGCCTGGTCAAAAACGAAAGCTTGCATCGGATGCAGGTCGTACCCGAAAACGCCGCCCCAGTTCCCAACGAAAAAGCTGCAGTGCTCAGCTACCAAACGATTGCCGAAAACGGCCAACACCAAGTACTCGACGTCGACCTGCAAACAGGACGCAAGCACCAGATACGTGTCCAACTAGAAAACTCAGGCTTCCCCATTTGGGGGGATCGCAAATACGGCAGCAGACATCGCTTCCCCGCCGGAATCGCTCTACACTGCCGTAGCCTTTCTTTTTTACATCCGACTAAAAAAGTCGTACAATCGGTTAATATTGCCCCACCAGCCTATTGGCCGACCGCGAACTTAAAAAAACTCGAATCATTTTTACAAGACCAGTAAAACTACTGTAAGGATCACTTAAGCTTTAACGACTCCTCATCCTCCTTAAACACAAAACACCCAGCACCGTCCATGAGCCCTCGGCATAACTTTCAAGCGACTGCGATCAAAAGCAAACTGGTCACCCAAGACCAAGTGGGCGATGCAATCAACTTGATTGTCAACTCCCGCGGAGGTGATCCAAGGCTCGCAACGGAGATCGACGACCGAGCGTTGGCGACGCAGCTGGTCGAAATGAAGATCTTGTCGACGTACCAAGCCGATCAGTTGATGACCGGGCGTTGGAAACTGAACCTAGGTCCGTACATCATCACCGGCTGGATCGGCCAAGGCGGGATGGGACAAGTCTTTAAAGCCGTCCATGAGATGCTTGGCCGCGAGTCGGCGGTGAAGGTTTTACCTCGACACAAATCAACCGACGAAGCGATCGAAAGCTTCCGCCGCGAAATCCGCGCTCAAGCAAAACTCGACCACCCAAACTTGGTCCGGGCTTTCGACGCCGGTGAAGACGGCAACGTTCATTACTTAGTGGTCGAATACGTACCGGGCACCGACCTGCGACGCTTGGTTCGAACCAAAGGCAAGCTGACGGTGCAACAAGCCGCCAACATCGTCAAACAATCCGCCGAAGGACTCAGCCATGCTCACCATCGCGGGCTCATCCACCGCGATATCAAACCGGGAAACATTTTGGTTACCCTCGACGGCGTGGCAAAGCTGTCGGATCTAGGATTGGCGTTTTACTTAAACGATAACACCGACCCACGAGCCGGTAAGATCGTTGGCACAGCAGATTATCTTTCGCCCGAACAAATTCGTACGCCAAACAACATCACTCGCGTCTGCGACATCTATTCGCTCGGCTGCACACTGTACTACGCCGTCACTGGCAAAGTCCCATTCCCTGGCGGCACGCCCAAAAGTAAAGCTCGCCGGCACTTAGAAGAAACGCCTTGGCACCCGCGACGGTTCAACGAAGAAGTCAGCGATGACTTTGTCGATTTGATCGGCGACATGATGGAAAAGGACCCCAAAGAAAGGATCCAAACGGCTGCTGAAGTTGCCGAACGTTTAGCGCCGTGGGCGGAAGATGACAGCCCGTTGCTGCACGACGGCTTTGACGAGCGTCCTCGCTGGGCGTCGGTGCCGTTGGATTCTCCCGACGCGCAAGACACCGACCCGAACGACGCAGTCACCGAAATGGCGATGAACGACCTGACGGACGCGTCCAATGTCAATCTGACCGATCAGCGAACGACCGGGTCGGGCACGATCTCGCATTCGGGCTCGAAGCCACCTCCGATCTCAATGGTCGAGCAATTCAAATCGGCCAAGCGTCTTAAGGATCCGGTTTTGTTTTCCATGCCAGCGTTATTAGTCACTGCCGTGATCTGTCTCTCGATCGGAATCTTAGCCGGCTTCATCGGCGGCTTTCTGATGGGCAAATAATAAGGTTCTTCTTTTTTTATTGTGGCTCGGGTAGGTATTCCAAGCGTTTTATCATGGGCCGGGTGCCATGCTTCACGGCTTTGAAGGCAAGGGTGTCTCCTGAGTGTTGGCACGGGAAACAATTGTCTGCTTATTAAGCCACCCACAATAAACCCGGATGGACCAAAAAGAAGCCCCTCCTCTCGACAGGCCGCTCGCCCCTCTCGCTCGCCCCCAAACCTGCGCAAAATCAGTGCCTAAATTTCACCCAAGCACAGCTTCACCAAAAAAACGCCCCCCCAAACGCTCCGACAAACTCGCAATCCTCCAAATCACGCGCCGACGACGGACCACTAAAGCAACCTAAAGCAACGATTATCGACCACCGTTCCACCGTTAAGGCCTAGCACCGTTAAGGCTTAGCATCGTCGCCCAAGTGATCTGCTCTAAGTTGCCATCGGGTCTACCCAGTCTTCCGCCGTAGATTTAAACTGTTCTGCTCGGTGAATCGAAGCCAAGCACCACCAACGGTGTGACCTGCTTTGATCGGACCTCCTTCTTGGACGCAAACAGAAACGAACGACATGTCCCCCTCTCAGGCGAAACGCGTTTTCAATTTTTCAGCTGGCCCAGCAACATTGCCTCTACCAGTATTGCAACAAATCCAAGACGAGATGCTTTCGTTACCCGGAGTAGGGGCAAGCGTTTTGGAAATCAGCCACCGCAGCAAAGACTTCGACACGATCATCGAAGACGCAACCACACGTCTCGGTCGACTGCTAAACCTGCCTGACACCCACGAAATTCTATACATGCAAGGCGGAGCGGCGATGCAAAACGCGATGATCGCCAGCAACTTCTTGACCGACAAATCACAAACCGCCGACTACATCGTCAACGGATCCTGGGGTAAAAAAAGTGCCGCTGAGTGCCACCGATTTGGCAACATGAACGAAGCCTACAACGGCTCTGACGACGGTTTCTCATCCGTCCCCAGCCAAGACCAACTGTCGTTGACCGAAGGTGCCGCTTACTGCCACATGACCTCCAACGAAACCATCCAAGGCATCCAGTTCAAGCAACTGCCCAACACCAACGGCGCCCCGATCATCTCCGATCAGTCATCCGACTTCATGTCACGACCAATCAACGTGTCGGACTACGGCATGATCTACGCATGTGCCCAAAAGAATGCTGGCATCGCAGGCGTGACCGTCGTCGTGCTCGAAAAGAAACTCCTCGAGCGATGCGACGATCGCTTGCCCAGCTACTTGAACTACGCCGTCCACTCCAAAGGTGGCTCACGTTTCAACACACCACCGTCGTTTGCGATTTACGTAACTGGGTTGGTTTGCAAATGGCTCGAAAATGAATTCGGCACGCTTGAAAAAGTTGGCGAGTTCAACCAGTCCAAGGCCAAGTTGCTTTACGATTTGGTCGACGGCAGCGGCGGGTACTACAAAGGCCACGCCTCCAAAGAATCTCGTTCAGACATGAACGTCGTCTTCACACTCGGCACTCCAGAACTGGAAGCCAAGTTCCTCGCCGAAGCCGCCGATGCCGGCATGGCGACCCTGAAAGGCCACCGCAGCTTAGGTGGAATCCGAGCATCAATCTACAACGCAATGCCACTCGAAGGAGTGCAAACACTCGCTCAGTTCATGACCGACTTCATCGCCAGCAACGGCTAAAATTTTTTTATTGCTTGATCTAACAGCATTTGGTCAACAACCAATTTACCCTTCTAACGTTATCAATCGGTTACACAACACAATGAACCAATCAACTAAAGCTCGCGTCATCGTCCTGGACAACATCGCTGAAGAAGGCTTGGCCAAACTCAAGGCCGCCGACAACATCGATTTCGATATCAAAACCGGTCTTAAAGGTGAAGAACTTAAAGCCGAACTAGCCAACTACGACGGCGCCGTCTGCCGCAGCGGTGTTAAAATCACCGCCGAATCACTCGAAGGCAACAAGAAACTCAAAGCGATCGTCCGAGCCGGAGTCGGAACCGACAACATCGACAAACCCGCTGCGACTCGACTGGGCATCGTCGTCATGAACACCCCGGCCGGTAACACCGTCAGCACCGCCGAACACGCGATGGCATTGCTCTTGGGCCTATCTCGCAACGTCGCCCCGGCGATGGAGAGCCTTAAAGCAGGCCGCTGGGATCGCAAGAAATTCCAAGGATCACAGGTCGCTGGAAAAACTTTGGGCGTGATCGGCCTAGGACGCATCGGCCAAGAAGTTTCAGCTCGAGCCAAAGCGTTCGGCATGAAAGTTATCGGCTACGATCCGTTTTTGACAGGCGAACGAGCCAAAGAACTAGGCATCGCAAAAGTCGAAGAAGTCAAAAACATGCTACCGGACGTCGACTACCTGACCGTCCACACGCCGTTGACTCCAGAAACCACCAACTTGATCAGCCACGACGAAGTCAAGCAACTCAAGCAAGGGGCTCGACTGATCAACTGTGCTCGCGGCGGCATCTACGATAACGAAGCATTGGTAGCGGGCCTCGAGTCAGGTCACCTGGGTGGTGTTGCGTTGGACGTTTACCCGGATGAGCCTTGCACCGACAATCCGTTGTTCCAAATGGACAACGTCTTGTGCACGCCGCACCTAGGAGCCAGCACCGACGAAGCCCAAGTCGAAGTCGCCATTGAAGCGGTTGACCTGATGATCAACTACTTGTCGACTGGTGAAATCCGATCAGCCGTGAACACAATTTCCCTGGACCCAAAAACCCTTAACAAGCTTCGTCATCACTTGGACGTTGCCCACCGCATGGGACGGTTGCTGTCTCAATGGCACGGCGGAGCCATCGATCACTGTGCATTGGAATTCCAAGGCGAACTAGCCGAAGTCGATTCACGCTCATTGGTCTCAGCATTCTGCGCTGGTCTAATCGGACACATCTCTGACGAAGCCAACATCATCAACTCCGAAATGCTTTGCCGCGAACGTGGTATCGAAATCGTGCGCACCGCCAACCCAGACCACTCGACCTTCAGCAGCATGATCTCTGCTTCGGTCAGCGGCGACGGTGTCAAGCGTTCGGCTGCGGGAACGTTGTTCGGCAAAAACATGCCGCGTTTGGTGAAACTGGACGAATACCAGACCGAAACATTCATGGACGGAAACTTGATGGTCTTCGATCACACAGACGTTCCGGGCATCATTGGCTACGTCGGCAACTTGCTGGGCGAAGCAGGCGTTAACATCGGCCAAATGGCCGTCGGACGCTGCAGCGAAAACAGCGGCGGCAGAGCAATCGGCGTACTGAACTTAGACAGCACCGCTAACGAAGAAGTGCTGAAGCAGATCACCGAAAACGAGGCGATCCAATCAGCCGACATCATCAAACTGCCGGCCATCAAAGAGCTACCAGAATGGTTGTCCTAAAGGAATAGATTACCAATAGGAACAGATTAACCAACGGCTTAGCTGCCCCATCAGCCCAAGCCAAAATCGAATCGAAAGCGGGCGTCAATGAAACAATTGACGCTCGTTTTTTTGTAGACTTCTTCGTGAAAGTTAGTCGCTGAGCCTAACGAAGCCCCGAAAGCCGAACGCGGCAGCGCTAATCCCAACCGCGATCTATGTCAGCAAGTTCTGCTGGCAACTGAGCAGCCCGCAGCCCGCACGTTGAGACTTACGAATGCTGTTCGCCCCGGATGGAATCGCCCCAAGAAGCTCGGGGGCGAACTTCAATAGAGACCGCCGCAGCAAACCTATCGCCACTCTACTTCCAAGGAATTGTCGATCGAATCGATCCCCGGAACATCTCGCAACGACTCTTGCGCGATTTGTTTCTCGTAATACGATTTAACCGTGCCGGTAAGCAACACTTTCCCCTGTTCGATCTGAACTTGGACGCCCGACCTTTTTAAGTGCGGGTGAAATTCGAAAACTTGCGAGAGCTGAGATGTTAATTGATTCGCGTGCACGGGAAGCCTGCTAAACTTAAAGAGAGAAGGGCCTTGAGAAAAACGTTCTTAAGCGTCCGACGGTGCTGAACTTTACGGCGCCAATGATGCACAAACGCAACAAATTCAAAAATTCGCCAGCAAAACCGTTCGGCTTATAACGATTGTCCCCAATCAACCGCAACTACAGCGTCCCAATCGAAAACGCAACCATCGCCGTAACCAACACGGCGGCGCCAACCGCCCATCGACGGTTACTCGCAATCAACCACTCCGGCGAACGCGTACGGGCCCGAAACCGAAGAAACTGCAACGCATTCATCCTCGCTCTTAAGCTCGGATGCAGCACCGATTTCTTATCGACTTGCAACGGCATGCAAACCGCCAAACGCTCAATCGCACCTAGCATTTCTTCCCACCGTCGCTGACACAACCGCATACGATGTTGCGAAAACGGGGCTTCTCGTTGATCCACCGGCTTACAACAAGCCAGCAAATCGGCTTCGAATTCAGACGCATGCGAAACGGTCCGCAGCGTCACCACGGCATAGACAAAGTACATAGCGACCATCACCACCGTGACCTCAAACACCGACGCATCAACAGCCTTGGCAATCGCTCCCACCGCCACCGGGTCTCCCCATCGCAGCCAACCAACCATACTTACCGTCGTCACCGGCAGCAGCAGCAACCCACTTCGAATTGCAGCGTGACTCAGTTGCAAATGCGCAGCTTCATGGCGGACGATTGCTTTCAATTCGCCCTCGGGAAACGCGCCTATCAACCGATCACTAATCCACAATTGTCGAAACCACGGCAACATCCCCACCGCAGCGGCATTGATGATTTGATTGCCGGTGTCCCACTTACGAACTCGCAGGCCACCTAGGTTGAATCCAGCCAATTCTTGTCGCACCATCCCATCAAGATCGTCGCTGGGTGACGTCAGCTTCCACGGCAAACCCGCCAACGTGGGCAGCAACGCAAGCACCGCCAACCCACCAACCAAAATGCAAACCGAGGCAGCAAGCGGGCCCAATTGAAACAATAACGCAATCGAATCGTTGACCGCAACGGCCAACAGCAACGGAACCATCAAAACCAATACGTACAACCGAAACCGAATCGACACGAACTCTCGTCGCCCCGTACTTACCAACCAACCTTGCCTTGTCTTGTCAGAAACTGAAGCCAACTTATTTTTAGCCGCGTCTGCACAAGCCTGACTCGATTCATCAACGGTTTTGTCCACCGGATTCAAATCATAAAAAACCGCCCACGACGCCAATAATGAAAACAACACCGGCAGTAAGATGAGAATCTCATCAACCAACAAAAACCGATCAAAGCCCCATTCAGATCGAACCACATCGTGCCAACGAAACGCATAAATCGTCGCGATCGAAGCCGCTAACCAAACCGCCGTGTGACACGAACTCACTCGGCCACAAACCCGCTCCCAGACGTCGTTATCGACTTGCTGCCGCTTCCGCCGGCGGTTTACCACGAACGTTTGCAAAATCGCCAGTGAAGGCACTAAACACGTCAGCACCAGGATGCCACCTAGCCGTATTTGCAAATGATCCGCCGTACCGACAGCCGAGTATTCGCTACAGAAGAGACAAAACAAGATGACAAAGCCAACGGCAAGATTCATAAAAACGGGCGGAGATTAATTGAACTGAAAGGCATTAAAAAGATGCCCCTCAGTTTAGTCAAAGCTCCGACAAACGATCACCGAATCAACACCGCAAAACCAAATCCCATCCGATCGCCGACCTGGGGTTCTGATTACGCAAAAGAATCCGATTCTATGCAAAAGCCTCCTTAATGCTCTGGCAGCTAGGGCAAATCAGCTTTTGAACCTGCATGCTCTGGTAGCCCGACGCGTGAGCGAGGATTGCCACGGGCTTCTCGCTAACAGGCCCGTTGATATAACATGTTCTGGCGAAGCCTAAAAAATGTGGAGTTGGACTTTCCGCCTGTCTGCACGCATGACAGACTGGAAGCGATGGAAGCACCATTACCACATTCCCTCGCTCACTAGTTTTTTGCATCGGTTGACTGCTGGACAAAAGAGATCAACCACGAATGGACGCGAATGAACTCAAATCTCAGCGATAAGCCATTCGTGTTAATTTGTGTTCATTCGTGGTTCAAACTTTCCCCCAATGTTATTGGTCGGACTAAACCCATCGATAGCAATGACTTACAAACGTCGATGCAAAATCCTATCACGCGGCGCGCTACCATTTACTCTCGCTGACGCTTGGTTCTCGCTAACGGGTTCCAGAAACGCTGATCTCTAGAACACGCTTCCTCTTTGCTTTAAAAACTCTTTGAAAGACCTAACGTGCCGCTGGAATGCCCATCAAAACCAAAATCCCTTTGGTTGCTTGTCTACCTAATAACACTCGGCTTTACCCTCGGCGGTCAACTGCGAAACGCTAATGCGCAGGCGAACCAACCAAAATGGAAATCAAATGCGACCTTAAGCAACATTCAAAAATTCACGGTCCCCGAAATCGGTGCATGCCAAGGAGTCGCGATCGTCAATAACAAGCTTTACTTTTACGGTGATCGCTATGACGTAACCCCGCGTCAAGGAATCATCAAAGAATACACTTTGGATATGAAACCTACCGGACGGCAACTGTGGTTAAACCAAAACGCAACACCACGCTTGACTCATCCAACCGGTATCGCCTACTTGGACAAAAACAATGTTTTCATTGGCAATACGGTCAAACAGCAAGGCACAATATTTTTAATTGATTGGGAACTGGCCTGGCAGGACGGAAAACTCGACCGGGCGATCAAGCGAGAAATTAACGACGACGAAATGATCAATGGGTGTCGCCCCGTTTTGGTGGCCGTCAACGGGCGCCGATTGATCGCGACTTCGGACTATGGCAACCAAGGCAATGAGATCCGTCTGTACGATCCGATGGCACTCTCCAAGGCGTCTAAAACTTCGGCTGCTGGGGTTTTGATTCGTAAGTTTTTATGTGGACCGTTCAATCAAAATTTGCACTGGGATGCCGAAGCGGGCAAGATCGTTTGCGTGCAAAATGTGGTTTCTGGAAGAGGCTGGCGTTTACAGACGCTATCGCCAAGCCTTGCCGAATTGATGAATCAGCCTGCATCACCAGAGAAGCCCGAGCAAGTTGCTGACTTGAGCGAATCGCCAAGTCTAGTTTTCTCGCCGCTCACGGAACTCGAAGGCTATTGCCGGTTGCCTAACGGAAAGTCTTTATTCGTAACCGCTCGCCGCCGAGACAACGTTGTGATCGCTGACATCGATGGACAACAACAAGAAGCAGAGTAGCTGGGTTCGCCAATTTCAGGCGTTGCGCTAGCCACATCCTGCCGTATGGCTACTCCGGCAATAGAACGCATGGACTGACAACTGACGAGCTACCTTCGTTCAATCAGATAAACTTGCGAAACTGCTCCATCTCATGCTCGCTACCAACGACTAGCGGCGTGCGCTGGTGGACCTCCTGCGGGTCAATCTCAAGAATCCTTGTTTCACCGTTTGTGGCAAATCCTCCAGCCTGTTCTGCGATCATCGCGATTGGGTTGGCTTCATAAAGCAAACGCAACTTTCCCGATTTATGAGATTCGGTTGGTGGATAGATGAAGATTCCGCCTCGCAATAAAGTTCGATGGAAGTCAGCAACCATCGATCCGATGTATCGCGAACGGTAGTTCCCAGCATTACCACTTTTCAGATGATTGATATATTCCTGGTAATTTGGTGGGAAGTCTTCTAGATAAGCTTCGTTGACTGAATAACTTTTGCCTTGTTTTGGCATTCGAATATTCTCGTGGCTCAAGACAAATGCACCGATGCTCGGGTCGAGTGTAAAACCATGGACACCGTTGCCGACCGTATAGACCATGACGGTCGATGAACCGTAGACAACATAGCCCGCGCCGATCTGCTCGGTACCTTTTTGCAAAACCCACTGATTGGGATTGGCACCAGTAACGCCATCGGGACGTCTAAAAATTGAAAAGGTCGTTCCGACACTCACGTTGACATCGATGTTCGATGATCCGTCCAGCGGATCAAAGATCACGGCATACTTGGCCTCTGGTGAGTCGTTCAGTAACCGCGCTTCGTCTTCTTCTTCGGACGCGATCACACCAACACTCTTTCGACATGAAAGACTTTCAATCATGACCCGGTTAGAATACACGTCCAAGATTTGTTGCGATTCACCCTGAATGTTGACTTCGCCAAATTCGCCCAAAATGTTATTGATTCCGGCGCTGCGAACCTGAGCCTGGATCTTTTTCGTGGCTAATGTCAATCCAGAAAGTAAAAAAGAGAACTCGCCTGTAGCGTCGGGAAAACGCTGCTGCCCAACAACAATGTGCTGCTGGATCGTGAGTGTTGGTGGCTTTAAAGCTTCTAAACTTTGTGAATTCATAATATGAGGTCTCTCTGAATGTATCGCTTCTTCCTAACCGTAGAGTGATACAAGCCGGCTCTAGAACGAGTGAAAATCTTTTAGAGCGAGTAAACATTTTGAAACCACGCTCAATTCAAGATTATTTTGTGCGGAACATAACGATCATTCGGGCAAGCCCATCGCCATGGCCATGGCCATAGCCAACATCACAGATGCCGTTTCCGCTTGGAGACGACGCACACAACTCACAACCTACGGTAACACGTTAAAACGCGGCTTACGGCTGCGAATCAACTCCGACTCATAGGCCCGGCGGACACGAACCTCTTTCGCTCGCGACTCCGGATCAAACGAATGCAACTCGACCGTCGCATCCTTGTCCGACTTTAGATAACTCGCCAGCGACGCATTGTGCGAATCCTCCAAATGCTCGCTCATCCGCTTGCGCAAGTTTTCGGTTTGTCCGATGTACAAGTAACCGGTTTGGTCACGAAAAACATAAACGCCCGGATGAGCATCCACGGCATCGACGCTTTTTCGCAAATCGTCGATCGCATAGGTTTTTACTTGACGGCCCCAATCGGCCAATCGTGAAATCAGCTCTGGTTGCAACCGACGCGTTTTTCGCAACTGAAACGCCGCTTTTCGAGTCAGGTACAAATCGGCTTTCGAGTTCAACCTAGCCACCATCGCCTCGAACTCACTCCGCAAAACTGGGTCGGTCATAATCCGGTCGCTCGAAACCTTACTTTTGTCTTGCATCGACCGCATCGCAATCTCGGCCAACGCCGCGATCTCCGCGTTTTTTTGAACTACGACGTCGCCGCTCTCGTTCGACACAGAAGCAAGCGTTTTCGCTGACGCTCGCTTGGTCGACTTCACTTTCAGCTTTCCCGCCTTCCGCAACGCCAACAATCGCCAGTTCAATGCGGCGGGCTTGGCGTCCGTCACACCAACCTCGGCAAGCTTCATTTGACAAGCCTGCAAAAACTTTTCGTTCAAATCATCCTGCAACACGACCTCGTCGCTGCTCCACCCATCATGCGTTTGCTTGAACGCCTCAACGATCAAATCATCGTGGATTTTAATTTGGTCTACGGACTTTTGAAACAGATCTTCCGCGGAATCGTTCGAGACTTCGGACTCAACCTGTGGGGTTTGTGCAACCTGAGAAGCAGAGCAGGGGAGTGCTGCGGTCAATTGACAAGCCACACAAACCATTGCAGACTTAAAGAAATTCAGCTTCATTCAAGCACCTTACCAAACTAAGTAGACTGCTTCGATTCTAAGCCTGCCAAATCGAATTTTCAATTTCCTTTTCGTTGACCCTTAAAATCCGCCCGACAATCGTCCCAAAAACATTGAAATCATGACCCCTATCACACCTGAATCAACATCAATCGGCTGGATCGGAACCGGCGTCATGGGCCTGAGCATGTGCTCCAAGCTCATCGACGCGGGCTACCGCACGAACGTTTTTAGCCGCACGCAAGGCCGAGCTGATTCGTTGGTCCAGCGAGGAGCCAACTGGTGTGAATCGCCTCAAGCGGTTGCCGGTTGCAGCGACGTTATTTTTTCGATCGTCGGATTCCCATGCGACGTACGAGCGGTACATCTAGGTTCGACAGGCACTTTGACTGTCGCCAAACCAGGTTCAATCATCGTTGACATGACCACCAGCGAGCCCTCGCTGGCGATTGAAATCGCCGAAGCAGCCCGAGCCAACGGAGTTCACTCGATCGATGCGCCCGTGTCTGGCGGAGACATCGGAGCCCAACAAGGAACGTTGTCGATCATGATCGGCGGCGAACTGGAGGTAGTCGCCGCGCTGCAACCGCTGCTGGAGGCGATGGGTAAAACGATCGTCCATCAAGGCCCCGCCGGCGCCGGGCAGCACACGAAGATGGTCAACCAAACACTGATCGCCACTAACATGATCGGCGTCTGCGAAGCGTTCTTGTACGCTCACAAAGCCGGCTTAGACTTGGAAACGGTGATGAAGTCTGTCAGCAGTGGAGCGGCAGGCAGTTGGTCACTGTCAAACCTCGGGCCGCGGATTATCGACAAAAACTTCGACCCCGGATTCTTTATCGAGCACTTCATCAAAGACATGGGGATCGCGTTAAGCGAAGCACAAAAAATGGGCTTATCGCTGCCCGGTTTGGCACTCGCCCATCAACTTTACTTGGCCGTCGCTGCCCAAGGCGGATCACGGTTGGGCACCCATGCCTTGCAACTCGCGTTGGCAAAACTATCTGGAGTCGATTGGAAAAGCGTTTGATTTCCCCGTGTTTAAACCCAATCGTTCTGACATCTCAAAAATCGGCTCGTCTCGTGCTTTAGTGGCAAGAGCCAGCCTGATGAGATTTAGAAATGTTGCTCGCAGGACAAATCAGCTTTTGAAACTGCGTGCTCTGGTAGCCCGACGCGTCAGCGAGGAATTGTGGTGATGGGCTTCTAGCCTGTCATTTGCATGGGAGCAGCGCGTAAGACAGGCTGGAAGCCCATCTCCACATCTCCTCGCTGATGCGCCGGGCGACTTTTTGCTCTCGCTAACGGGCAAAGGCGACATTGGAACGAAACCCTACTCGTCCAAGACCTTCAAATATCGAATCATCTTGGATTCCGATAGCGGCGAAACTTCGGCGAACACAAGGCCATCTCGTTCAACAACGTACACATTCAGGCCGTCTGTCCCCTCCGTTGAAACATCCGGCTGACCGACGCTGCTGCGGTCAACAAACACAATCACTTGATGCCCATCAACTTCACCCAACATGGCAGTTGCCTGAGGGCTGGTCCCTCCGAGGTACGAAAGCCCTAGCATCCGAGTTCCTGCAGGCATCTCGGCTTCGGCTAACTGCACCTGCTTACCAAGACGGAACTCAAAAGTATCTTTGAAACGCTGCGGATCCTCGCAATGATAATACGGCTGAAAGCCAGACTGCACTTTTTCCAAGTACACCAACGCCACCGCTCGACTTCCAAAGTCAGGCTCAATGGCTGAATCACCGTTCAGCAACCACATAGCGCCACCAATGATCCCCAGAATGGACGCAGCCAACACCGCGACAACGAACCTCCGACCGGCAGAATTCGATTCGCTCCCACCCAACGTCACCGTCGACGATGATTTACCGTCGCTTGATACTGACGAGTCAGTTTCAAATACTCTTCGAGTCAGTTCCTGACTTTGCGCCGTATCCAACGGATCAAACTGAAACATCGAGCGCAGTGAATCGTCAACTTGATCCTGAGTTGCTTGCGCCTGTTTTAGCAAATCGGGATCACACTTTTGCAGGAACGCTTCACGATCACTCTCAGACAACATGCCGTCGAGATACATTTCTAGTTCGTCGATTTGTTCGTTTTGATCATCCATCGTTCTCTCCTTCATTTGAAGGAACATTTATTCCGTTCTCATCAGACGCCTGCAGGATGGCGCGAAGTTTTTTCTTGCTGCGGTGTACAAGATTCATCGCGGTCCCTTCTGGCATATCCATCAGTAATGAGATTTCTTTGTAATCTAGTCCCTCAACCGTTCGCAGCAGTAAACAACTACGAGCTTTGGGGGAAAGTTGCTGCAAGGCACTTTTGACTCGATCGTCAAATGAACCTTGAAGCGGCGCTAACTTACCAGTTGCTGGATTTATCGGGCTGGCCACAGCCCCTTCGGTCATTATTACCATTTCGGCAGGATCGGTTGGTTGAGTTTTACGGCGTGCGGACTTTCTTCTGTGATTTAATGCGCAGTTGCGGACAATGCCAGCGAGCCACCCAAGAAAGTGTGATTCCGATTCAAACTGGTTGTTTTTCTCAATCGCGATCATAATTGCCTGCTGAACGATGTCCTCTGCGTCACGACGATCACCAATAATTCCAGCCGCCACGCAAGCCAAACGAGTCGAAGCGTTTCGACATCGTTCGGCAAAAATCCGAGCTGTATTAGCAGTTTTCGTATTCAACAGATTGGCAGTAACTAAAAAACGCGCGTAAGACATCGCTACATCATGACGTCCCAGTTTCCATATCATTGTAATGTTACTAAATCGTTATATTATTGCATCAATTTTATTTTTTGCTTAGCAGCAGGGCAATCAGTGAGTTTGTACTCCGAAAGCGGTATTCTAAATTGAATCGCCTGATGAACTATCGTTACCTTGCGAACTCCGACAAACTGACCTCGAAACGGCATGGATTCACGCTGGTTGAGCTGCTGGTCGTGATTGCGATCATCGGAATTCTGATCGGCATGTTGCTACCGGCCGTTCAAGGAGCCAGAGAAGCAGCGCGTCGGACAGCTTGCCAAAACAATTTTCGCCAGATCGGTTTGGCGATCACCAATTATGAATCCGCCCAACAAAAGCTTCCTCCGGGCCGATTGGGATGTGATGACATTGGTGAAAACAGAGAAGTTTCCGCGTGCCCGGCTGGATTAACCAGCGAGGAAAAAAACGGAGCCAGCGGCTTTGTCCCGCTACTTTCCTTTCTTGAACGGACCAATCTAGAGCAACAACTGAATGTGAACGATGGTGGCCTTTGGAATCGCGACGTTGACGATCTAGCGTGGTGGCAGGACTTCCCAGGCAAACGAAACGGGATCCTAGAAGAACTTCCAGTCCTGTGGTGCCCAAGTGAAAATGGCGAGCGAGTCAGCACGGTCTACCAGCCAGTTAATGCTGCCACTTCCAGCTACGCGTTCAGCAATGGCAGCCTAGGTCCAAGCGCCATGTTTTACTTAACCAAATACAAAAACAACGGCGCGTTTGTTTACAAAACCCAAAGATCATTCGCCGACGTTAACGATGGGCTTTCTAACTCTTTTTTCGTTGGCGAAGTAACTCGGCCTGATACATGGGAATCGTCCAACGTTTGGAGCTATACAATCGCCAACGCCGATTGCCTACGTTCAACTGAAAACCCATTGAACACGCGCCCTGGTGGCGGAAATGTACTGGATCGTCGCAACGGAGCATTCGCAAGCTCTCACCCCGGAGGCAGCCTGTTCCTGTTCGGCGATGGGCACGTTCAACTTATCTCCGACAGTGTCGATCAACAGCTATATCAAGATCTCTCGACGATCAATGGTGGAGAAGTCATCGGTTCGATTCCTTAGTAATTCGACTGAACCCTGACGAACCATCACGCCCTAACTTCTCTGCAGTTCCTGCACGCGCTCGCTTCACTGCACATCATGCGTTGCACACGTCTCCGTTTCTTACGAGACATAAGAAACGATGTCTCGGATCCCCCCGTCCATTAGCCCCTGAAGCTTGAGCGAAAATTCGGGATCTTCATAATTTTTTTCATTCAAATGCAATCGTTCTTTCAAGCCGCGACATCTGTTTATGTCCCTAGGAAAAACTTTCCTAGAAAAAAAACTATTCGCTCCCAATTTACGAGAACCAGTTCAATGAAGGTCACTAGATTTAAAAAGTTGACGCTTGCGCTTTCGGCAACTTGCTTGTTTGTAGCCACCGAAGCAACAAGTGTCCTAGCACAAACAACTACAACCACGACGCCAGCTGCAAACGAGTCCATCGATGTCACTCAGCAAAGCACAACGTGGATTCAAGTTCTACAAGCCAACGGAATCGACATCCCAGCCGGCGCCGATGGCGTGGCAATCAACAATGGTGAAGGGGGGAACATCACTGCATCGCTTGACGCAATTGTTACCCAATCTGATACCGCCATTATCAATGCGGGCAATATCGCTGGCGGAAACAACGGAATTAATTTTATTAACAGTTCTGGTTCCGGTTCAGTTACCAACCTGCAATCCGGTGTGATCCGCAGCGATAGCCGTGCCATCAACATTGGAGGCTCGGTTGCCCTTTCCAATGCTGGACAAATCATCGGCAACGGCGATCAGCGCAACGGCACCGTCTATTCAGATTCCGCTGCCAATAATTTTGCGGTGAACAATTCAGGGTCAATCGACGCGGGTGCGGGAAACCAAGGCGCTGGTTTTTCAGCGGAACTCAGCGAAACCGGCACTAATTTCAGCATCGACAACTCAGGTAAGATAGCCGGTCGGGGCAACGCGGGTGCCGATGCAGCCACTGCCGGTGACGGAATTCGTCTCGAGCGAACTCGAGTCAACAGCGCCTTGGACGGCACAACATCAGGTTTGTTTACCGGCGACATTACCAACAGCGGAACCATCAGCTCTGAGGGAGCCAACGGAACCGTGGGCGGCTTTCGTGCCGTCAACGGCGTGGACTTTCAAGGCTCCCTGACCAACGAAGCTGACGGCGTGATCTCTGGCACACAAAACGGAGTTTACTTCGGCAATGCGACACCAGCCGGCGGTGGCGATCACACCGGCGGTGTTGTTCGCAACGAAGGAACCATCAGCTCCGACAGCCGAGCGTTAAACATCGACGGCACCGGACTTACGGTAGTCAACGAAGGTTCAATTATCGGCACCGGCAACCAACGCAATGGTACTGTCTACTCCGACGACACTGCCAACAACTTCTCTCTAAACAATTCCGGCCGAATCGATGCTGGTGCCGGTAACGCGGGATCTGGCGTTTCGCTTTCGGTTGGCAGTTCTTTAAATGCTTCGATTGACAACAGTGGCACCATCCAAGGAAGAACTCAGGCTGGAACACCACTCGGTTCAGCCGATGCTCAAGCTGGTGACGGCCTACGCCTGGAAGGAGTTCGTGGCACTACCGACGACGGTGGCGTAAGCTTTGCAACGGGCACCTTTACTGGCACCATTTCAAACACGGGCGAAATTGCGTCCGGCGACAATACAGCGGGAACAGTCGCTGGCGTCAGAGCCGTGAACGGTTTGAGCTTCCAAGGAACGCTGAACAACACGGGTTCCATCTCTGGAGCCTCCAACGGACTGTATTTCGGAAACGCCGTTAATGGCGAAGGAGCCGATCACACCGGCGGTGTTGTAAATAACCTTGGTGTAATTAGTTCCGATAGCCGAGCAGTTAACATTGATGGTGCGGGGTTAAAAATCAACAACAGCGGTACGGTTCTGGGAACAGGCAACCAACGAAACGGTACTATTTATGCCGATTCGACCGCTCAAGACTTCACCTTGAACAACCGCGGGGCAATCGACGCTGGTGCAGGAAACGAAGGAGCCGGATTCTCGGTTGAGCTATCTACCGCCGGAAACGATTTCACGATTAACAACAGCGGCGAGTTGCAAGGACGGGGTACAGCGAGTGCGGGACTGGCAACCGCAGGCGATGGTATCCGCCTCGAGCGTACGCGAGTGGGTGGTGCTTTGGATGGTTCGACAACGGGACTGTTTACTGGAACGATCACTAACTCGGGAATCGTAACCTCAGAGAGCGATTCAGGAACGACTGCTGGCTTCCGAGCGGTCAATGGTGTCGACTTCCAGGGAACCTTAACCAACACTGGCACCATCTCAGGTGTTCAAAACGGTGTTTACTTTGGCAATCCAAACACTGCCGGCGGTGGTGATCACGCCGGTGGTGTTGTAAACAACTTTGGAGTTATCAGCTCTGACAGTCGAGCCTTCAACCTTGATGGCGAAGGCTTGCAGGTCAACAACGCTGGTGAGATCCTCGCTACAGGATCTCAACGCAACGGAACATTCTACGTGGATGGAACTGCGGACAACTTCACGCTGAACAACAGCGGATCAATTGATGCGAGGGGCGGATCAGGTTCGGGGCTTTCGGTTCAAGTTGGTAGCTTCACTGGTGACGTTCAAACCGCAACTGTTTTCAACAGCGGTTCGATCATCGGAAGCGGCGATTCAGGGGTCGAGGCAGGCATCCGGCTCTTTAGCGGCAACGAAGGCACTGTGTTTAACGGCGACATTTTCAACGACGTCGATGGCGTTATTTCATCCGTCGGCGGCCCTGCGGTACTCATCGAAGACGGCGTACTGTTTGACGGATCGCTCATCAACGCAGGCCAAATCGATGGTAGCGTCTCCCTTGCATCGGGAGACTTCGAGTTGCTTGATAGCAGTCGCCTTTCTTTGTCGATCGACAGTTTGACTGACTTCGACACGATCGATATCGCTGACAACCTACTGTTTGGTGGAACGCTCGAGTTGAACTTTCTAGACCCATTTTCGTTCGAAGTCGGACAAACGTTTGACCTCTTCGATTTCGGATCCGCGTCAGGAAGCTTTGCCAGCATTTCATCAGGACCGCTGGCCTTTGATTTCAGCAACTTGGCAACTCAGGGAACGGTTACGGTCTCAGAAATCTCAGCCACCGCAGTTCCTGAACCATCTTCCTTCACCGTGCTGGCCTTAGGTGGAGTCGTACTGCTACGACGACGTCGCCGCAAGTAACCGGCCGAAACGAGCATCATGATGGACTGGTGTCCGGCAATTGCTGGACGCCACCTCTTCGAGCGAGAGGCTCCACCCCGTCGATTAAATTTGATTGGGTGTGAGTCTTTCTTTATGCACGCACAACGAATTGAGCGAGGCACGTAACGGCCCTGATCATGCAACAACATTTTAAACCGCGACCACCCGGCTTCGCCCTATTCGAACAGCTCACCCAGATCGAATGCCTCGGCGGCATCGTCGATGACTCCGTTTTCGATGACGGTAGTTTCTTCATCGAAGCTAGATTCCTTCGCAACACCGACGCGACGCATAACCGCCGCTTCGTTGGCATACTCAACTTCCGGCTCGTACTGCTCGACTCTGTCAGCCCCAAGTGCCGGTGGCAGCGATTCAAATGGCTGCTCGTCCAATGGTTGACGAGTCTCTTCTGGGGGATTCTCAGGCTCTACAGATTCGGCATCGTCGTGCGGCAGCGGTAAGAAACCACCTTCTTCGATCACGCCTGCTCCAATCACCGGCCCCGCGTCCCCGCCATCTTCCGCATCATCTTGCAGCAACGGATCGTCAGCGTCAAAGTCCAACAAACCATCAACCGCCTCTTGGCCTGCATCATTCTCCAGAGCACTGAAGCCCTCGAGTGGGTTGTCGTCGGATTCTTGTTCGCTAGGCAAGTTGTCATAGTCTTTATTCTTGATTAGCTTGCCCGAGCCATCCCAAGACCGCCACACGCCGCTGGGTTGGTCATCTTTGTAGCTACCTTCAATTTTTTTCAGGCCATTTTCGTGCCACCAAATCCACCGCCCGTCGCGATCACCGATTCGGTTGAACTGCCCGACCGTGCTCCGGTTTCCGTTTTTGTGCCACCAGAAAAATCGTCCCACCGGCTTGTCGTCTCGGAATTGCCCTTGATACTGCAACTGCCGATTCGAATACCAACCACGAGCCTGACCGTTCTGCACTCGCTGCCCGCTGGCAAGATAAGGAGCCGGCTTGGCGTCCCACCAGTTGTCCAAACCGTCTTGCCGCAACTTCACGTCCAAGTAGTAAGACTCTTCTTTAGGCACCTTGGGACGGTAAAACGATGTGTTTCGAATCAGCTTGCGGCCTTCACGATAATACTCTTTTGAAACCAAACGGCCGTCTTCATCCCACTCGGCCACTTCACCGTCCAACACGCCTTCTTTGAAAGTTGCCTGGCGCATTTTGGTCGTGTCCGGATAAAACCAAGTCGCCAACCCGTCGCGGATTCCTTCTTTGTAGCCAATTTCAAAAATCGATCGTTTGGCTCGGTCGTAAACGATCCACTGTCCGTTCAACTTGCCGGCTTTAAAACTAGCCATCGAATCAAAAGGGCCTTGAAACAACGTGAACGGCTTTTCAGTGAACATGCCGCCTTCGCCTGGCGTGTGTCGTCGAGCCCATTGGCCATGCATGACGCCTTGGCGATAGGTTCCCGCGGCAACGACTTTACCTTCGCGGTCCTTCACCACCCAAGGCCCGTCGTTGTAGTAATTGCCCTCGCGATCCAGCGCAACCGTGCGTAGTAATCGCGGCTGGCCGTCGGCGTAATTTTCCACCACTCGTTCGCGGCGGATTCGGTCTTGTCGTGTTTGTTGAACTTCCGGTTCCCCCAGTGACAACGGTAGTTGCTCCAGACCGCGGTCATCCGGCGCTAACTCGCGTTCTTCATCGTAACGTTGGTCTTGAACATCAAAACCCATCGCGGACAAATCAAGCCCTGGCAAATCGACCATCGGCTCCGCTTGATCGGGATCAAACTCATCATCGCGTTCCCTTGGCATGAACGAACCGTCATCGCCGACCTCTCGTAGCTCTTGGCCACGGAAAACTTCGTCTTGCGTAGCGGGTGCGGGTACAGCTCCAAATTCAGATCCAGATCCAGATCCAGAAGCAGTTGGCGGGAAGAACCCGCGTGCTTGATCAGCCTGCGGCAACTGAAAAGCGGCCCCAGAAAGATCCCCCGTAGCAACCTTTCGGATCGACGCCATTTTCGAATCGCTGGGGTCCGTCAACTGCAAGCCCGGTTCTTTGGCCGTCGCCGCTGACTTTGGCGTGCGAAAAATTGGCTGAGCCACCAAACTCGCCCCGCCAAAAAACACTTGCAGCCACACGAAACAAACCGTCCACAAGCCGGCTCTCCCCAACCATCTTGCAGCACACCGTCGCGCTTTATCACGCTGGCCGGTTGAACTGTTGTTCAAGTTTTGTTTTGGAGCAATCACGGAAGGTTCGAATCGGCGGTTGTAGGGACTGTCAATGCAGATAAAACGCTTAGCGTTGTACGGTTAATGTGTTTGGGGGGTGGCAGCTATTTGTTTTGCCACCACACAACCGTGGCGATGGGCTTGTTGCTTTTTTTGCCGCTTTGACCAAGCGGCTAAATGCAGGAACAAACCTGTCCACCATCGATGCATCGACGTTCTAAACCGATTTTCTCCGCCCCCGGCCAAAGCAGCTTTACGTTCGATTTAACCTGCCCGACCGCCAGCAAAACGCTATCGTTATTGCCGATTGAATCAGTTTTTCAGGCTTTCTGCTTGCCATCTGAGCCCAGCCAAAGACAATGGGAGGCTGACCCAACCACTCTATCGATGGCCCCCCAACCGCTGTAAATCGCATGGCATTTCACCCAGCCGAAAAACTACGTCCTCGCAAAATCGAGATCGACCTTTCTTCGTCGACCTGCGATAGTCTCGAAATCCAGCAACGACTCGACCGGATCGAAGCCAACTACGATCAACTCGATACCGTCCTCGGTGACATTGAAACGAAGATCGCCCAGGACGAACGCTTGTCCGCTTTGGACAACGGCGACGTTGATTTTGAAGCCGAGTTTGGGATCAAACCAAAACGCAAATGGCGTTCTTCAAAACCTAAATCAAAACAGAAACGCTGCAAAGCCAAATCGGCCGACCCGCGCAAACCTCGATAGCTTCCGCGAATGGAATCGCAACAAAGAATCAAAATCGCTGGTGGCAAAATCCACGACCCCACCAACGATATTGATGGAGTGGTCGGCGACATCTGGATCGTTGACGGAAAAATCGTCAGCCCCCCCGCAGACGTCACTGGCTTCAACACAATCAACGCAACGGGCCGAGTGGTCATGGCTGGCGGCATCGACATGCACTGCCACATCGCTGGGCACAAAGTCAACGCGGGACGCATGCTGCAGCCCGAACAATCTCGAGCGTTCGCGGAAGCCAGTCGCCAGATCGACAGTCAGTTTTTGCATAGCGGATCCGGTGGCAGCGTGCCAACGATTTTCACCACCGGTTACAAATACACAGGGCTTGGTTACACCACCTGCTTCGACGCCGCGATCACGCCGCTGGGAGCCAAGCAAGCACATTTTGAATTCAACCAAATCCCGAACCTGGACACCGGTTTCTTTTCCTTGGTCGGAAACAATCACTACGCCATGCAATGCGCCGCCAACGGCGACCAAGCGGGCCTGGAAGCGTTCTTAGGGTGGTTGATGAATCGCATCGGCGCTTACGCACCAAAAATCGTGAACCCCGGCGGCGTTGAACTTTGGAAACAAAAACGAACCGGCAACGCGACCGACATCGACCAACGCGTCGACGGCTTCAATGTGACGCCGCGGAAAATCATTCAAGCAATCACCAGCGCATCAAACGCTATCGGTTTGCCGCATCCCGTCCACATCCACACCAACAATCTTGGATTACCAGGCAACTGGTCCACGACACTGGAGACGCTTCAATCGTTGGCGGGGCTGAAAGCACACCTAACGCACATTCAGTTTCACAGCTACGGCGGCGGCAACGAGGAAGAATCCACCCTGTGCAGCAAAGTCGCGCCGTTAGCAGACTTTATTAATCGCCACCCCGAAATCACCGTCGACGTTGGGCAAGTTTTATTCGGTTCGACGACCAGCTTGACCGGCGACAGCCCGCTTAGCTACTACCTGCACAACGTAAGTGGCGAAAAATGGATTTCGACGGATACGGAAATCGAATCTGGCTGCGGGATAGCCCCCATCCGTTACAAAGACACCAACTTCATCAACGCCATGCAATGGGCGATCGGGCTAGAGTGGTACTTGTTAGTTAACGATCCGTGGCAAGTGGTGATGAGCACCGATCATCCTAATGGCGGCAGTTTTTTGGCTTATCCCCAGATCATTCGCCTGCTGATGGACCGCGAGTTCCGAGCGGAGAAATTGGCCGAAGTTCACCCTCGCGTGCTCCAACATTCTCAATTAGCGGATTTGACACGAGAGTATTCGCTCAACGAAATCGCGGTAATCACCCGCGCCGGACCCGCAAAGATCTTGGGACTCGCCAACAAAGGCCACCTTGGCGTCGGTGCCGATGCTGACATTTGTATCTACTCGCCCAATGCGAACTACCAAACCATGTTCGAGCTCCCATGGATGGTAATCAAAGCAGGCCACGTATTAATCGAAGACACCGAAATTCGGCAAACCATCAGCGGCCAAACGATCATGGCTCAACCAAACTACAATCGCAGCGACAACCAAAAAATCGAGACATGGTTCGAAAAAGAATATTCGCTGCCGCTTAAGCAATTCGCCATTTTCGATGACAACAAAACTTAAACGCTTATCCCACACCCCGCGGCATCCCAATTAAGGAGCCGCGACGAACCGATACCCCGCGTCGCGGATTGTCAAGAAATGCACCGGGGCCGAAGGCTTCGGCTCAAACGTCTTCCGTAACTGCCTTAAGATTTGATCCGGCGCACGAGTGTTCATGTTGCCCGGCATTTCCCAGACATCTTCCAGCAACTGAGACCGAGGAACCACTTCTCCTTCGTGCATGATGAAATACCGGAGCACTCGAATCTGCAAATCCGTCAAACGCACTGGCGTTCCGTCAACTTCGACTTGATAAGTCTTAAAGTTAATTTTCGAATTACCAAACTCAAATCGCTCCAAATCACTCGGCGCGTCTTTAACCTCCGGACTGGCCACCGCACTACCGATCGGACGAATCTGAGCCTGAGCTAATAGGTTCTTGATCCGACTAAGCAGTTCGTCCAACTCAAACGGTTTGACCATGTACTGGTTAGCGCCGACATCGAAACCACGAGTCTTATCTTCGGACAATGTACGAGCACTCAACATCAAAACCGGCATGGCAAAGCCTTGCTGTCGGACTTTCTCGCAAACTTCGTAGCCACTCATCTGCGGCAGCATCAAGTCCAGCACGATCAAGTCGACCGGCTGCCCCACATTGGTGGCAGCATTGATCGCATCGATTCCGTTGCCCACCGCGGTCACGAAGTAGCCCTCGGCCTCCAGATTAAACTTGATCCCGATTGCTAAATGCTCTTCGTCATCGACGACTAAAATGTGTTTTTGATTTGTGTTCATAGTCAAAATATCAACCGGGTTTTCCAAGCCCATATTGTAACAAAAAATTCAACGAGTTTACGATTCTTGCCAAACAACGCCGAATTGAATGTCAGTTCTCGAAACTGAACACAAATTCAAGCCAATCAATTGAACCGCAGGGGAAATCCGTTTTACAAATTAGAAAGGCCCAATAAACAGCAACTCGACGCGTAAGCAAGAGCAGATGGCAACTCGACGCGTTAGTAAGGAAATGTGGTGATGGGCTTCCAGCCTGTCATGCGCACAGACAGGCTAGAAGCCCATCGCCACATTTTTTAAGCTTCACCAAAACATGCTAAATCAACGAGTCCTAACGCGTCCGGCCACCAGAAATCCCAGATTCAAAATCTGATTTGCCCTGCACTGAAACCTTGTCGCCAAGACATCTCGCCGGCCAACCGTTATAGTGTTGCCAAGCATCCCCGAGCCCGCAAGCTACACCACCGAAGCTCGCCACCACAACGTTGTTTCGCACGCCGCTAGACCAACAAGTCATACCAGCCCACTAACACTCTCAACCGAAACACTCCCCGGACCATCACCTAGCAATGCCCGAATCAAAGTTTGTTCCGCTTGATTTCAACGAATACCCGCCAGCTGAAATGACTGAGCGTGCGAATGCGTTTTACGAACAAATCAAACGCCGCCGGAGCGTGAGAGATTTCTCCGATCGCGACGTACCCCAGGAAATCATCGACGCCTGCCTGCTGGCCGCCGGCACCGCTCCCAACGGAGCCAACTTGCAACCATGGCATTTCGCGGTCGTCCGCAGCACAGAAATCAAAACAAAGATCCGGCAGGCTGCAGAAAAAGGAGAACAAGAGTTCTACAACGGCAAAGCACCGCAAGCTTGGCTGGACGCCCTGCAACCATTCGGCACCGACGCCAACAAACCGTTCTTGGAAACCGCTCCATGCTTGATTGTTATCTTCTCGCAATCACACCAAATGAAATCTGACGGTCAGAAAGCAAAGAACTACTACGTTAGCGAATCCGTTGGAATCGCCACCGGGTTCTTAATTTCAGCTCTCCATCACGCCGGCCTCGCGACGCTCACTCACACCCCAAGCCCGATGAAGTTTTTGAACACGATCCTCGACCGCCCCGGAAACGAGCGACCGTTTCTAATACTGGTAACTGGCTACCCAGCAGAAGACACACACGTGCCAGCAATCACCAAAAAAACGATCGAAGAAATCACATCGCGACACTAATCCGGTCGCCAATCGAGTTGGCAATCGAGTTGGCACAAAGCTCAATTTAGAATCGAAAAGGTCTAGTTGGGATTCGGATGCACCGGCAAACGGACTTCAAAAACCGTGCCTGATTTTTTATCACGATCCAACACTTTGACACGACCATTGAGCCGCTTCGTCAGGGTGCGCACGATGTACAAACCAAGCCCAGTCCCCGGTTTTTTTCGCTGCAACTCGTCACCCAGCCGAACAAACCGACCAAAGATTTTTCGGCGCAACGCTTTCGGAATGCCCTCGCCGTTATCAGAGATCTCGATGATCACCTCCGACCGCTCTTTCCGCATCGCGACGTGAACCTGCGGAGGCGTACCGGCGTACTTGACCGCATTGTCCAGCAAGTTCCGAAAGATCATCATCGCGTCCACTCGCTCGGCGACCAGCTTTGCCGGTTTCAGATCCAACGAAATCGTTTCCGGCGGCACTCGATACCGCACGCAAACCGTTTCCGCACAATCGCTTATCAAGTGGTCCAACTGCAACGTCACGAATTCTTTGTCGGCGATGTTCTTTTCCATCGTCCGAGCGTCCAGCAAGTGACTGATCAGCCCGTCCAAGCGATCGACGTCATCGGCCATGAACTTCAAAAACTTCTCACGTTCCTCTTCGTTCAACTCGCGTTTGTTCATCGTCTGAAGGTACAGCTTCAACGACGCGATCGGCGATTTGAGTTCGTGGGTCACGCTATCGATAAAGTTTGACTGGCGACGAGTCAGATTGATCGCTTTGATAGAAAGCGTTAGGTAGGTAATCACGCCCAGCAAAACCAGCAAGAACAGCGTGCTGCCGATCGAGAGCATCGCCACGGACAGGTACGACGCAAAAACGCCCGCCCACATCAACACCCAACCGATCGTCAGCACAACGATCGCGAGGATCATAAACACGCCAAGCGTGATCGGAAAGCTTAATGAGCGGCGTTCAAACATAAATCGGTTGGTTCGCTAAGTTCGAAAAGGTTCGCTCAGGGAAGCCCCATTTGGGAAGGCCCATTGGGGACTTGTTAATTCAATAAAGCCGCGTTGGCAGTAACCGCGGTTTCGCAATCACTTCGCAATCACGATACCGGGCTGTTCGCCTAAACGGCTAAACGGTCCATCGCCTAAACGGTCCATCGCCTAAACGGTCCATCGCCTAAACGGCTAAAACAATCTGCAAACCCGTCAGCACCAAAGTACAGCCTAACTCGACCGCCCCGGTTTATCGACCGCCCCAGTTCATCGACCGCCTCGGTTTAGCTATTTCTTTTTGGCCTTCGCCCAAGCATCCTTCAAGGTAACCGTCCGGTTAAACACGGGCTTGCCCGGCTGCGAGTCTTTCGAGTCAACACAAAAATACCCGTTGCGAACGAACTGAAACTGCTCGCCCGGCTTGGCGTCAATCAACGCTTTTTCGATTTTGGCTTGGACCGTCTGCAACGCGTTCGGGTTAATTAGATCTTTCCAATCGACACCTTCCGGCACGTCACTGGAATCTTCATTCTCAAACAACACGTCGTACAAACGAACTTCCGCATCGATCGCTTCCTCGGCCGAAACCCAATGGATGGTGCCTTTGACCTTGCGACCGTCGGGGGCCTTTCCGCCAGCAGTTTCCGGATCATAAGTACAACGCAGCTCAACGATCTGGCCACTGTCGTCTTTGATCACATCGTTGCATTTAAGGAAGTAAGCGAATCGCAAACGGACTTCTCCGCCCACCGTCAGCCGGAAAAACTTCTTCGGCGCGTCCTCCATGAAGTCCGAACGCTCAATGTAAATTTCACGACCAAACTTCATCTCACGGGTCGTCTTCGGTTCGGCTTCTGGATTGTTAACCACGTTGCGGATTTCAGATTCGCCTTCGGCGTAGTTTTCAATCACGACTTTAATCGGATCCAAAACCACCATCATCCGGTCGGTCGACTTATTCAACACGTCGCGAATGCAAAGATTCAATAACGCCAAATCCGTCATGCTGTTGAATTTCGTGATGCCAACTCGCTCACAAAAACTCCGCAACGCCTCCGCCGGAACTCCTCGACGACGCAACGCAGACAACGTCGGCATTCGCGGGTCATCCCAACCTTCAACATAACCGCCCTGAACAAGCTCAGTCAACTTTCGCTTGCTCATCATCGTGTGCGAGATAACCAGTTTCGCGAACTCAATCTGCTGCGGGTGATGAATGCCCAACTGTTCAACGTACCAATCGTACAGCGGTCGATGATTCTCAAACTCGAGCGTACAAACCGAGTGGGTGACGCCTTCAAGCGAATCACTTTGCCCGTGAGCCCAATCGTAGTTCGGATAAATACACCACTTGTCGCCGGTACGATGATGAGACGCATGCCGGATCCGATACATCGCCGGGTCTCGCAAGTTCATGTTGTCCGCGTTCATATCGATCTTGGCACGGAGTGTTTTCGCGCCGTCCCCGAACTCGCCGTTCTTCATCCGCTCGAACAAGTCTAAATTTTCTTCGACGCTTCGATCGCGGAACGGGCTGTTTTTGCCTTCTTTGTTCCAGCCACCTCGATACTCGCGGACCTCTTCGACGGTTTGATCGCAGACGTACGCTTTGCCGTTTTTGATCAGCTGAACCGCCCAGTCATACAACTGATCAAAATAATCCGAAGCAAAGAACTCGTGGTCCCACTCAAACCCCAACCAACGCACATCTTCGCGAATCGACTCGACGAATTCGTTGTCTTCTTTTTCTGGGTTGGTATCATCGAAACGCAAATTGCATTTGCCACCGTTTTCTTTGGCGAGACCAAAGTTTAAACAAATCGACTTGGCGTGGCCCAGGTGCAAGTAGCCGTTAGGCTCCGGCGGAAACCGCGTGTGGACTCGGCCTTCGTTTTTATTGTTGGCGATATCTTCAGCGACAATCTTGCGGACAAAGTCGACTGGTTTTTCTTCGGCGTCATTCATGGGATCACTTGGTCTATCAGAATCAGAGCGAACCGAGGTCAGAGCGACTCAGGTCGTTGAAGGCTTTGTAGATTGAATTGGGTTGCTGAAAGCGCAGTTATCGTTGGTCAAACAACGCTTCCAAAGACGCAGATCGTAGCGAATCAGCGGTTATTTTTCGAGACCGGCAGAAACATGTGGAAGCAACCAACGAGAAACACCCGCAAAAGCCATGGCTACCACCACGACCGACTGCACGAAATCATCACGCAAAGCCGAAAAGCTCGTAAAGTTCACCCTGTGAACTTTTCTTTGCACTTTTCTCTGCACTTTCCCGAGCAAGCCTTGCGGCTTCGCCCGAGACAAGCCTTCCAGCTGTTAACCACACCTTCACCTTCAGCCACACCTCGGCGGTGGCCTCCGCCAGCTATTTCCAAGACCTACTTCGACTTGGTCAACTGCCGCAGTTTCTTCGGCAACGGGAAACTAACGTTCTCTTCACGAATCATCACCGGTTCGACTTCGGTCTCGTGACGTTCCTTGATCCACGCGATCGTTTCCTCAACCACCGTCTCCGGCGCACTCGCACCCGCGGTCACCAAAATCGTCTCGACGCCTTCGAGCCATTCTTCCTTCATATCGGCCGCCCCATCGATCAAGTAAGCCGGCACACCGGACTCGTCGGCCAGTTGTCGTAGCCGCTGGCTGTTTGAGCTATTTTGACTGCCCAAGACCAAACACAAATCCGAGTTCTGACAAATGACACGAACGGCTTCTTGGCGGTTTTGTGTCGCGTAGCAAATATCATCTTTGGGCGGGTTCACCAAATTCGTGTAACGCTCTCGTAGCTTGGCAATGATCTTGTTTGCGTCGTCAACCGAAAGCGTGGTCTGTGTAAGGTAAGCGACCTTCGCATCGTTGGGCACTTCAAGCTTGGCAACGTCCTCCACCGTCTCCACCAAAATCATCGCTTCGGGTGCTTCCCCCATCGTGCCGATAACTTCATCGTGGCCCTCGTGACCGATCAAGAAAATCGTGTAGCCCTCGCGAGCGTACTTCACCGCTTCCAAATGAACCTTAGTAACCAGCGGACAAGTCGCGTCGATCGCGTTCAGGTTCCGTGACTTCGCCAGCTCTCGCGTCTCCGGCGAAACGCCGTGAGCCGAAAACATCAGCACCGAATCACGCGGCACTTCGTCTAGCGAGTCGACAAAAACCGCACCCTTCTTTTTGAAGGACTCCACCACATAACGGTTGTGAACAATTTCGTGATACACATAAACCGGACTTCCAAACTCTCGTAACGTCAAGTCAAGGCTCTCGATGGCCATATTGACCCCCGCGCAAAATCCTCGCGGGCTGGCTAACAAAATCTTCACAATGGCTCCGAGTCTCAAATAGTTTTGGCGGCGTGGGTCGATCGAATCAAGCAGCTCAGTGCTTGAGCGTTGAGTTCGAGCGATATGATAGTTAACTGCGCCCGAAGTGACGAGGCAACATTGCGGGGTCTTCGACAGCGAAACACCAATATTGGCGAAAATCTCCCCATTGGTCGAATCCAGCGGCTTACCCAAAACACGCATTCGCCGCCGCCAAAGGGGATTCTGCGGTCCACTTCGCCAACTGTCCCGTGACGGCACCACCGGAAAATCGCCCCCAACCCTTCCAAGCGAAACCACTGGCCCGCTGACATTTGACCGACCCAACCCGCCCTCACTGACTCGGTTAACACAGCTAAAGGGTGACATTGGCGAGCCCGATCGTTTATGATTCATGAAACCAATTAACGAACGGCCGGAACCGCCCACCAAGGTCCGGCTCTTTTTGTGGAGAATCAAAAATGTTGGAAACAAGCTCACCCGTCACGGCACCAGGCGAAACGCTAGAACAAGGTTACAAAGCCTGTCGCAAACAAGTCAAAAAAGACCTGAAGGCCTGGGACTGGCTGATTTCCAATGTTGGAGGCGACAACAAAAAAGGAGTCTACGCGTTGCTAAACCAGTTCCTGCAAACCAGCGAACTGTTGGACCTCGAAAGCACCGACGGACAAGTGCCCGAAATCTCCAAAGAGATCTATCGAGACATGTCCAACGCACTTGCCGGTAACTTCGCAACTCCCGAACTCGCCGCACTGGCTGACACTTGCAATCGATACAATGTCGATCCGCAATGCTTCTTCAATTCGATGGAAGCCGCCGACGTTTGGGCCAACAAACGAACCTTCGATACATTCGAACAGCTTGACGAATTCTGTGAGACATTTGGCGGATCGATGATGGCCGCACTAGCGCCCGTCATTGGCGTTGTCAAACCAGACTACGAACACGCTGCGATGTCATGCGGTAAAGCCGTGATGCTGACACAAATTTTGGCCAACTGCGTCAACGACATGAAACGCAACCGCAACTTCCTAGCCAAAGCAGACCTCGCCGAGTGCGGCGTGGATATCTCGCGATTGAAAATGCGCCGTCCGTCGGACGAGTTCAAACACCTCGTCCGACTTTACACTTCTCGGCTGGAACCAATGTACCAAGAAGCCGGCCACCTCGTATCGACACTGGACTTCGACGGGAAGCGCACACTGACATCGCTGTTAGCCGCTTGCTGGAAAATGGTCACCAACATGAAGCTCAACCCAGACTGCGTTTTATCCGCCGACGGCGTGCTGACCAAGAGCGAGAAGTTTAGCTTGCGTTCAAAACACCTATTGGGCATGGCAACGAAACTACCGTTCGTCGCCGACGATCACGGACACTAGAGCGACCAAGTTGGTCGCCCTTAACTTCAATTGGGTCGCCTTTAAATTCGTTAAAGCACGCTCTTCACGAGAGCTTTCTCGTAAAGGCATTCTCGTGTATCGAGGTTGTCAATTCTTGAGCCGTTTGAGCGATAGTGGTTTTTGATTGAGCGATTTAGTTGATTTGGCGATTTAATCGAGTTTCAAAAATCATTATTAGCCGATTTGGCAATCGCCACGTTTTTTGCGGTGTGGAAACCGCGGCTATCGCCCAGCCGCTAAATTATACATTCGAATTCGATTGAAAAATTCGCATCCTCACCGAGCCCCATTTCTCTCATGCAATCTGTGCCGAGCAAACTTTGGTTACGATCGAACTTTGAGATGCGTTGCCTGACCAGCAGCATTGCCGGAAGTGTAACCGCTTTCGAAAAACAAGCCGATCAAATCCTCAGCATCGCCGGCGATCACGACTACGATCTGCTGGGCATGACCGAACCCATCGCACCGCTGGCGGGGCTCTGGCCGCAGAGTTGTTCTTGGTCCGTCTACATGGCGATCGAGCACCTACGCCTCCACACCGATTGGCTGTTGGAATCAATGCGGTCCTTTGTTATCGCTAACCAGCTACGAGCCCCAACGCCGGCGCTGCGTTACTGGCAACCGGACGACGTCGGCTCCGAAACGGTCGACCGCTTTCAAGATTCAGTCTGGGCCTACATCGGATTCGCGAACAACTTGATCGAATCTCAGAAACATCGCCAAGCCACCGGCGCGATTCGGCACCCTCTTTACGGATTGCTAAACCTGAAACGGCTGAGCGTTTACGGGCATCACCACATCAGCATCCACCGCCGACAGATTCAAGCCATCATCGCCTCGATCGGCGTGGCGTAGTCTTACGATTGCGTTCAAAGTTAACCGGGCAGAAAGGTTAACTAGTCAATCGCATGCTCCGGCAGGGCGATCACCGAAAGCTGCCCCACCACTGATCGGCAAGGCGAATCCCCCCCAAAAAAAGCGAACCTAACCTACTCTAACAGGCCGGGTTCGCTTTTGGGTCTCAACTCTACTGCGACGCTTCAGATTCCTCCGGAGCAACTCGCTCCAGCGCCTCCAATGCGACTCCCGGCGACAAAAACTCGGGCAGCATGATCGCCGGGCTCGCCGGGTAGTCACCTCCTACCACACCGTGAAAGAGTTTTCCAATTTAGGAAGTCCTGCAAATGGCCCCGACATAAATGGGAGCCCGCTGCGTCAGCAAGGAACCCATAGTCGCCTCTCACTCCGTGAAAGTAGCGCTACCTTCGGTGGACGTTCACACAGCGGTTGACTCTGAATGAACAGCCGTCTTTTAGGCTGGCGTTTATCGAAAGAACTACTGAGGAGTGACTTGATGAGGCATTTGTCGAGTGCAGCTTAGCGTAGTAGGAATTCGGTCCTGCTTGTTTTGGCCGTAAAAACCGGCAATCGAAACTAGCCTGATGAAGAAAAACTGCCAGCACCGTTTCGAAGCTCGCCGCAACTGACATTTTCCTTGCGAGTGCAATATCGTTACTATTGAAGCTTAAGTTGTTGCGAATCCATCCACTGCAGGTTGTCATGTCTAAAAATCTTGAAGAGCGAATTGCTAAGATCGAGCAAGAGATTGAACGCCTAAAAGAAAAATCTGACAGCTCAAATAATAAGTCGAATTGGATCTCAGAAGTTTCTGGCTCGTTCAAAGATGACGATGAATTTGAGGAGATCCTTCGACTGGGGCGTGAAGAACGTCAGGCAGATTGCAATCCTGCGAAAGAATAAAGGTCGAGTATGTATATCTTCGACACAGACCATCTTGGCGTCCTGCAACGTCAAAGTGGCAACGGCTTTGAGAACCTGGTCTCACGATTGGCTGAAATAGATCAATCATCGT